>NZ_JBLLJM010000013.1:0-197313 GCF_053543495.1 Camelimonas sp. ID_303_24
TTCCCTGCAAAGGGACCGAAGACCTGACACACTCAAGTGACAAAGTTGACGCGGGGTGGAGCAGCCGCCCTGTGATGCGAAGCGGAACTGGCAACCCAAAATAACCGGGATGCACCTCAAAGCTTCCACAAAAGTTGACGCGGGGTGGAGCAGCCCGGTAGCTCGTCAGGCTCATAACCTGAAGGTCGCTGGTTCAAATCCAGCCCCCGCAACCAGGATAAAACAACCCGTCGCAACCGCGGCGGGTTTTTGCGTTCTGGGGCTAGAACTTGGCTTCCGATTCCGTTTTGCCCGCAGCCTTCAGTGAAAGTCCCGGGAGCCGGGCAGGATCCGGATATCGCGCGGATGACGATGCATCAGGGTGGCGTCCGGGCCGTCTGTCCGGATGTCGCCGCTGAGGTGACCGAGCAGTTCGCTTCTGTCGGTGATGTGCTTTGCCATCAAATGCACCACGTGCTCCGGGCTGCGCTCGATCACGCCGGAAATTTCCATCACGCGCGCGCTCATGACTGCCCGACGGAACCGCGCGAACATGCTGGCCCAGAGCACGGCATTGATGACGCCGGTTTCGTCCTCCAGGGTAATAAAGATGGCATTTCCGGTTCCGGGGCGCTGGCGCACCAGCACCACGCCGGTGACGCACACCCAGACCCCCTGACGGCTGTTATTGCATTGATCGCAGGTCAGGCTTTGCGCCAGCAGCGGGCGCAGGATCTGCATGGGATGGGCTTTGAGCGACAGGCGCAACGTCTGGTAGTCGGCGGCGACGTGTTCGCCCAGGGTCATCTGGGGCAAGCGCTGGGTGACTTCTTCCGCCTGCTCCGGCGTCGCCATGGCGAGGAACAGGGGAAGCGGCGCATCGTCGGGCAGTCGCTGCGCCGCCCACAGGGCCGCGCGCCGGTCCAGCCCCATGGAGCGAAAGGCGTCGGCTTCCGCCAGCCGCAGGATAGCCTGACGAGGCAACAGGGCGCGCTGCTGGAGCATCTGCATGTCTGGCGGCGGATTGTTGCTGTTCTGGCGCATTGCGGCTGGTCCGGCTGGCGATGCTCCGGCCCGGATGGCGCTCTGTTCAGCCTGGAACCTCACGATGGCGTCGGCCCATTCCTGGCGGAAGCCGTCGATCTGGCGAAAGCCGAGGCGCAGGGCCAGGCCGCTTTCCATGGCCTCCAGGGTGTTGTCCCAATGGCTGTGCGCCACATCGACCGCCAGCACGGTGACGCCATTGTCTTTGGCGTTGCCGATGATCTGGGCTGGTCCATAGAATCCCATGGGCTGGCTGTTGAGCAGGGCGCAGGCGAAGGCCGCCGGATGGTAGCACTTGATCCAGGCTGAAACGTAGACCAGCAGGGCGAAGGCGGCGGCATGGCTTTCGGGAAAGCCATAGGAGCCGAAGCCCCTGATCTGGGCGAAGCAGCGTTCGGCGAAATCCCGGTCGTAGCCGCGCGCCGTCATCCCCCCGACCATCAGCGTTTCATAGCGGTGCAGCGTGCCGTCGCCGCGAAATGTGCCCATGGCCTTGCGCAGGCCATTGGCCTGGGCGCCGCTGAAGCCGGCGGCGACCATGGCGACCTGCATGGCCTGCTCCTGAAACAGCGGCACGCCTTTCGTTCGCTCCAGGACGCCGCGCAATTCGTTGGGGGGATGCGGCGGGAGCGGCGAAGGATAATCAACCGTCTCAACGCCGGCGCGGCGACGCAGATAGGGGTGCACCATGTCGCCCTGGATCGGCCCGGGGCGGACGATCGCCACCTGGATCACCAGATCGTAAAACCTCTCCGGCTTCAGGCGCGGCAGCATGTTGATCTGCGCCCGGCTCTCCACCTGAAAAACGCCGATGGAATCGCCGGTTTTCAGCATGGCGTAGACCGGCGCGCCGGCCTCCTGTTCGCTGGTCAGGGCGACGCTGGCCAGATCATGCGCCTCGCCCCTGTGCTGGCGGAGCAGGTCGAACGCCTTGCGGATGCAGGTGAGCATGCCGAGCGCCAGCACGTCGACCTTGAGCAGGCGCAGGGCGTCGATGTCGTCCTTGTCCCATTCGATGAAGGTGCGTTCGGCCATGGCGGCGTTGCCGATGGGCACCAGATCATCCAGCCGGTCGCGGGTCAGGATGAAGCCGCCAACGTGCTGTGACAGGTGCCGGGGGAAGCCGATCAGCCGCGTGGCCAGCGCCACGGCGCGGCGGATGGCGGGATTGCCGGCGTCGAGCCCGGCCTGGGCGATGTGGCTGTCGGGAATGTTTTCGCCGTAGCTGCCCCACTGGCTGCCGGCGATGCGGGCGGTGACGTCCTCCGTCAGCCCCAGCGCTTTGCCGACTTCGCGAATGGCGCTGCGCGGCCGGTAGCGGATGACCGTAGCGGCGATGCCGGCGCGATGGCGGCCATAGCGCTCATAAATATACTGGATGATTTCTTCGCGGCGCTCATGCTCGAAGTCCACGTCGATGTCTGGCGGCTCGCCCCGGTCGGAGGAGAGGAAGCGGGCGAACAGCAGCTCATGCTTGTCCGGGTCGACGCTGGTAATGCCGAGCACGTAACAGACGGCGGAGTTGGCGGCCGAGCCGCGCCCCTGACAGAGAATGTCGCGCCGCCGCGCCTCCTGCACAATGTCATGGACGGTGAGGAAATAGGGCGCGAAGCGCAGTTCAGCGATGAGCGTCAGCTCTTCGTGCAACAGACGTTGCACCTTTTCCGTCGCGCCTTGCGGATAAAGGGTTTGCACCTTCCTTCGCACCAGTTCTTCCAGCCAGCCCTGGGGCTCATATCCTTGCGGAACCGGCTCGTCGGGATATTGGTAGGCAATCTGCGACAGGTCGAAGTGAATGCGTTGCAGAAAATCGCCGGTGGCGGCGATGGCGTCGGGGGCGTCCTGAAACAGGCGCGCCATCGCGTCCGGCGCTTTCAGCCAGCGTTCGGCGTTGATTTCCAGCAGCCGGCCCGCCGCCGCGACGGTGGTTTTCTCGCGGATGCAGGTGATGATGTCATGCAGGTCGCGTTGCCCCGGCGCGTGATAAAGCACGTCATTGACCGCCAGCAATCGCGCGCCGGCGCGCGCCGCCATGTCGCGCAGGCGGAACAGCCGGCGCCGGTCGTCGCCGCGCCGCCACATGCAGGCGCCCAGCCATACGGCGCCAGGGGCCGCTTCGGCGATCCGCTGCAGCGGCTGCGTCAGTTCCCCCAATCGCGCCGGCGGCATAACGATCAGCTGCAAATCGCGAATGTCGGCCAGCAAATCGTCGAGCGTCAGGTCGCAGCCGCCCTTGCGGGTGCGCCGGGAGCCCAGGGTCAGCAGCCGGGTCAGACGGCTCCAGCCGGCAAGATTTTCCGGATAGGCCAGCACATCCGGCGCGCCGTCGCTGAAGGCCAGCCGGGCGCCGGTGATGAGATGGAAGGCGGCGGCGCGCTGGCGGATTGCTGTGGCCAGAGCCGGATCACCGGCCAGGTCCTCCGATGTGGTGGCGGCGTCGAGGCCTTCCTCGCGCAGGGACCGGAGCGCGCTCCAGGCGCGCACAACGCCGGCAACGGTGTTGCGGTCAGCCACGCCAAGGCCGCGCTGCCCCTGCAATATGGCGGCCAGCACCAGATCGCGCGGGTGCGAGGCACCGCGCAGGAACGAGAAATTGCTGGTCGCCGCCAGTTCGGCGTATGCGGCGGGGCGCGGGGCGTCGTGGCTCATGTGAACAGGCCGTGGATGAACCAGCGCGGCGTTGGCGCGCCAGCGCTGCCGGGACGGAACAGCCAGAAACGTCGTCCCTCGCGGTCCTCGATCCGGTAGTAATCGCGTTCGCAGTGGAGGACATCGATGTCATCAGGCGGGGTGGCGTCCTGTTGTGGGGCGGCGGGCGCTGGCCATGTCCGCCACCATTCCGGCGACAGCCGCTCCGGTCCCTCCGCCGCCGTGACATCGTGCGCCATGCGGCGCCAGCGAAAGCGCAGCGGATAGCCATCTGGCGCCTCGTCCAGGGCATCCACCGGCTGCGGCGTGCGGAACAGGTGCAGCGGCCGCACTGGCGGATCTTCGGGCGAGAAGGCGCGCCAGCTGGCGTCCACGCTGGCAAGGCGCGCCGGGCGCAATGCAGCCGCCCGCTCCGGCAGATGCGAGCCGCCTGGAACCAGCTTCAGCACGGCTTCCGGCCCCAGCCGCGCCGCCAGCCGGTCCGCCAGGCGGCTGATATCTTCCTGGTCGGCTTTGTGTTTATAATTAGCCGGCATTATATCTTCAGAAAAACCAGACTGCGCCGTCTGCAATGACGTGGTTTCGCTGACGTTGAGGCGGATCTGATCAAAGCCGAATCCCGGGTCCAGCGGATCGTCCAGGGCGTTCAGCCGTTCGCGCAACAGCAGGCCGACAAGCGCCGGGTCACGCGTCGGCTGGCTGGTGGCCACGGTGACAGCGCGCGTCACGCCATCTGTCCGGTAGAACAGGGCGGTGAAGCGCAGCCCGCCCAGCCCGGCGCGTTCGAGGCGTTGCGCGGCCTCCTGCAGCAGGCCGGTGAGCAGCGTCGCCACATGCTCCTGGCGGGCCACCGGCTCGGCCAGGATGCGGTCAATGACGCATGGCGGCAAGGGCCGCTCCGGCGTGATGCGGGTATCTTCAGCGCCGGTGATGCGGGCCAGCCGCGCCGGGAAGCCTGCGCCGAAGCGGGAGGCGAGACTGACGCTGTCGCGATCGATGATCTGGCCAAGCCGCTTCAGCCCGGCGCGGTGCAACGTCATATGGTGACGTTCGGACAGTTCCAGCGCGGCGATGGGCAGGCGGGCGGTAACGGCGCGGTCGTCTCCCTCCGCCACGATCAGCGGCGCATCCCTGGCGGCCAGGGTGAAGCGGGCCAGGGCGCGGGCGGCCTGGGGGGTCGCCGCCAGGGCGCAATGCACGTGCAGACCGGCGGCGCGGGCGCGCTGGCGCACCCGGGCGGCCAGCGGCGCTTCGCCGCCCGCCAGATGGGCGCAGCCGGTCACGTCCAGCACCAGGCCGTGCGGCGGATCAATGGCCAGCAACGGGGTGAACCGCTCGAAATCATCGCGCAGGCGGGCCAGCAGGGCGTCGTCCAGGTCCGGCCGCGCCGGCGCGGCGCGCAGGGCCGGCAACAGGGCGCGGGCATCGGCCAGCGTCATCCGGGGCCGCAGGCCGGCGCCCAGCGCTTCCGGTGAAACGGCGGCGAGACGCATGGCGCCCTTGACCGGAGCGACGAAGACCAGCGGCGGCGCGGCCTGACGGGCATCGCCCGTTGCCCCGTCGCCGGGCTTGCCATCTCGTGGTTTGCCATCTCCAGGCTTGCTATCCTGAAGCTTGCCAGCTTCGGGCGCGGCTGCCCCGCCACTCTGGCGTCGCAGGCGGTCCGCCGGCAGAAATGGAAACCACAGGGCCAGATAGCGGCGCCGGGCAGGGCGTTGCCCATGGTGGCGGGCGGCGTCGGCCGCGCGAAGGCGCGTTCTGCCGCTTTCGCCCGCCGCATCGTCCTGCCAAAGCGTGGCGGCGGCGTTATCTGAAGATGTGCTCGCGAAACGTCCGTTGCGCACGATCCCACTCCAGTATCCATGTGGCGGGGACTGCGCCGCCGCGATGGCGCAGCAGGGTGATGGAGAAGGCGGGATGGCCTGGGGCGCCGCCTTCCAGCCGGCGCGAGGCGGCCGCCCGCACCAGCCAGCGGCTCCAGGCCGCGCCGGGGACCGGGTCCGCCGCGATGCGCACGCACAGGATGGCGACGCCGCTGCGCGCCGCGACGAGGGCGAGGCGGCGGCTGGCGGTGAGATCGAACGCCTTGGCCGCGCCCCAGGCGCTGATGATGACGATGCCGACGGCCCTGTGGCGGGCGGCCTCCTCGGCGGCGCCCAGCAATTCTGGAACCGTGCGGGCGCGGACCAGCAGCAGGTCGCCTGGGTCGAGCCCCAGATCCGCGAGCCCCTCGCCATGAGGGCGGCCAAGCTCCCGCCCGGCCATGTCGTGAAACGCCCACACCACCGGCCGCCCCGCGGCGATGCGGATGGCGTGGCCGATGGCGAAACCGTGGGCGGTGGGGCCATCGGCGGCGCTGGCGGCGAAGATGTCGTGCAGGGCCCCTGGATGCAGCCAGGCCGGATGGCCGTCGCGCGGGGCCGGATCATATGTGGCCAGGCTGGAGGGAGGCATGCCAGAGGGAGCCATGCTTGGGTGCGTCATCTCTGGGCTGGTCATGCCGCCGTCCCTGGCGGCTGGCGAATGGATCTGGCGTGGATCGACGCCCGTTCCGCCGGGCAGCGCTGCGCCAGAAATTGCTTCAACAGCAATTGCTTCGCCAGAAAACGCTTCGCCAGAACCCGCCCCGCCCTGGCGAACGTGGTCAGCCTGGCGCCATGACGGGGTGGTTGCGGGCGTCGATGTTGTGGCGTGGCGCAGGGCCATGTCCGCTTTCAGCCGGGCCAGGGCGCCGTCCCGCGCCTGCGCGTCATGCAGGCGCCTGTCGCCGCCGGCCTGCCTGCCTGGCGCAAGACGGCGCGCGGGCTGGCGGGCCTCCAGCGCCGGTGTTTCGGGCGGATATGAAGCGAAATTGTTCTCCATTTGTTCTTTATAGCGCCGCCTGCCGGGCCTGAGTCAAGCACAAGAGTCAAATATCAGGGGCGGGCCGCGGGGGCAGGCAACGCGGGCTGCCCGTCTCCGCTGCCGGTCCTGGTTGCCCGCCCGTGCTGGCGGATGGAAGACAAGCGCGATCAGACGGGGATTGTCATTATCAATTTGTTTAATATACGTTTTTTCTGCATGTCCCGTCCGCCGCGCCGCGCGCGGCATGCCGCTGGCGGCCCTGGCCGGCGCGGGCTTCCGCCGCCATCGCCTCGCGCTCGCGCGCCAGCAGGGTCTGCTTGCGCGCCACGCCCCAACGATAGCCAGAGACATCGCCATCGGTGCGGATAATGCGATGGCAAGGCGTCGCCACCGCCACCGGATTGGCGCTGCAGGCCTGGGCCACGGCCCGCACGGCCCTGGGCTGGCCGATGTGGCGGGCGATGTCGGCGTAGGTGGCCGTCTCGCCGGCCGGAATCGTGCGCAACGCTTGCCAGACCCGCTGCTGGAAGGCCGTGCCGCGCATGTCCAGCGGCAGGTCGACCGGCGCGGACGGGTTCTCGACCAGGGCGACGACGCGGGCGACCAGGGCGCCGAAATCCGGATCGTCGCCGACGAGGGCGGCGTTGGGGAAGCGGTCCTGGAAGGCGCGGATCAGCGCCTCCGGGTCATCGCCCATGCTGATGGCGCAGACGCCCCGGTCGCTGGCGCCGACCAGCAATGCGCCCAGCGTGCATCGGGCGATGCAGAAGCGGATGCGCTCGTCCTTGCCGCCCTTGCGGAAGGCCGTCGGCGTCATGCCCAGCATCGCGCCTGATTTCTCATAGAAGCGGCTGCTGGAGCCGAAACCGGCGTCGTAAATCGCCTCCGTGACGCCGCTGCTGGCGCCGAGGCCCTCACGCATCTTCTGCGCCTGCAGGCCGGCGCGCCAGGCAACCGGCGTCACGCCGGTGATGGCCCTGAAGCGCCGGTGAAAGGCAAAGGGGCTCATGCCGACCGCAGCGGCCAGCCGCGCGACGGTCAGCGGCGTTTCGCTTCCGGCGATCAGCCGGCAGGCGCGGGCAATCGCCGTCGCGTGGCGCTCCGCCAGGGAAGGGCCGTCGGGGCGGCAGCGAAGGCAGGGGCGGAAACCGGCCGCTTCCGCCGCCGGGCCGTCGGCGAAAAAGCGCATGTTTTCCCGCCGGGCGTGACGGGAGGGGCAGGAGGGGCGGCAGTAAACGCCCGTGGTCCGCACCGCATAGACGAAGGCGCCGTCTTCGGCCGCGTCGCGGGCCAGCACGGCGCGCCAGCGGGCGTCATCATTGGCTCCATCGGCGACTCCGTCGGATGCGCCGGGCGCGATGTCCCTGTGGGCGTTGTCGATGTTGCGGGCGTCGGTCATGGCGTGCATCCCGTTGTCGGTGGAGGTCATCGGGGGATGGCCTCTGGTCGACGCTGACTGTGGCGCCCCGGCCCCGGTCGCACACTCCGGGGGCTGCTTTCAAATCTGCCGGCGCAAATCCGGCGATCAGGCTCCAGCATATGGAGCATGGCGCCGTTCCGCCATGCGCGCTGTTCCAAAAAGCAAAACCGGCGCGATCTGCATCGCGCCGGTCCGGAAGATCCGGGATTTCTTCTGGTTATTGCGCGCCGTTCAGCGCGCTGACCAGCGCCTTCAGCGAGGCGGTGGCCACGTCTGGGTCGACGCCGACGCCGAACACGCTGCGATCGTCCGCCGTGCGGCATTCGACATAAGCCGCCGCCTGGGAGTCGGCGCCGCGCCGCAGGGCGTGCTCGTCGTAATTGACCACCTCGATGCCGGTGCCAAAGCGGGCGTTGATGGCGTCCACCGCGCTGGAAATCAGGCCGTTGCCGCGCCCGGCGATCTGGATTTCCTCGCCATCGACGCGGATGCGGCCGGTGAAGGCGCGCTCGCCGCCGCCCCGGCGCACGCCGCCGCCTTCATATTCAACCAGTTCGTAACGCTGTGGGCCGTCCAGACGGTAGGCGTCCTGGAAGATCTCCCAGATGTCGGCGGAGGTCATCTCGCGGGCCGTCTCGTCGGCGCGGGCCTGGACGCGGCGGCTCATGTCCACCTGCAGGCGGCGCGGCAGCTTCAGGCCGTGATCCTGCTCCAGCACCCAGGCGACGCCGCCCTTGCCGGACTGGCTGTTGACGCGAATCACCGCCTCATAGCTCTCGCCGATGTCGGCCGGGTCCAGCGCCAGATAGGGCATTTCCCAGACGCCGTCGTTGCGCTTCGCGTGGGCGTCGAAGCCCTTCTTGATGGCGTCCTGATGCGAGCCGGAGAAAGCGGTGAACACCAGTTCGCCGGCATAAGGGTGCCGCGGGTGCACCGGCAGTTCATTGCAATGCTCGGCGGTTTTCACCACGGCGCGCATGTCCTCGAAGCGCAGCTCCGGATCGACGCCCTGGGTGTACATGTTCATGGCCAGGGTCACCAGGTCGACGTTGCCGGTGCGCTCGCCATTGCCGAACAGGCAGCCCTCGACGCGGTCCGCGCCGGCCAGCAGGGCCAGTTCCGCCGCCGCGACGCCGGTGCCGCGATCATTGTGCGGATGCACCGAGATGACGACGCTGTCGCGGCGCGAAATCCGCTGGCAGAACCATTCGATCTGGTCGGCGTAGACATTGGGCAGGGCAACCTCGACCGTCGCCGGCAGGTTCAGGATCACCTTGTTGTCCGGCGTCGGCTGCAGCACGTCCAGCACGCGCTCGCAGATCTCCAGGGCGAATTCCGGCTCGGCCATGCTGAAGGTTTCGGGCGAATATTCGAAGGTCCAGCGGGTTTCCGGCCGCTTCGCCGCTTCCGCCTTCATCTGGGCGACGCCAGCGATGGCCAGGTCGATGATCTGTTGCTTCTCCATGCCGAACACCACGCGGCGGAACAGCGGCGCGATGGCGTTGTACAGATGGACGATGGCGCTGTGGGCGCCTTCCAGCGCCTCGAATGTGCGGCTGATCAGGTCCTCGCGCGACTGGGTCAGCACCTGGATGGTGACGTCCGGCGGGATCATGTTGTTGTCGATCAGGCTGCGCACGAAGTCGAAATCGGTCTGCGAGGCCGAGGCAAAGCCGACTTCGATTTCCTTGAAGCCGATGTCGACCAGGGTGTTGTAAAACCGGGTCTTCTTCTCGACGTTCATCGGGTTGGCCAGCGACTGGTTGCCGTCGCGCAGGTCGCTCGACAGCCAGCGCGGCGCCTTCGTGATGCGCTTTGACGGCCACTGGCGGTTGTTCAGGTCAAAGCCCGGCGCGTAGGGCTGATATTTGCTCTGCGGGTTGTTCAGCATGGGTCGTCATCCGGTGACAGACGGGGCGGCGGCGCCAGGTTCCGGCGCAATTCCAGCACGCGCGCGCGTCAAAAATTCAGAAATCATGGAAGAAGCGTGCGGGCCTCGAAGCCGGGACGATGAACCGTCCGCTCCGTTGCTACAGCCGCCGGGCAGCCGTCAGTCCCGGCGACCGCCGGAAAGTCGGGGCGCGAAAGCACGCAGGTCCAGGATATTGCTGTCCGGGAGGTTGTTGCTCAAGCCGTGGTTGCACAAGGCATGGCTCATGACGCCAGCAACGGCGGCGGTCGACCAGATACAATTTTCGGGAAACATCACACAATCCACTGGCGCTTTACATGACACGCGACAAACCCCGCCTTCCTCAGAAGGACGGGCCGGAAAGTCGAAGCGTGAGGCCAGTGGCGTGGATCATGGCCGGAGACTGTCACAGGCGATGACGCGCGTCAACGCCTGGACGCGGCGGGCCTGAACTGACCTGGCCGCGCGGCCAGGTCAGGCGATCACCTGGCCAGCGGGACGCGGGCGGAGAATATTTTTCCGGAAATTGCGCTGAATTTCGCTGCAAACAGGAGCGCCTCCGGCTTTCAGGAGCAGGTTGTTTCAAACTGTTCCGGCGCTGTTGCCGGCCCGGCGCCACGCTCCATAACCTCATGGCAGACAGACTTTGCGCGATCCGGACAGGCCGGCGCTGCCGGGTCGGTTACCGGAAAATGTGATGAGGGAAACAGCCATGAGAAGCCGCAATGCATCTGGAGCGCCCTGGCGGCGGCTGTCGCGCCGGGTGGCGCTGCCAGCGCTGGTTTTTGGACTGGGTTTTGGGCTGGCGTTCGCAACTGGCGCCGCGCAGGCCGCCCAGGAAACCTTGCGGAAGACCCTGAAGGTCGGCGTTTCCGCCGGGCCCTATGGCGATATCCTGCGCGAGGCGGCGAAGCTGGCCGCGAAGGACGGCGTCAAGGTCGAGGTCATCGAATTCTCGGACTGGAACCTGCCGAACGCCGCCGTGCAATCCGGCGATATCGACTTCAACGCCTTCCAGCACCGGCCCTATCTCGCCGCCCAGGTGAAGGCGCGCGGCTATGACATCGTGCCGCTGGACGCCGCCATCGCCGTGCCGGCCGGCCTGTATTCGGCAAGGCACAAATCGCTGGCGAGCATCCCGGACGGCGCCAGCATCGCCCTGCCCAACGACCCGTCCAACGGCGCCCGGGCGCTGTTTCTTGTCCAGCAGGCGGGGCTGATCAGATTGCGTGACGGCGCCGGGGTCAACGCCACGATCCGGGATATCGTCGACAACCCGAAAAAGCTGACGTTCCGCGAGATCGACGCGGCGCAACTGGCGCGTTCGCTCGATGACGTGGACGTGGCCTGGGTCTCCAGCAATTACGCCCATCTTGCCGGGCTCAAGCTGAAGGACGCCCTGAAGGCCGAAGGGGCTGACAATGACTGGGTGCTGGTGTTCGCCGCGCGCGCCGATCGCAGGGACGATCCGGCAATCCGGCAATACATCGCCGCCTACCGCTCGGAGCCGGTGCGCCAATACATCACGCAGAAATTCAACGGGGCGATTTTGCCGGCGTTCTGAGACGCCCGGTGGGTCCGCTGGTGAAGGCGTTCATCAGGCGGGGGCGCGCCCGCGGGCTGTTGCGTTTACGTCCGCTTGCCTGCTCCCGCCGTCTCTCGCCTCTTCCACCCGTCATGGCCGGGCTTGTTCCGGCCATCCACGCCGGCCCGCGCCTGCCGTCGCCTCCCAGATGAGGCGGCAAAGGCGTGGATGCCCGCATCAAGTGCGGGCATGACGGCGGAGGGGGAGAGGCGGAGGGTGGGACGGCGGAAGCGCAAGGGAGCGGCGGTTCTCGTGGCCGCGACATGGCGTTGCATCGCCGTGACATGGCCGTTGGAGCGCTGGGGGAGCGGCGTCAGCCCTTTGCCTGTCCCTGATCCCGCGCGGCGGCGCGCAGGGCGGGGGCGAGGTCGCCAGCGGGTTCGCCCCAGGCTCCATTGAACACCAGCTCTTCCAGCGGCAGGCGGCGCGCCCAGCGGCGGGCCTCCAGTTCCGGCGAGGTGAACAGCTCGTCCACATAGCCGACGCACAGCCAGGCCATGACGACGATATGCGACGGGATGCCGAGCAGCGGCTTCAGTTCTTCCGTATCGAAAATGCTGACCCAGCCAACGCCGAGGCCTTCGGCCCGCGCCGCCAGCCACAGGTTCTGGATGGCGCAGGCGACGCTGTACAGATCAACGTCCGGCTGGTGGGTGCGGCCGAGCACGACGCGGCCGCCGCGCGTGCGGTCGCAGGTGACGCAAATGCCGAGCGGCGCTGTGAGAATGCCCTCCAGCTTCAGGCTGCGATACAGCGCCTGACGGGAGCCATCGAACAGGTTGGCGGCTTCGGCGTTGGCGCGGCTGAACAGTTCATGCACCTCGCGCCGTTTGGCCGCATCGCGCACCACGACGAAATTCCACGGCTGCGACAGGCCCACCGACGGAGCGCAATGGGCCGCAGTCAGGATGCGGGCCAGCGCGTCGTCCGGCACCGGCCGCGCGGCGAACTCGTTGCGCACGTCGCGGCGGCCCGTGATGGCGCGCCACAGCGCCTCCCGATCCTCCCGCGAAAACGGGCCGGCGGGAGCGCGCAGGAGGTCCGGCGCTTCCGTCGCATCGGCGGGCGTATCGGTCGTCGCGCCAGGGGGCGCGCCAGCAAATCCGGGCCCGGCCGGCTCGTCCGTCATGATGGCCTCCGCAAATCGCCGTTCCTGTTCATCATACATCAGGCTTGCGCCAGCGCCGTCACCGGGTTCAGCCGGGAGGCGTTGCGGGCCGGCAGCCAGCCGAAGACGATGCCGATGATCGACGAGACGGCGACGGCGGCGATAATCGAACTGGTTGAATAGATCAGCTGGAAATCCGAGCTGAACCGCGCGAACACGGCGCCAAAGCCGAGCGCCAGCGAGATGCCGAGCACGCCGCCGATCAGGCACACCAGCACCGCCTCGATGAGAAACTGTTGCAGGATGTCGCTCTGGCGCGCCCCGACCGCCATGCGCACGCCGATCTCCGCGACGCGCTCCGACACCGACACCAGCATGATGTTCATCACGCCAATGCCGCCGACGATCAGCGAGATCACCGCGATGGCGGCGATCAGCAGGGTGAGGGTCTGCGTCGTCGCCGTGATGGTCTGGCGGATGTCGTCGGTGTTGATGATGAAGAAGTCCTGCTGGCCGTGGCGGCGCTCGAGGAATTCGGTCACCGCCTTTTCGGCCAGGTCGGTGCTGATGTCATCGCGCACCCGCACGGTGATGCTGCGCAGCGAATGGCCGCCGACAATGCGCGCCTGCACGGTGGTGTATGGCGCGAAGATCGACGGGTTTTGCGACGAGCCGAAGCCCCCCTGCTGGCGGGCGACCACGCCCACCACCCGCAGCGGCGTTTTGCCGGCGATGATGACCTGGCCGACCGGGCTGCGGCCAAAGTCCTTGAACAGGGCTGTTCTGGTGTTCTCGTCGATCACCGCGTCCTGGGCGTAGGTGCGCACCGCGCCGGCGTCAAACAGCGCGCCCTCCACCAGTTTCGCGCCCTTGGCGGCGAAGTATTGCTCGTTGACGCCATTGATGAGGGCGCTGGCCTCGGAGGAGCCAAAGCGGGTGTTCTGCGACGAGGAGACTGTGGGCGTCACCGCCGCCACATAATGCTGGCGGGCGAGTTGTTCCGCGTCGTCGACCACCAGCGTGGTGACTTTGCCGGAGCGGGTGTCGCCGAAGCTGCGGCCGGCGAAAATCTCCAGCGTATTGGTGCCAAGGCCGGAAATGTTGGCGAGCACCTTCTGGCGCGAACCTTCGCCGAGCGCCACCACGCATACCACCGAGGCGATGCCGATGATGATGCCGAGCATGGTGAGGAAGGCGCGCAGGCGATGGGCGGCCATGGCCAGCACCGCCATGCGAAAAGCTTCGCCCAGCCGGCTGGCGGCGGCGCGCAGGGGCGACATGGCGCGGCCGGGCGGGGCGCTGCGCGCCTCCAGCCGGGCGCCCGCCGGCGCCGGCGCGGCGGGCGCATCGCGGCGCGCGTCATTGCGCGTATCGGAGAGAATGACGCCGTCGCTGATCTCGATGATGCGTTCGGCCCGGCGCGCCACCCCCATGTCGTGGGTGACGATGATGACGGTTTTGCCCTCGGCGTGCAGCTCATCGAGAATGCGCAGCACTTCCTGGCCGCTGTGGCTGTCGAGGGCGCCGGTGGGTTCGTCGGCCAGGATGACCTCGCCGCCGTTCATCAGGGCGCGGGCGATGGAGACGCGCTGCTGCTGGCCGCCGGAAAGCTGGCTCGGGCGATGCTCAAGGCGGTCTTCCATGCCGAGCCGCTGCAGCAGCGCCGCGGCCCGCTCGCGCCGCGCCGCCGGCGTGCGGCCGGCGTAGATGGCCGGCACCTCGACATTGCCCTCGGCGGTCAGCTCCGGCAGCAGGTTGTAGCGCTGGAAAATGAAGCCGAAGTGCTCGCGACGCAGCTGGGCCAGCTCATCCGGCGCCAGGGCGGCGGTTTCGCGCCCGGAGATGCGGTAGCTGCCGGAGGTAGGCGTGTCGAGGCAGCCCAGGATGTTCATCAGCGTCGATTTGCCGGAGCCGGAGGCGCCGACAATCGCCACCATCTCGCCTGCGGCGATGGTGAGATCGACGTCCTTCAGCACCGCGAGCACGCCGTCGCCGGATGGATACTCCCGGCGCAGCCTGGTCAGCTGGATCAGCGCTCCGGCTGTGTCCGCCGCATCGCGCGCCATCTCACAGCCCCATGGGCGGGCGGCGACGGGCGCCGGGGCCGCCAGGGCCGCCCTGGCGCGCGGCTGTAGCGCCCGCGCCGTCGCCGGCGATGACCAGTTCGCCTTCCTTCAGGCCTTCGCGCACCTCGGCGGTGACCTTGTCGTTCAGGCCGATCTTCACGCGCCGGCGCTCCACGGCGCCGTCCATGTCCAGCACCCGCACGACGAAGCCGCGCTCCGCCGAGCCGTGAATGGCTGCGGAGGGGATCGTCAGCACGCCCTTTGCCTGGCCCAGCACGATATGGGCGTTGGCCGTCATATAGGTGCGCAGGCTGCCGTCCGGATTGGGCACGTTGAAGACGCCATTATAGTAGATCGCGGTGTTGGACGTACTGGACGATGAGGCGGAGCTGGAGGTGGTGATGCTCTCGTCGGAACGGATGGAATCCGGGGCTGGATCAATCGATTCCAGCGTGGCGTCATAGCGTCGGTCCGGCGCGCCGATGATCGAGAACTGCACCTTCTGGCCCGGGCGCACCTTGACCACATCCGCTTCCGAAATCTCGGCGTTCACGGTCATGGTGTCGAGCTGGCCGAGGATCACGATGGTGGGCGCGGTCTGGATCGAGCTGACCGTCTGGCCTTCCTGGGTGACCACCGCCAGCACCGTGCCGTCGATCGGCGCGCTGATGCGGGTGTAGCCGAGGTTGGCGCGGGCGTCGTCCACGGCCACCTTGCCGGAGAGGATCTGCGCCTCCAGGGCGGCGATCTGCGCCTTTGTCGTGTCCACATTGGCCACGGCCGTGTCGTAGTCGATGCGCGACACGGCGTTGCGGGCGACCATTGTCTGCTGGCGCGCCAGGTTCTGCTCGTAGAGCTTCAGGGTCGCGATTTTCTCGTCGCGCTGGGCGCGCAGGCGGGCGAGGTCAGCCTCGGCGGTGCGCAGCTTGTTTTCCTGGGTGATCGAGTCGATCTGGGCGACCAGATCGCCCTTCTTCACCCGGTCGCCCACCTTGAACTTCACCGAAAGCACGCGGCCGCTGACCTGGGCGCCGACGGCGACCAGTCGCGCCGGCTTCAGCGTGCCGGTGGCGAGTACGGTTTCATCCACGTCGCCGCGCGTCACCGGCGAGGTGAGGTATTTCGGCGCCTCGGGCTTCGCCGGGAAAAGATAACGCCAGGCCAGCGCGGCGAGCCCCAGCAGGACCAGAAGAACCAGCGCCTGTCTGATGCGATGGCGGGAGCGCGGCGGTTGCGTCCTGCGCGCCGCCGGCTGCGACATGTCTGGCTGGCTCACGGGCGGCTTCCGTTGACGTTGATGAAATGGGGGCCGGTGTTGTGGTCGACGATCACCGGACGGGAGGCGTCAACCAGGCCGTTCCAGCCGCCGCCGAGCGCCTTGTTGAGGCTCACCCAGGCCAGCGCGCGGGTGACGCGGCTGTCGACGAGGGCGCTTTCCGCGCTGTAGGCGGAGCGTTCTGCGGTCAGCACGTCGAGGAAGCTCACATTGCCGGATTGATAGAGATCGCGGGACAGGCGCAGCGCCTCCCCGTAACTGCGGGCGGAACTGGCCAGTTTGGCGATGCGCACGCCTTCCTGGTTCAGGCTGACAAGGGCGTTCTCCACCTCTTCCAGCGCATTGAGCACGGAGGCCTGCCAGGCGATGAAGTTCTGGTCGCGCTGCGCTTCGGTGATCTGCACGGCGGCGCGCAGCTTGCCGGCGTTGAACAGCGGAACGGACAGGGTGGGGCCAAAGGCCCAGCTGACGGACGAATTGCGCCCCAGATCGCCGAGCCGCGCCGCCGATGTGGAAATGTCGCCTGTCAGGCTGATGGACGGGTACTGCGCCGCCGTCGCCTGGCCGATGAGGGCCGTCGCCTGGGCGAAGCGCCGCTCGGCGAGGCGCACGTCCGGCCGGTTGACCAGTACTTCGGCCGGAATGCCGGTCCGCACCCGCCATGTGGGCGAGGGGATCGGGGCGATTTTTCGGAGCGCGTCGGCGAGCGCGGATGGCGGCTGCCCCGAGAGCACCGAAAGGCGGTTGATGGTCTGGGTGAGGCCGGTCTCGAGCGTCGGGATCGAGGCCTCGGTGCTCGCCGCCTGGCCAGTGGCGTTGGCGACGTCGAGCGCCGTGGCGCCGCCCGCCGCCAGCCGCGTGCGGGTCAGGGCCTCGGTTTCGCGCTGCGATCTGGCGGTGCGCTGCGCCAGGGCGATGCGGGCCTGGTAGCCGCGCGCCTGCACATAATTCGAGGCGATATCGCCGATCAGCGCCAGCAGGGTGTTGCGCAGATCATCGGTCGCAGCGTCCAGACCATATTGGGCTGCCTCCACAGCGCGACGATTGGCGCCGAACAGGTCGATTTCCCAGCTGGCGCTGGCGAGGCCGCGCACATTGTTGACCGGCCGCGTCGCGCCCGCCTGGCTGCGGCCGGCGGCGCCTGAGCCATTGACCTCGGGGAACAGTGCGCCGACGGCCTGGTCATAGCTGGCGCGGGCTTCGCGCACGCGCGCCTTGGCGGCGGCGACATCGAGGTTGCCGGCGACGGCGCCGTCAATCAGGCGGTTGAGCGTGGGGTCGCCGAGCCGCGTCCACCATTCGGCCAGTTGCGGCGTTCCCGCCCTGGTGGCGGTGGACTTGCCGGCGCCGCTCCACGCGGCGGGCAGGGCCATGCTTGCGCCGTTGTAGTCCGGGCCGACGGCGCAGCCAGCCAGCGTCGCCGCGCAGGCGAGCGCGACCATGCGCCCCGCCAGGGCGCGATGCCGGCGGCGGCGTGTGACGGACGGTGACGGGGCGATCAACGCCATGAACATCTTTCACAAACAGGCGGGACAGGCATGGGGCGGATGCGGGCTCCGGATGGCGCTGCGGTGTCCATTATCAACGGAGCCACGCCAGGAAAATCCCCTTCGCCGCAGCTGGATTTCGTCCATGGTGTTGAAGTTATGTCGTTTATCCGGGCGATGTCGTGAGCGCCCGGCTGGGTGTGCATGATCTGGAGGTCCGCCATGGCGTTTCTGTGGCTGGAATGTTTCCCATTGCAACTGGCGACCGGAGCCACGCCGGCTCCCAATCCAACCGGCAAGACCGTTTTGGGGAATCAGCCTGACGATTCAGCCATTGTTAACCGGAAGCGTCGGGCGGCGCCATTTGGCGCGGGCCAAACGCGCATCCAGGTCCACATCCTCTGATGGGCGCGTCCCCTTGCAGGCGCCCCTGGCGGGCGCGCCTGCTTCCAGGCCAGGGAAAATTATTCTGCGAACCGCGTTATCAAGAAATAACATATTAAAATGTATTTATTGACAAATAACAAATAATGAAGTGTATTTAGAGGGCGCCGCAGCCACATGACCGCCGCGACCCTTTCTGGCGGTCAGGCGCGCGGCGCGCCAGTCTGCATTTGGGAGCAATCGTCGTTGCCTGGGGGCGCTGGTCCGGACAGGTCGCGGATGCGCCGGGCGCGCTGGCTTCACCGAAATTTTTCCCGAGGCGCGGCGCGCCTTTACCCGCAACGGCGTCAGCCCCGGCCGCCAGGCGGCTTTTGCGAGGACCGGATGAACATGTTGTCGCCAACTGCCCCGCTGGAGAGGGGCGTCGCGCCGTCCCTGCCGCCCGGCGATGCTCTGGTGCGCTTCGAAGGCGTGCGCAAGGTCTATCCGCCCCGCGCCGGCGGCGACGCTTTCGTCGCGCTCGATCACATTGACCTGTCAGTGGGGCGTGGCTCGGTGCTTGGCGTGATCGGCCGCAGCGGCGCCGGCAAGTCGACGCTGATCCGTCTGGTCAATGGTCTGGAGAAGGCCAGCGCCGGCAAGGTGATTGTCGATGGCGTCGACATCGCCGGCATGGGCGAGCGTGAATTGCGCGGCGTGCGCCGCTCCATCGGCATGGTGTTCCAGCATTTTAACCTGCTGTCGTCGCGCACTGCCTACGACAATGTGGCGCTGCCGCTGGAGATCGCCGGCGTCTCCGCCGCCGACATCCGCAAGCAGGTGGAGCCGCTGCTGGAACTGGTGGGCCTCGCCGACAAGCGCGACCGCTATCCGGCGGAGCTCTCGGGCGGGCAAAAACAGCGCGTCGGCATTGCCCGCGCCCTCGCCACAAGGCCCAAGGCGCTGCTGTCCGACGAGGCGACCTCGGCGCTGGATCCCGAAACCACCCGCTCCATCCTCGATCTGCTGGGGTCGATCAACGCGGAACTGGGCCTGACCATTTTGCTGATTACCCATGAAATGTCGGTGGTGGCGCGCATCGCCCGCCAGGTGGCCGTGCTCGACGCCGGCCGCATCGTCGAGCAGGGCGATGTCTACGACGTGTTCACCCGTCCGCGGCATGCGACGACCAGGTCGTTCCTTGGCGCCGTCAGCGGCCAGAAGTTGCCCGGCTGGCTCGCGGATCGTCTGCACGCCGATGCGCGGCCCGGCGACCAGGCCGTGGTGCGCGTGGTGTTTCGCGGCCCGATCGCCACCGATCCGCTGGTGTCCGGCCTCGTGAAGACCCATGGCGTGGACGTGAATATTCTTTCCGGTGCGGTGGATGAGGTGGCTGGCCGCCCATTCGGAACCCTGGTGCTCGGCCTGCCGGCCGATCCGGCGCCGCTGACGCTGGCGCTGGCCTGGTTCGCCGGCCATGGACTGGACGCGGAGGTGCTTGGTCATGTCGGCTGATATCGCCTGGCTCATTTGGGAAGCCACCCTCGACACCGTCTGGATGGTGGCGATCGCCATGATCATCGCCACGCTGGTCGGCATTCCCCTCGGGGTGTTCCTCGCCACCAGCGGCAGGGGCGAACTGCTGGCGGCGCCGCTGCTGAACCGGGTGCTTGGCCTGGTCGTCAACGCCACGCGCTCGACGCCGTTCATTATTCTGGTGGTGGCGATCATTCCGTTCACCCGGCTGGTCGCCGGCACGTCCATTGGCACGAAGGCGGCGATCGTGCCGCTGACCATCGCCGCCACGCCGTTCATCGCCCGCCTGATCGAGACGGCGATCCGCGAGGTCGATCAGGGACTGGTGGAGGCGGCGCGCGCCATGGGGGCGACGCCCCTGCAGATCGTGCGTAAGGTGCTGCTGCCCGAGGCCATTCCCGCCATCGTGCTGTCGCTGACGCTCGCGGTGGTGTCGATGATTGGCTACTCGGCCATGGTTGGCGCCGTGGGCGGCGGCGGCCTTGGCGACCTCGGCATCCGCTACGGCTACCAGCGCTTCATGCCGGATGTGATGCTGGCTGTGGTGGTCGTGCTGATCGTGCTGGTGCAGGGGGTGCAGAGCATCGGCGACTGGCTGGCGCGGCGGCTCAACCGGCGCCTGCGCCAGGGCTGACATTTGCCCCGCTCTCGCAAGCGCTCCGTTTTCCTCAAGCGCTCCATTCTCCTGGTCCTCCCGCTGCCCTGGTGTTCCCAGGGCCGGGGGGCCTTGATGCCTGAAGACCAGATACATGAAGATCAGATAACTGGAGGGAAGTGTATGAATCCGTCAGCCCGGGCGGCGCGCGCCGCCGGAACAACCCGCCGCGCCGCGCTCGCCATGCTTGCCGCAAGCGTCATGTCTCCGGTCATGTTTCCGGGAGCAGCGGGGGCGACAGCCGATGCGCCCGCCGTGGTGCGCGTTGGCGTTGTGCCGGGGCCGGATGTGGAGATTCTCGAACAGGTCAGGAAAGTCGCCGCCGGGCGCGGGCTCAAGGTCGAACTGGTCCAGTTCAGCGACTATGTCATCCCCAACCAGGCGCTGGCCAGCGGCGAGATCGAGGCCAACGCCTTCCAGCACCAGCCTTATCTGCAGGCCCAGATCGCCAGGGCCGGCTGGCAACTGGTGAAGGCCGGCGAAACCATCACCTCGCCCCTGGGGCTTTATTCCACCCGTCACAAATCCACTGACGCCATTCCCGCCGGCGGGACCATCGCCATTCCCAATGACCCGACCAATGGCGGCCGGGCCCTGCGCCTGCTGGCGGATCGCGGCCTGTTCCGCCTGAAAGACGGCGAAACCGTCGCCGCCACCACGCGCGACATCACCGACAATCCGCGAAAGCTGAAGATCATCGAACTGGACGCGGCGCAGATCGCCCGCAGCCTGCCGGATGTGGACGCCGCCGCCATCAACGGCAATTACGCCGTCGAGGCCGGGCTCGATCCGGTGCAGGGGACGCTGGCCCGCGAGGATATCAACGGCCCCTGGGTGAATATCATCGCGGTGCGGGCGGCGGACGCCGGAAAGCCCTGGGTGAAGACGCTGGTTGGCGCCTATCAGAGCGACGAAATCCGCCAGTTCATTCTTGCGCGCTACAAGGGCGTCTACATTCCCGCCTGGTAACGTCTTGCCAGGTAATGTCTTGCCTGGCGCGCCCAGTAAGGCCCCTCAGCGGATGACGGAGCCGCTCTGGTGTTCGAACAGGGCGCGGTAGACGCCGTCCGGTCGCCGCGCCAGGTCGTCGTGGGGGCCTTCCTCGACGATGCGCCCCTTGTCGAACACCAGGATCCGGTCCATCTCGCGCACGGTGGAAAGCCGGTGGGCGATGACCAGCGAGGTGCGCCCCTGCATCAGCCGCTCCATGGCCTGCTGGATCATCAGCTCCGATTCTGAATCGAGGCTGGAGGTGGCCTCGTCGAGAATCAGGATCGGCGCGTCGGCGAGAAACGCCCGGGCGATGGCCACCCGCTGGCGCTCGCCGCCGGAGAGCTTGACGCCGCGCTCGCCCACCAGCGTGGCGTAGCCGCGCGGCAGCCCCATGATGAACGCGTGGGCGTTGGCCTGCTCCGCCGCGCGCTCGATGGCGGCCATCGAGGCGCCAGGGCGGCCGTAGGCGATATTCTCGGCGATGCTGCGGTGAAACAGGATCGGCTCCTGCTGCACGATGGCGATCTGGGCGCGCAATGACTGCTGGGTGACGTCGGCGACGTTCTGGCCGTCGATGACGATGCGCCCGCCGGTGACGTCGTGCAGCCGCTGGATCAGCTTGACGAAGGTGGTCTTGCCGGAGCCGGAGCGGCCGACCAGGCCGACGCGTTCGCCGGCGGCGATGACCACATTGAGATCCTGGTAGAGTGGCGTGACGTGGTCGCCATAGCGGAAATCCACGTGCTCGACGCGGATCTCGCCGTGGGGCGCGGCGAGCGCCGGGGCGCCTGGCCGGTCCTTCACATCCGGTTGCAGGTCGTGCAGGCGGACCATTTCCTCCATTTCATTCACGGCGCGCTGGAAATGGTTCACGTGCTGGCCGATGTCGCGCAGATAGCCGTTGAGCATGAAATAGGTGGTGAGCACGTAAGCCACGTCGCCGGGCGAGGCCTGGCCGCGATGCCACATCCACAGGGCGCCGCCGGTGACAACAGCGCGCAGCAGCCACAGCATGGCCATCTGGCCGGTGCCGATCCAGGTGAAGCGCATCCAGGTGCGCCAGGTGCGGCGATGCCATTTGCCGACCACGTGGGCGAGGCGGGCGTCCTCCCGGTGTTCGGCGCCGAAGGCCTTCACCACCGCGTTGGCGCCGATGGCGTCGGCCAGCACGCCGCCCATGCGGGTGTCCCAGGCGTTGGAAAGCCGCGCCGCCGGCGCGATGACGCGCGTCGCCAGCAGCACCGTGGCGCCGATATAGATGGCGGCGCCAGCCCCCATCAGCAGGCCAATCAGCGGCCAGCGCCAGGCCAGCAGCGCCACGGCGCCGACCAGCACCACCACCGACGGCAGCAGGAACATCAGCAGCACGTCGTTGAGCGAATCCAGCGCCCACATGCCGCGGGTGATCTTGCGGACGACGGAGCCGGAGAAACTGTTGGCGTGCCAGTTCGACGAAAACCGCTGCACCCGGGCGAAGCTTTCCCCGGCCACGTCGCGCATCATGCGCAGGGTGAACGGCACCACGCCCCACCAGGCGAGATGGCGCAGGCCCACGGTGGCGAGGCCAAGCAGGGTCATGGCGGCGAAGGCGTAAACCGCCGCCTGCGTCGCGCCTTCTCCGGCCGTCAGCGCGTCGATCATCCGCCCGGCATAGACCGGGGCGAAAATCTCGGTGAGGGTGGCGAGGCAGACGGACAGGCCAAGCGAGGCCGCCAGCCAGCCCTGCCGGCGCCAGTGGGCAAAGGTGAAGCTGAGGACGCTACGCAGGGCGGCGTCATTTCCGCGACGTTGGGTTTCCATGCGACCTCTGGAGCGTTTCGCCGGCATTCCGGTTCGGGGCGGCCTGGCGCGCAGGCGCGGCGCCCGCCGGACGCAGCCTGCGCCGGCGGGCGAATCCCGAAGCATTTTAGTGCACTTTTCCGGCGACGCCGAGGTCACAAACGGTTCAGTCGCGACGTAACGCGGCGGTCACTGGTCCTTATACAGCGCCGCGAACGCTTCCGATGGCGGGATCGGCGTGATGACGTCGATCAGCACGCCGTCCGGCGCCGCCATGATAAAGTGGCGCTGGCCGAAATCCTCGTCGCGCAGGGGCAGCACGATCTCGGCCCCGGCCGCCGCCAGCCGCGCATGCACGGCGTCGACGTCGGCCACTTCGAAATTCAGCAGCAGGCCAGCGGCGCGCCCGCGCCCCATGGCGGGAATGGTGTCGTGATCGCCATGCAGGATGGCCAGATTGACGTTGCTGTCGCCGGTGGCCTGCAGGTGAACATACCAGTCAGCCGCGAACAGGGGACGGAAACCAAACATGTCCTGGTAAAATGCGGCGGTGGCGCCGACGTCGGCGGTCATCAGCACCGGATAGAAGCTGGTGAGAGCGAGCGGGGCGTGGTCAGCGGCGGCGCTGCTGGCGGGGTGGCCTGTAGCTTGGCTCATGGCGTTTCTCCTGGTGGACGGCCGTGGCGGCAATGATTATCATATAACATACATACAGAATGTTTGTAAATAATGGAGACATTGATGCGGCGCAGCAACGAGGCGCGATCCGGCGCCATGCGGACGGCGCTGATGGCGGCGGGGCGGGAGATTTTTGTCAACGCGGGTTTTGCCGCCGCGACAACGCCGGCCATCGTGGCCGCCGCCGGCGTGACGCGCGGCGCGCTGTATCACCACTTCGCTGACAAGACGGCGCTGTTCGGGGCGATTGTCCGGGCCGAGGCCGCCGCCGTCGCGGCGGCGATCGACGCGGCGACCGTCGCCTGCGATGACCCGCTGGAGGCGCTGCGCACGGGTGGGCGGGTGTTTTTGCAGGCGATGACGGCGCCAGGCCGCGCCCGCCTGCTGCTGGTGGACGGGCCGGCGGTGCTGGGGCCGGAGACCATGGCCGCCATCGACGCCGCCACGGGCGGCGCAACCCTGGGCGCCGGACTGGCGGAGGCCATGGCCCAGGGGCTGCTGCGGCCCCTGCCGCCCGAGGCGACGGCGCAGGCGCTCTCAGCCGGCTACGACCGCGCGGCGCTCGCCATTGCCGGCGGCGCGGATGTCGATGTCTGGATCACCGTGATGGACGCCCTGCTGGAGGGATTGGCGACGCGCCGCCTCGCCTGAGCATGTCCCTGACGCCAGCGCTGCATTGCTGGTCGCAGGTCTGGTCAGGCGCAAGTTGCCGCGAGCGGGAGGGCGGCGATCAGGACGCGCGGGCCTTCCCCGCAGCCGGGCGGGTGGCGCGCCGCACGGTGAACAGGCACAGCAGCGGCGCGATGGCGAACGCGCCGAACAGCCACAGGGCGGCGGCGGCGGTTCCGGCCGCGCCGCCGGGGTTGGTGAGGCCGGCGAGGTTGACGACCATGCCGGCGAGCGCCGCGCCCGAGGCGGTGGCGAACAACTGCACGGTGGTGAGCGAGGCCGAAGCCACCGCTTCTTCGCCTGGTGGGGCCAGTTGCAGCACCCGCGTCAGCAGATGCGGCCAGGCGAGGCCAACGCCAACGCCGACCATGAGCATGGCCACGCACAACGGGGCCATGGCCAGCCATGATCCTGAACTGCCCGGCGGAACCAGAATGGCCAGCATGACCATGCCAATGAGGCCGGGCAGCGGCGCGAAGCGCAACTGGCGGCGCATGCGCTGGCCGGTCGCGCCGGAACCGCCGATCGAGCCGAGGGTCCAGCCGGCGCTCATCGCCGCCGCCAGATAGCCGGCGACCAGCGGCGTCTGGCCATGCAGGGTTTGCAGAAACAGCGGGATGAAGATCTCGCTGCTGGTCACCATGATGCTCAGCAGCATCATCGAGGCGTAAACCGCGCCCAGCGCCCCGCGTGGGCTGAAAGAGCCTGTGGGCAGCAGGCGGCGTGACGCCGGTTTCTCGATGACGGCGATCAGCGCCACCAGGATCAGGGCGACGAGCGCGCCCGCCACATTGGCCCAGGCGGCCTCCATCACGCTGCCGGCCGAAATCGCCATGACCGATGCGGTCAGCAGCAGGATCTGCAGCATCGGCGCGCCGCCGGCGCCCGACGATCCGGACACGGCGTCGCGCGCTGGCAGCGCCAGCGCCGCCAGCGCGCCAAACATGATCGCCGCCGGGGCCAGCGCCCAGAACGAGGCGCGCCACAGCCCATACTCCGCGAACACCCCGCCAACCGCCGGGCCGATCAGGGTGGCCACGCCCCACATGCCCGAGACCAGGGCGATGCCGCGCGGCCACAATGCTTCATCGAACACGATGCGGATCATGGCGTAGGAGAGGGCGAGCAGGAAACCGCCGCCAATGCCCTGGACCACGCGCCCGGCCAGCATGGCGGCCATGGAGGGGGAAAAGCCGCAGGCCAGCGATCCGGCCGCGAAGATCACGGCGCTGAGCAGATAGGCGGCGCGCGGGCCGCACCGCTCCAGCAGGCCAGGCGAAACCGCCGCCGCCAGGATCGACGCGATGATGAACAGCGAGGTGTTCCAGGCGTAATAATCGATGCCGCCGATGTCGGCGACCACCGACGGCAGGATCGTCGTGGTGATGTAGACGTTGATGGCGTGCAGCGCGACGCCGCCGGCGAGCGCCAGCGCCAGAACGCCATTGCGGCCGCCCAGCAACGCGCCCCATCCAGGCGCCCGCGCGTCAATATCGCTCATGTGTCCGGTCCCGGCGCGGCGCTGCCTGAAAGCAGGCAACGGGCGGCGTGGCTCCCTGTTTGATCGCAACGTCGCGACGGGCAAGGCCCCTGGAGCCTGTCCGCCGCGCTATCGGGCGCGTTATTCAGCGCGCCAGGGGAATATCCAGGTTTCGGTCAGCGCCTTGTTGTCGGCGCGCAGGAACACGCGCACGTCGACGGTCTGGCCGGGAGGCGCCTCCACGTCGACGCCCGCGCGAAAACCGCCGACCTTCGGGTTGGGGGCGATGAAGGTGCGCAGGATGCGGCCGCTGGAGGCGGAGGCGTCCACTTTCACCCGGTCCGGCGCCTTCAGCCAGTAGGGCAGCTCGCCGCCGGCGAAGTCCACCATCAGGCGGCGGGTGTTGGGGTGCAGCGGCTCGGCCGAACCGAGAGCCCGGGGCGCCGACTGGAAGCTGTTGATGGCCTGGCCGCCCGCATGCATGCCGTCGGTCGCGCCGACAGCGGTGATGGAATAGCGGTAAATCAGTTGCTGGCCCGGCCCGACCGCCTCCTTCGGCGCCCAGGCAACGACGATATTGTCGTTGGTCTCGTCCGACGTGGGCAGTTCGATCAGTTCGACGCGGCCCTCGCCCCAGGGATTGCGCGGCTCGACCCAGTAGCCGGGGCGCCGTTCATAGGCGATGTCGAGATCCTCATAATGTTCGAACACCCGGTCGCGCTGCATCAGCCCGAAGCCGCGCACATTGCTCTCGGTGAACGACGAGATCGACGGCGCGCGCGGGTTGTGCAGCGGGCGCCAGATCCACTCGCCCGAGCCGGAATGGATCAGCAGGCCATCGGAATCGTGCACTTCCGGCCGGTAGTCATCGGTGAAGCGACGGTCGTTCTCGCCAATGAAGAACATCGATGTCAGCGGCGCGATGCCGATTTTCTCGATGGTCTTGCGCGGGAACAGCGTCGCCTCGACGTCGACCACGGTCTGTTTTGCCGGATAGATATTGAACTGGTAGGCGCCCGACACGGACGGGCTGTCGAGCAGGGCAAAGACGGTCACGCGGCTGTCGTCGCCCTTGCGCACATCGACCCAGAACTCGCGGAACGCCGGAAACTCCTCCTGGCCGCCGGCGTTGATGGCGAGGCCGCGGGCTGACAGGCCGTAGACCTGGCCCTGGCCGAGGAAGCGGAAGTAGCTGGCGCCGATGAAGGAGATCAGCTCGTCGCGAATGGTCGGATCATTGAGCGGATAATGCAGGCGAAAGCCGGCGAAACCGACGTTCACCGGCAGCGGCTTGGCGAATTTGTTCTGGCCGAAATCGAACATCTGCGGCGAATAGGGAACCGGCGTGGCGACCCCGTCGCGGATGATGTTCACGGTCACCGCGTGCTGGAACAGGAAGCCGAGGTGGAACATCTGCATGCGGAAATTCGTGTCGGAATTGCCGAGCAGCGCCTTGTCCGGGCGGAAGCGGATGTCGCGCCACTGGTCAAAGCCGAGTTTGGCCAGCGCTTCCGGCGCCTGGGAGGGCTTCTCGACGAAGGGCAGCGCCGCCAGTTCCCGGGCCCGCTTGATGACGTCGCCATAGCCGAAGGGCGAGAGGCCGGCCTCCTTCATCGCCGCGTCGGCGCGCGCAGGATCGTCCGCAGGCTGGCCGCCGGCCGCCGGCCGGGAGCCGGCTGCCTCCTTCGCCGTGGCGGCGGTGGCGGCGAACGTCGCCAGGGCGACGAGACCTTCAACGAAACTTCTGCGCGAGAATGTCGACATACTGACCCACTGGTTCATGGCGCGCGCCGGGCGGAGAAACATGCGGAGAAGCATTCTGCCCGGGGTCCGGTCCTGTGGCCGGAGCGACGCGTAACGATGCGTGATGATGCGTGATGTTGTGCGGCGATCATAGCCGCTTCCTCACGTGGCGGAATGGCGGCGCCGGCTCATGTGAATGGCAATCCCGTCTCCTCTGGCTGCCGTATCGCGCGATTCGGCGCAAAACGGGTTTCATCTGGGGCGCGGAGCGATTTCCTGGCCGAAACAGGGGCCTCGAAACCCCTCGGGCCTGTCCCGGATGGGCGTTTTTTCGCCTGATGACCGCCGTTCGCGTCGGTTTTGTGTTTTTTTGCCGATCCAGGCCGCTCCGGGGCAAAAAAACCTTGCCACCCCGGGCCATGGGTCCTATCTCACCCCTTGCCCAATTTCGCACGTGCCTGTGGCCGCGTGCCGGTTGGTGGGTATCCGGACAAGAGGCCGGACAGCCGCCCGGAGTTTAAAGGGTCGATCGACGCAAGGTGGGAAACCTGCGTTGGCGGCCCCGGTTTCGACCGGACTCCAACATCAAACCGGCAGCCGGAGGCGAAACCGGCGAACCCCGCTCTCCACGGGGGACGCAGCTTAAAGCAACGACGGAACGGGCTTTTTTGGTCTCGCCGACTCTCCAAAGGTTGGCGCCGAAGAGGCTTGTCCATCATTGCCGCGCGTGCGGACCGGGGACTCCCCAGTTCGAACCAAGGCAGCACGGTCGGTAGAGAACTGCTGTTCCGCTCGCGTCTCCACAGCGCGCCGGAGCGCGATTCTTCATCCGCATCTTGCCGAACGCCACAAGAGCCGACGCTCCAGGAAGCCGACGCTTCAGGCGTTCCACCAGCTGTGTGGGGAGATACGCTTATGACCCAGCGTATTCGTGAGTTCCTGCGTAACCGCCGTGAAGATGGTCCGTGCATGGTGCTGGACCTTGAGGTCGTGCGCGACAATTATTCCAAGTTCGCCGTGGCTTTGCCTGATGCGCGCGTGTTCTACGCGGTGAAGGCCAATCCGGCGCCGGAAGTGCTGCACATGCTCGCCAGCCTCGGCTCATGCTTCGACACTGCGTCGGTGCAGGAAATCGAGATGGCGCTGGCCGCTGGCGCCACCGCTGACCGCATCTCCTTCGGCAATACCATCAAGAAAGAACGCGACATCGCCCGCGCTCTCGCGCTCGGCGTGCGCCTGTTCGCGGTCGACTGCCAGGCGGAGGTCGACAAGATCGCCCGCGCCGCCGCCGCCGCCGGCATCGGCGACGCGAAGGTGTTCTGCCGCGTGCTGTGCGACGGCGCCGGGGCCGAATGGCCGCTGTCGCGCAAGTTCGGCTGCGACCCGCAGATGGCGCCGGACGTGCTGGAGCACGCCCACCGTCAGGGGCTGGAAGCCTATGGCGTGTCGTTCCACGTCGGCTCCCAGCAGGGCAACACCGAGGCATGGGATGCGGCGCTGGCCATGGCCGCCGACGTGTTCCGCGCCTGCGGCGAGCGCGGCATTATCCTGTCGATGGTCAATCTCGGCGGGGGGTTCCCGACGAAATATCTGAAGGACGTGCCGGCGGTCGAGGCCTATGGCAGTTCGATTTTCAACGCGCTGCGACGACATTTCGGCAACCGCATCCCCGAGACGATCATCGAGCCTGGCCGCGGCATGGTCGGCAACGCCGGCCTGATCGAGACCGAGGTGGTGCTGGTGTCGAAGAAGAGCGACGCCGATGAGGTGCGCTGGGTCTATCTCGACATTGGCAAGTTCGGCGGCCTGGCTGAAACCATGGATGAATCGATCCGCTACCCGATCCGCTCCGAGCGCGATCAGGACGGGGAGAAGGCGCCGTGCATCCTGGCCGGTCCGACCTGCGACTCGGCTGACGTGCTGTACGAAAAGCAGCCTTACATGCTGCCGGTCAGCATCGAGATTGGCGACAAGCTGCTGATCGAGGGCGCGGGCGCCTACACTACCACTTATTCGGCGGTGGCGTTCAACGGCTTCCCACCCCTGAAATCCTACGTCATCTGACGCGGATTTGACGGCTGGCCCCGGGGCCAGCCCACCCGGACAACCGGCTGTTCCTGCCCCCAGCGCCATCCCGCGCTGCGGGCTTTTTCACACGCGCCCGTATCTGGACGGGCGCTGCATGCCCCTTTTCTCCGCCCGGCCACGCCGGCGGCATGTGCAGGAATGGCGCCATGATCTGCATTGGCGATGAAACTCTCTTCGATGTGGCGGCGCGCGAGGCGTTGCTCGACGTGGCCATGGGCCCCGATCGCAAGCTGAAATCCAGCGAGCGGCTGCGTGAAGGCCAGAACCCGGCTGACGGCCTGGCGCTGGTCGCCCGCGACATTTCAGAAGACGGCCCGGCCCGGCTCGCCGGCACGGTGCGGCTGTGGCACGTGCTGGCCGGCGGCAAGCCCGCCCTGCTGCTCGGTCCGCTGGCCGTGGCGCCGGAGCGGCAGAGCGACGGCGTTGGCGGCGCACTGATGCGCGTGGCCATCGCCCGCGCCCGCGCGGCCGGCCATGGCGCGATCCTGCTGGTTGGCGATCCGGAATATTACGTGCGGTTCGGTTTCTCCGCGTCAGTGACCGCGGGGCTGGCCATGCCAGGCGCCTATGAGCAGCGCCGCCTGCTGGCGCTGGAGCTGGTTCCCGGCGCCATGGCTGGCGCCGCCGGCATGATTGCCGCGCCGGATGTCGTGGCCAGCGATGACGCCCTGGAGGCGGGCGTCGTTGCCCGCGAAAGCGGCGCGCTTCGATGGGGCGCCGATCTGCTTCCCCACGCAGCCTGACGTCTCAGGCGTCGCCGCCGGCAAATGTTCCTGACGACGGGCGCAGAAATTCCGCGCCCGTTTTCGTATGCTCCCCTTACAAAAATCCTGGCCGGCTGCGGGTTCCGTCGCCCAGTTCGAAACGGGCGATTTCGCCAAGCAGCCGGACGAAGGCCGCCGCCGCATGGGCCGCCGCCGCTTCGCCCTTGTCCGCCGTGGCGCGGCTGGCGTCGCCCATGGCGCCGGAGGGATGCAGATCCTGCGCCAGCCAGCTGAACCCGGCGGGGCGGTCGGCGCGCAGCAGTTCGTAGTCCTGCTCAAGCGCCAGGCTGGCCGGGGCGAAGTTCTCCGCCCGCTCCATCCGCACCAGATCGGGCCGGAAGGCCAGCATCAGCGAGGTTTCGATCTCGCCGCCATGGATGCCGTGGCGGATCTCCTGGACGTCGAACAGGCCCTCCGGGTAGCCAAAGCGCTGCCAGGAGGTCTGGACCACCAGCATGTTGGCCTCGGCGCGCATGGCGCGGCCCACCACATCCATCACCGGGCTGTTGCCGCCGTGGGAGGACACCAGAACCAGCTTGCGGAAGCCGGCGCGGCTGACGCCGATGGCCAGCTCCCGCCAGGCGCGAATCGCCGTTTCCGGCGCCAGGGTCAGCGAACCAGGAAAGGCGATGTGCTCGGTGGACAGGCCAATTTCCTGCACCGGCAGCAACACGGTGAGCGGGACGGTTCCCTCCGGCGCGGTTTCGATGCGGGCGCGAACCCGCTCCAGCATGCCCTCCATGATCATGGCGTCGACGCCGGTGGGCAAATGCGGGCCATGCTGCTCCACCGCCGCCAGTGGCAGCACGGCGACGGCGTCGGCCATGGGGGCGGCTCCGAAGGCCTCCGCCGGCATCTCGCGCCAGAGGCGGCTGCGGATCAGGGGCGCGGCGCGGGTGTGTGGCACGGCGGGGCTTTCCTTCATCAGTATTGCGAGCGCCGGCGGCGCGGCGCATTCTGCGGCGATCCTGCGATCCGCCCGCATCGGGGCGGCAGGATACCGTAACGGCCGCGCGGCGGGAAACAGGCCGGACAGGCAGGGGGCGGGGTGAACATGGCGTCTGGACAATTACCCATGGCCGGGCCTGGCGCGGCTGGTCGCCGGACGGGCGTTTTCTGGCGGGCAAGCGCTTCCGGCATGTGGCGGCTTCACGCCGGCGTCATTCTGGCTCCGCTGGGTCCGGTCCGGTTCGTTCTGGCCATGTTCGCCCTGGCGGTCGCCTGCCTTGCCAGCCAGGCGCCGGCAGCGGCGGCCGAGCTGCGAAAGGTGCGTTTTGGGACCAACTGGCTGGCCCAGGCCGAGCATGGCGGCTTCTATCAGGCGCTGGCGGACGGCACTTATGCCCGATACGGCCTCGACGTCAGCATCATTCCCGGCGGGCCGCAGCACAACAACCGCTTGCTGCTGGCGGCGGGACGGCTGGATTTTTACATGGGCGGCAACATGTTGCAGCCGTTCTCGGCCGTCGCGGAGGGCATTCCGGTCAAGGTGGTCGCGGCGATTTTCCAGAAAGACCCGCAGGTGCTGATGTCGCGCCCGGGGCAGGGGCTGGACGCCTGGGACGATCTGAAGAAGGCGCGGATTTTCGTGGGCCGCGAAGGATTGGCCTCCTATTTCCAGTGGCTGAAGGCGGAGCATGGTTTCCGGGAGGAAAACACCCGGCCCTACACCCACAATCTGGCGCCGTTCCTTGCCGATCGCGGTTCGGTCACCGAGGGCTACGCCACGTCCGAGCCGCTGGCGGTGGAAAAGCAGGGCGGTTTCAAGCCCAATGTTTTCCTGCTGGCCGACCATGGCTTTGACACCTATTCCACCACCATCGAGACGCGCGCCGATGTCATCGCCAGCAACGCAGATCTGGCGCAGCGCTTCGTCGACGCCTCGATCCTTGGCTGGCGAAATTATCTGCACGGCGACCCGTCCGCCGCCAATGCACTGATCCTGAAAGACAATCCGGACATGACCCAGGAGCAGATCGATTTTTCCCGGGCGCGCATGAAAGAATATGGCCTGGTGGAATCGGGCGACGCCCTGAAGCTGGGCATCGGCGCCATGACCGATGCGCGCATGGAGAGCTTCTTCCGGCGCATGGCGAAGGCGGGTCTGTACAAGCCGGACCTCGACTGGCGCGCCAGCTACACCCTGCAATTCGTCAACAGGGGCGTCGGGCTTGAAACCAGACCATGAGCAGAACGCCAGGATTCGCGAGACGTCTCGCGAGGCGCTGGTGCGGATGCAGGACGTGGCGCTGGCCTGGGACAATGGCGTCACGGCGCTGGACGGGCTGACGCTGGACGTGCGGGCCGGCGAGTTTCTGGCAATTCTTGGCCCTTCCGGTTGTGGAAAATCGACGGCGCTGCGGTTGATGGCCGGGCTGTTGACGCCAACGCGCGGCCTTGTCCGGCGCGATGAAGGGCTGGCGGCGACAGGCCGCGTCGGTTTCGTGTTCCAGGATCCGACGCTGACGCCGTGGTCGCGCGCCCTCGCCAATGTGCGCCTGCCGCTGGATCTGGCCGGCGTCGCCCGGGCCGAGGCCAGTGAGCGGGCGGCGGCGATGCTGGCGCTGGTGGGGCTGGCCGGATTTGAGCGGGCGTGGCCGCATGAGCTTTCAGGCGGCATGCGCATGCGGGTTTCCATCGCCCGCGCCCTCGCCACCCATCCGGATCTGCTGCTGATGGATGAGCCGTTCGCCGCGCTGGACGAGTTCACCCGGGCGCGGCTCAACGACGATTTGCTGGCGTTGCGGGCGCGGCTTGGCTTCACCGTCGCCTTCGTCACCCATTCAAGCTGGGAAAGCGTTTATCTGGCGGATCGCATCGTCGTCATGACCGCCCGGCCAGGGCGCGTTCTGGATGAGGTCAGCGTCACGGCCCCGCCCGGTCGGGGCGCGTCGTTTCGCGCCAGCGCCGCCTACGCCAGCCAGTGCGCCGCCGTGCTCGCCAGGGCGGCGGCCGCCAGCGGGGCCGCCGCATGAGCGGCCGTGCGCCCGGGTTCGCGCCGGCGCTGCGCCTGCTGACGCCGCTGCTGACCGGCTTCGCCGCGCTGGCGCTGTGGGAGTTTGTGGTGCGCTGGCAGGCGATTCCATCCTACATCCTGCCCGCCCCGACGCAGGTGTTGCAGACCCTGTGGAGCGATCGGGCGATCCTGCTGCCGGCGCTCGGCGTCACGCTGTTGACCACGGCCAGGGCCCTGGCGCTGGCCGTGGCTGGCGGCGTGCTGCTGGCGCTGCTGTTCTCCCGCTCGCGGTTGCTGTCGGCGGCGCTGTATCCGTTCGCGGTGGTGTTGCAGGTGACGCCGGTGATCGCCATCGCGCCGCTGTTGCTGGTCTGGCTGGAGCCTGGCTCCGCCGTGCTGGTCTGCGCTTTTCTCGTCGCTTTTTTTCCGGTGCTGTCCAACACCGCCGCCGGTTTGCAGGCGGTCGATCCTGGTCTCGATGAGCTGTTCCGGCTTTATGGCGCCAGTCGCTGGCAGCGGCTCGTGCGGCTGGAGGCGCCGACCGCCGCGCCGCATTTCCTCGCCGGCCTGCGCATTGCCGGAGGCCTCGCGCTGATCGGCGCCATCGTCGCCGAAATTGCCGCTGGCGCGGCGGGGCAGGGCAGCGGCCTGGCCTGGCGCATCGTCGAGGCCGGCTACCGGCTCAACATCCCGCGCATGTTCGCGGCCCTGCTGCTGATTTCGGTGAGCGGCGTGCTGATCCACGCTGGCCTGTCGCTGCTGACGCGGCTGCTGCCGGGCCAGCGTGGGGTAGCCTGATAAATGTGATGGCTGCAACCAGGTTTTCGTCGTCGCCGCCGTTTTCACCGCACTGTCAATATGTTCATAATAGCTGTCCAAGGATGGGCTGGCTGGAGGCAGTGGCGCGCGGCGCGCAGTTGCTTCGCCGGACATGGTTTCTGGAGGCATTATGGCCGTGAGCAAGCCAGTCAAGACAGCCGGCGACGCGTCGCCTGGCGCGCCGGCCAGCGCCGCATCGCGGAAAAAGTCCGGCAAGGCCAGGGCTGCTGAAGTGAAGACTTCTGAAATGAAGGCTTCTGAAGTCAGGAGTTCGGAAACCAGGGCCCCGCAGGCCAAAACCCTGCAAGACAGGCCCTCGCAAACGAAGGCGCTCGTGGCGAAGGCGCGCCCGGCCGGGGAATTGCCGGCCGCGCCCCGCGAAACCGGGAAGCCCGTGGCCAAAGCGGCCGCCAGGGGCGAAAGCCAGCAATCCGCCGCCAGCGTGGAGCCCGGGCGCGCGGACGCGCCCGTGAGCGGCCAGGCCATGCACAAGAGCGTTGGCTGGGCGCTGACGGTGCTGGCGCGGGTGCACCGGGTCGAGCTTGGCGAGCGGCTGGCGGCGCTTGGCCTGTTTCCTGGCCAGGAGCAATTGCTGCAGGCGCTGCACGATCATCAGGCCATGACCATGGGGGCGCTGGCCGAACTGATGCGGGTGCGGCCGCCGACGGCCTCGAAGGCGGTGGCGCGGCTGACGGCCCAGGGCCTGGTGGAGCGCGCCGGCGGCGCGGCTGGCGACGGGCGGCTGGTGCGGGTGCGCCTGACGGAGGAGGGCTACCGGCGGGCCGCGACGCTGGCGGCGATCTGGAGCGACGCGGAGCAACGTTTGCTGGCCGGGTTCGACCCGCGCGAACGCAAGAAATTGCGCAAGTTCCTGCGTCGGGCCGCCGACAATTTTCACCATGATCAGGAGGGCGGCGCGCCGGCCAATGGCCAGGACGCGCCGGCCGACAATCGCGCTCCCTGAGGCTCATGCGATAATCTGGCCGGGATTCGGGCAAGGTTCCCGACCGTTTCTCCCACAAGCCATATCCGGCTCTGCCCGGGGCTGACCCGGTGAAACGCGGACCGGCAAGGCCGTCCGCCGGCGAAACCGGGCGCAAGGCGCCCGCTCTCCCAGGCGCGCCGCCGCGCCAGCCAATGTCACAGGCCGTTTCAGCCCACATGGAGTTGAGACGTCCTTCTCTGGAGATGTCATGTCCCGTCCCGAAGTACTGCTGGTCAGCCCGATGATGCCCGCGCCGCTACAGGCGTTGCAGCAGCGTTGCCAGGTGCACGATTTGCGCGCCGCGGCCGATGCGGAGGCGCTGCTGGCGGAGGTGGGGCCGCGCGTGCGCGCGGTCGCCGGCTTCGGCGGCGTCAGCGCCGGGCTCATCGGGCGGCTGCCGGCGCTGGAGATCATTGCCAATATCGGCGTTGGCTATGATGGTGTCGACGTGGCGGCGGCGGCGGCGCGCCATGTGGTCGTCACCAACACGCCCGACGTGCTGACCGACGAGGTGGCTGATCTGACGCTCGGGCTGCTGATCGCCACGGTGCGCCGCATTCCCCAGGCCGACCGCTTCCTGCGTGACGGTAAATGGCTGCAGGGTGCGTTTCCCCTGTCCGCTTCGTTGCGCGGCAAGACCGTGGGCATCCTCGGCCTTGGCCGCATTGGCGAGGCCATCGCCGCCCGTTGCGCCGCCTTTGGCCTGACCATCGAATGGCACAGCCGGCGTCCGCGCCCGGACATAGCCTGGCGCTGGCGCGAAAGCCCGGTCGCCCTGGCGCAGGCCTGCGATTTCCTGATCGTGGTGGCGCCAGGCGGCGAGGCCACGCGCAATCTGGTCAACGCGGAGGTGCTGGCGGCGCTGGGGCCGCAGGGCGTGCTCATCAATGTGGCGCGCGGATCCGTGGTGGACGAGCCGGCGCTGGTGCGCGCCTTGCAGGACGGAACGATTGCCGCCGCTGGCCTCGATGTGTTCGCCGATGAGCCCCGCGCGCCTGACGCGCTGGTCGCCATGGACAATGTGGTGCTGCTGCCGCACGTGGGCTCGGCGTCGGTCGATACCCGCAACGCCATGTCGCAGCTGGTGGTGGACAATCTGTTCAGCTGGTTCGATGGCGCGGGTCCGCTGACGCCCGTGCCCGAAACGCCGTGGAAGCGCGCCTGACCAGCGCCGCAGCCCCGGGAGCGGCGAGTGTTGTGGAGCGGCGCGCGGTCACTCTGGACCGCAAACTGCTCCAAATTTTCCGTGTTCTGAGTGAATTCTGGTCGACCAGCCGGTTCCAGCTGACCGGAAAGCGCCCTAGCGCCGGATGATTGGCTCGACCTTGAGGCCGGCGCGGACAAACTTCACCATGCCCCAGATGGCGATGGCGGCGAAGATGGCCATGAAGGCGTATTCGATGGTCGTGCCCAGATCGAGCAGGCCGGCCAGGGCCCAGCCGCCAGCGATCGCCGCGCCGATCACCTCGACGCCCACCAGCACGGTCAGCGAACCAAGGGTGACCAGATTACGCCAGTTGACGCCGCCGGAACCTGCCGTCGCGTTTGTGTTCGCCACCTGTCGTCTCCTGTTGCTGCGCGATCGCGCCAAACCATTGTGCTGATTACCCCATGGGGCCGCCCAATGTCTATATTTGGTCGCAGGCGGCGTTTGCAATGATGGGCAGTCCGGCGTTCTGAAACGGTGCTGCGGCTGCGCGGTTTGCGGCGCACGCATGGGCGTTGCCCGCTGTCGGGTCTTAAGCTGAAGCGCCGGGGGCTTTATGCTTGCGGCGACGGGGAGGCTCATGCTGATACCAAGGCCCGGTGAGCTTGACTCACCGGGCCTTGGTGAAGCCCGTGCGGCGCTTGAGCAATTCAGAATGCGGATGCGTCAGCATCTTCGCATTCTGGTATGAGCAGGGGAGCCACGTCCGGCAGCCCGGGATCAATGGGCTGACCGCGCAACGCATCAGGTCTGGCGGGCCCTGTCCGCCGCCAATCACTGACGACCAGGCAAGGAACCAGGACCGCCCATGCGCGAGGACCCCTTCAAAGCTTTCATGCCCTATCCCGAGGCGCCGGCGCCCTTCGCGCCGGATGGCGCGCTCCGGGACCTTTCTTTCGCCGTCAAGGATGTGATCGATGTGGCCGGTTATCCCACGGGATGCGGCAATCCGGTGAAGCTCGCCGCGTCAGGCGTGCGGACGAAAACGGCGCCGGTCGTGCAGGCCCTGCTCGATGCGGGCGCGCGGTTCGCGGGCAAGACCCAGACCGACGAATTCGCCTATTCGATTTTGGGGCGCAACATCCATTTCGGCTCGCCGGTCAATCCGGCGGCGCCCGGCCGGATTTCCGGCGGCTCGTCGTCCGGTTCGGCGGTGGCGGTGGCTGCGGGCCAGGTCGATTTCGCGCTGGGCACCGATACGGCCGGATCGCTGCGCGCGCCGGCTTCCTATTGCGGCGTGTTCGGCATTCGCCCCACCTGGGGGCGGGTGGACAACGCCGGCGTGGAGCCGCTGTCGCCGAGCTATGACACGGTGGGCTGGTTCGCCCGCCGCGCCGAAACCCTGGCGGCGGTTGGCGATGTGCTGCTGGGCGATGATCCGGCGCCGTTGCCGGGCGCGGCGCGCTTCCTTGTGGACCGGGCCTGCTTTGGCCTGGCGCGCCCCGACGCGGCGGCGGCGCTTGAGGTGGCGTTGCGCCGCGTGGAGTTGCGCCTCGGCTGCTTCGACATTGCTGCTGCGGCGCCCAATCTGGACAATTTGTGCTGGGCGCTGCGTCATCTGCAGTCCTGGGAAGCTTGGGAAGCCCACAAGAGCTTCATCGAGCGCCATGCGCCGCCGATGAACGCCTCGCTGGCTGAACGGTTTGCCTCGGGCAAGGACGTCACCGAAACGCTGCTGGCCGATTCACGCGCGCTCGCGGCGCGCTTCCGCAATCATCTGGCCGAGTTGCTGGGTGAAGGCGCCGTGCTGGTGCTGCCGACCATGCCGTCGCCGCCGCCATTCCTGGCCGAGGCGGAAGCCTCGATGGAAGATTTCCGCAACCGCACCCTGCGGTTGATGTGCCCCTCCAGCCTGTCCGGTTTCCCGCAGGTCACCATTCCCGTGCACGATGGCGAGACCGGGCCGCTCGGCCTGTCGCTGCTCGGCCCCGCCGGCTCCGACCGCTCGCTGATCCAGCTTGCCGCCCGCGTCGCCGAGGCGGTGCGCGAACGCATCGCCTGAGAACGGGCGAGGCCTCAGCTGGCGCCGGAGATCTGGAGGCCAGAGATCTGGAGGCCGGCGAGCAGGGCGAGGCCGGTCACCAGCACGAAGGCCGCGGCAAGCAGCTCCAGCGCCGCCATCGCCCGCGCGCCGCCCATGCCGCCGCCGCCGGCCAGCCGTAGCGCCAGCCGCTTGGCGAACACGGCCAGCGCCGCGATGGCTCCGGTGGTGAGCGCCGTGCCCAGCGCCATGGCGAAGGTGGCGGCAACGCCCGCCGCCAGCGCCCGTTGCGACAGGGCGAAGGCCAGCACGATCAGCGCGCCGGAGCAGGGCCGCACGCCGGCGGCCAGCACCACGCCGGCCATGGCCCGCAGATCGCGGGCGCGGTCCACCGCATCCGGCCCCGGCATGTGGGCGTGGCCGCAGTCAGGCCCGCAACTGGCCGCGAGCGGTTGGGAGCCGCCGAGGTTTGCCAGCGCGCCGGCCTTGCGCCAGGTCAGCGCCAGCCCGAGCAACGCCACCAAAGCGAAGCTGACCAGCTCCACCACCGTTGTGCTGTATTTCACCATGGCGACGGTAGCGTTGAACGCCAGCGACAGGGTGAGGGCGAGGGCCACGGCCACCACAGCCTGAAGCATGGCGGCGGCCAGGCTGAGCGCCGCGCCGCGCGCCAGGGTGCGCTCATTGGCGACGAGATAGCCCGAGATCACCGCCTTGCCATGCCCCGGCCCCGCCGCGTGAAACACGCCATAGGCGAAGCTGACGCCGAGCAGGCCCCACAGGCCGGCGCCGCCGCTCGAAAAGGCTTGCAGGCCCTGGGTCAGCGCCCGGTAAAACGCCGATTGCATGGCGATGATGACGGCGCCGATGCGCCCGCCCGCGGCGGTTTCCGCCATGCCGCCGGCAAACGGATTGCGGGGTGGCGGCGGAGCGGCCTGGGTGAACGCCAGCGCCAGCAGGGCGAGGCCGCCGGAAACGAAAGCCACGGCGATCGCCATAAGCAGCATGCGCCGGGCAAGGCGGCTCCATGGCCTGCTTTCCCCAGACTGGCCGGCGGTGGCCCTGTCGGGCGGGGCTTCAGTCATTGGCGGCAGTCATTGGCGGCGTTTGGCCATTGGCGGGATCCTGGCGCGGGCGTTTCACGGGCAGGCCACCACCACCTTGTTGGCGAACTGGCTGCCAAAATTGGAGGCCTGGTTGAGGGCATTGAAAAAATCCTCGGTCAGGTTCTGTGTTTGCTGCTGCGGCGGAGCCTTGGGACGGGTGATGCTGGTGACGCAGCCGGCGGGAGCGTGCGCCAGAGTGATGGCGCCGTCTCCATCGGCGAGCGAGAAGGCCACGAAATAGGTGGGGTCGGAAATATCGAGCATCAGCGCCTTGCCGGGGCTGGCCGGCTTTTCGAGCGGCAGCAGGAAACCGAGCGCCAACTGGCCGTCGACGAGATCCATGGCCCCTTCTTTGGGCGGGCTGAAGGCGGTTTTGGCGCCGTTGATCTTCAGGTTGGTGAACCAGCCGAACTCGGTGAGGCCATCAATGTTCTCCTTCGCCAGCCCGGCCAGCTCCTCCCGCGAGAACTTGCCGTCGCCGTTCTTGTCCAGCCCCTGGATGGCGTAGGCGGAGAACGCCTTGTCGAACATCCAGCGATGGCGGATGGCGGTGAGGCGGCCATCCTGGTCGAACACCAGCGCCGCGGATGCGGTCACCCACACATGCGGGTGCGCCAGCGCTGGCAGGGCCTGAAGCGCCAGCGCCACGGCGGCCGCCAGCGCGACCCCGGCCATGCGCCGCCCATTTCGGAATGTGTTGCCTCTCATGCAGCTCCCCGGCGCTGATTCTGTCCGGCTGGTGTAATCCGGTCCTTGGCGTCAGGCCATACGCGACAGTCGCCGGCGCGGCGCGACAGTCGCCGCCATGTCTGGCCAATGTATCAATGAGATTACCTGTTGCCGGTTACTTGCCGGCGTCAGCCGGCGCAAGCAGGCGTGCGCGCATGGCGGGATGAGTGGGGCAATTGGACGATAGTATGGCAAATGCAGGCGTCCGGCAGTGTTGTGCCATGCAGGTATTTCTGCAAGGCTCTGTGTTGGCAGGATAAAAACGCGACCGCAATCTTCTGTGAAGCATGACGCGTCGCGACAGGGCTGGAGGTAACGCGTGTCTGCAGCCGTCGCTCCGGAGGCTGGAAATTTCGCGCCGCAATCCGTTCAGGCTTCTGTAACGGCGGCGGCGTCTGCTGGTGGCGAAACCTTCGCCCGGCTGCTCGACATGCACGCCGCCCGGCGCGGCGACCGGCCGGCCTGGCGGCACAAGGACCGCGGCGTCTGGCAGACCTGGACATGGGCCGAAACCCGCCGCGAGGCGCGCGCCATGGCCAGCGGTCTGGCGGCGCTGGGCGTGAAGCGCGGCGACTGCGTCTCGATCATCGGCTTCAACCGGCCGCGCCTGTATTGGGCGGTGATGGCGGCGCATGCGCTGGGGGCCACGCCGGCCCCGGTCTATGCCGACGCGGTGGCGGACGAGCTGGCCTTTGTCTGCGCCCACGCCGAGGCCCGCTTTGCCGTGGTGCAGGATCAGGAGCAGGTCGACAAATTGCTGGCGGTGGCCGACCAGCTGCCGGAGCTTCGCGGCATCATTTATGATGAGCCGCGCGGTCTGCGCGACTATGACCATGGCCAGTTGCACGACCTCGACCAGGTGATGGCGCGGGGGCGCGAGCGCCTTGCGGGGCAGGGCGAGGGTTGCGAGGCCTGGCTGGACGCGGAGATCGCCGCCGGGCGCGGCCCCGACCTGTCGATCATTCTCTACACCTCCGGCACCACCGGCCGCTCCAAGGGCGTGATGATCAGCCATGAGCGCGCCATCGCCGCCGCCCGCAGCACCAGCGAATTCGACAGGCTGACGGAGCGCGACGAGGTGCTGGCCTATTTGCCGCTGGCGTGGGTCGGCGACAATTATCTCACCTTTGCCCAGGCCATGGTCGCCGGCTTCTGCGTCTGCTGTCCCGAATCCGCCGACACGGTGAGCGAGGATCTGCGCGAGATCGGCCCTACCTATTATTTCGCGCCGCCACGGGTGCTGGAGAGCCTGCTGACGCGCATCACCATCCGCATGCAGGACGCCGGCCGCTTCAAGCAATGGCTTTACCGGCGTTGTATCGCCGTGGCGCGCCGTCATGGCGAAGCCATCCTCGAGGGCCGGCCGACGCCCGCTGCCGGGCGGCTGGCGTATGCGCTGGGCGAGGCGCTCATCTACGGTCCCCTGAAGAACACGCTGGGTTTTTCAAAAATCCGCGTTGCCTACACGGCGGGCGAGGCGATCGGCCCGGAACTGTTTTCCTGGTATCGGGCGCTGGGGATCAATCTGAAGCAGCTATACGGCCAGACCGAGGCGTTCCTGTTCGTCACCGCCCAGCCGGACGGACGGGCGCGGCCTGATACGGTGGGACCGCCAGCCCCCGGCGTTGATCTGCGCATCGCCGATGACGGCGAGGTGCAGTTCCGCTCGCCGGGCATGTTCACCGGCTATTTTCGCGAGGACGACAAGACCCGCGAGGCGATGACGGCGGATGGCTGGGTGAAGACCGGCGACGCCGGCTTCTTCACCGCCGATGGCGACCTGAAGATCATCGACCGGGCCAAAGACGTCGGCCGGCTGGCCGGCGGGGCGCTGTTCGCGCCGAAATACATCGAGAACCGGCTGAAGTTCTATCCGAACATCAAGGAAGTGGTGGCCTTTGGCGACGGCCGCCAGGATGTGACCTGCTTCATCAATATCGACCTGACGGCCGTGAGCGCCTGGGCCGAGCGCAATAACGTGGTCTATGGCTCCTACCAGGAGCTCGCCGCCCATCCGCAGGTGGCGGAGTTGCTGCGCAAGGACATCGTCGCCGCCAACGCCGCGCTGGCGCTGGAAGAGGCCATGGCGCCCTCGCAGGTGCGCCGCTTCATCATCCTGCACAAGGAGCTGGACCCGGACGATGGCGAGCTGACGCGCACCCAGAAGGTGCGGCGCGGTTTCATCGCCGAGCGCTATGCGCCGCTGGTGCAGGCGCTCTACGACGGTTCCGCCGAGGCGGACATCACCACGGAAGTCACCTTCGAGGACGGGCGCAAGGGCCGGCTGTCGGCGCGGCTGCGGGTTCAGGACCTGGGCGGCGGTCCGCAACAGGCGCGAGCGCAGGCGAATGGGGGGCGGCCATGAACGGTCAGGCCATGAACAGTCAGGGCATGAATGGTCAGGCGCTGTTCAGCCGCAGGGACGACAGCGTGGCGAAGGGCGAGCCCCTGCTGACGGTGGAGAATGTTTCCCTGCGCTTTGGCGGCGTCAAGGCGATCAGCGACGTTTCCTTCGACATCCGCAAGGGCGAGGTGCGGGCGATCATCGGCCCCAACGGCGCCGGCAAAACCTCGATGCTCAACGTCATCAACGGCTTCTATCACCCGCAGGAGGGCCGCATCAGCTTTCGCGGCCAGACGCGGCGGCGCATGCGCCCCTCCCATGCGGCGGCCCAGGGCATTTCGCGCACCTTCCAGAATGTCGCCTTGTTCAAGGGCATGAGCACCCTCGACAACATCATGGCCGGGCGCACCCTGCACATGAAGCGCGGCTTCTTCTGGCAGCTGTGGCGCCATGGCCCGGCGCTGGACGAGGAAATCCGCCACCGCCGCGTCGTCGAGGAAATCATCGACTTCCTGGAGATCGAGGCGGTGCGCAAGACGCCGGTCGGCAAATTGCCCTACGGCCTGCAGAAGCGGGTGGAGCTGGGCCGGGCGCTGGCCATGGAGCCGGACCTGCTGCTGCTCGATGAGCCGATGGCGGGCATGAACCTGGAGGAGAAGGAGGACATGTGCCGCTTCATCCTCGACGTCAACAACGCCTTCGGCGTCACCATCGCCCTGATCGAACACGACATGGGCGTGGTGATGGACCTGTCAGACCGGGTTGTGGTGCTGGAGTACGGCCGCAAGATCGCTGACGGCGCGCCGGATGAGGTGAAGGCCAGCCAGGCCGTTATCGACGCCTATCTCGGCGTGGCGCACTAGCGCGCGTCCGGCGGAACGCGCCGGAAGCGCTCCATCTTTTTGTTCGACGCATTTGCACGCTGTTCGCGCGCTGTCCTTCACGAAAAGTGGCCGCCACTTTTCCCGGGAATGCTTCAGGAGGCGGGACGATGCTCTACAACGTCTTCATCGATCCCTTCGTCCAGATGGCCGGCGCGCCGGACCTGCTGGTCCAGGCGCTGTGGGACGGGCTGGTCTCCGGCGTGCTCTACGCCCTGATCGCCCTTGGGTTCGTGCTGATTTTCAAGGCCTCCGGCGTGTTCAACTTCGCCCAGGGCATCATGGTGGTGTTCGCGGCGCTGACCCTGGTTGGCCTGTATGAGAAAGGCGTGCCGGCCTGGGGCGCGCTGATCCTGACCCTTGGGGTGATGTTCCTGCTCGCCGTGGCGGTGGAGCGGGTGGTGTTGCGGCCGCTGGTCAACCAGCCGGACATCATCCTGTTCATGGCCACCTTCGGGCTGACCTATTTTCTCATCGGCTTCGGCGAGCTGGTGTTCGGCGGCAATCCCAAGGCGATGATCACCGAACAGCTCGGCCTGCCGCGCGGCGTCATCGACGTGGAGATGCTGGGCGGGCGGGTGTCGTTCCAGAAGATCGACATCGCCGCCGCCGTGATCGCTTCCATCATGGTCGCCGCTTTGGCCGTGTTCTTTCAGAAAACCCGCATTGGCCGGGCCCTGCGCGCGGTGGCGGACAGCCACAAGGCGGCGTTGTCGGTGGGCATCTCGCTCAACCAGATCTGGGTGATTGTCTGGTTCACCGCCGGCGTCGTCGCGCTGGCCGCCGGCATCATGTGGGGCGCCCGCTCCGAGGTGTCGTTCGCGCTGGAGATCGTGGCGCTGAAGGCGTTGCCGGTGCTGGTGCTGGGTGGGTTTACCTCGGTGCCGGGGGCGATTGTCGGCGGCCTGATCATCGGCGTCGGCGAGAAGCTGGGCGAGTTCTACTGGGGGCCGCTGGTGGGCGGCGGCATCGAGACCTGGCTGGCCTATTTCATCGCCCTGGCCTTCCTGCTGTTCCGGCCCCAGGGCCTGTTCGGCGAAAAAATCATCGAACGGATCTGAGGGGCCGCGCCATGCTCTATCGCGAAACCGGCCAGTTCAAGACCAGCTACAAGGCGGATATGGCGGTGTTTCCGATCCGTCAGGACCGGATCGGCCTCGCCATCATCCTGCTGCTCGCCTTCGTGGCGATGCCGCTGTTCGGCGGCGCCTTCCTGCTCAGCGCGGTGATGATCCCGCTGCTGGTGTTCGCCCTGGCGGCGCTGGGGTTGAACCTGCTCACCGGCTACACCGGGCAGCTGTCGCTGGGCACTGCGGGCTTCATGGGGGTGGGCGCCTACGCCTGCTACAAGCTCACCACCTTTTTTCCGGAGGTGAACCTGATCGTCTGGATTTTGGCGTCCGGGTTCTTCTCGGCGGCGGTGGGAGTGTTTTTCGGTCTGCCGTCCCTGCGCATCAAGGGCTTCTATCTGGCGGTGGCGACGCTGGCGGCGCAGTTCTTCCTGCAATGGTGCTTCATCCGCATTCCGTGGCTCTACAACAACAATGTGTCGGGGGCGATCGAGGCGCCGGTGCGCACCCTGTTCGGCATGCCGATCACCGGGCCGCACGCCACGCCGGAGCTGCGCTATCTGGTGGTGCTGTCGATCGTCACGCTGCTGACCTGGATCGCTTCGAACCTGGTGCACGGGCGGGTGGGGCGCAGCTGGATGGCGGTGCGCGACATGGACATCGCCGCCGAGCTGATGGGCATCCGCCTGCTGCCGACCAAGCTGCTGGCCTTCGCCGTGTCCTCCTTCTACTGCGGCGTCGCCGGCGCCCTGATGGTGTTCCTCTGGTACGGCTCGGCCGAGCCGGAGGTGTTCTCCATCAGCCAGTCGTTCCTGATCCTGTTCATGGTGATCATTGGCGGCCTCGGCAGCCTCATCGGCTCGTTCCTTGGCGCGGCGATGATCTACGGCCTGCCGATCGTGCTGAAGATGCTGTTTCCCATGCTGGGGCTCAGCATCGGCGCCGCCACCGTCGAGCACATCACCTTCATGGTCGTGGGGGCCATGATCATTGGCTTCCTGATTGTGGAGCCGCACGGGCTCGCCAGCATCTGGCGAACCATCAAGCAGAAACTGCGCGTCTGGCCATTCCCCTACTGAAGGCCGGCGCGGAGCGTAACGAACGGTGAAAAACATAACGGGCCAGCGCCAGCAGCAACGGCAGGGGCGCAGCGCCGCACATGGAGGACGACAGCCATGGGTTACATGAGCAAGGTTCTGCTTTCGGCCGCATCAGGCGCCGCCATGCTTCTGGGCGGGCAACTGACGCCGGTGCAGGCGCAGGACGGCAAGGACGCCAATTTCGTGCCGCTGTTCACCTACCGCACCGGGCCGTTCTCCGGCTCCGGCATCCCGATCGCCAACGGCATGCGCGACTATCTGGAAATGCTGAACCAGCGCGACGGCGGCATCGGCGGGGCGAAAATCGTCATCGAGGAATGCGAGACCGGCTACGACACCAAGAAGGGGCTGGAGTGCTACGAGGCGGTGAAGGGCCGCAACCCGGTGATGGTGAACCCCTGGTCCACCGGCATCACCCTGCCGCTGATCCCGCGCGCCGCCGTTGACAAGATCCCGGTGCTGTCGATGGCCTATGGCCTGTCCGCCTCGGCTGACGGCCAGACCTTCCCGTGGATCTTCAATCCGCCCAACACCTATTGGGACGGCCTCTCCGTCATCATCAAGCATATCGCCGATGAGATGGGCGGGCTCGACAAGCTGAAGGGCAAGAAGATCGGCTACATCTATCTCGACGCCGGCTTCGGCAAGGAGCCGATCCCGATGTTCGAGCAGTTCGCCAAAGACCTTGGCTTCGAGCTGAAACTGTACCCGGTGGCCGCCACCGACATGCAGAACCAGTCGTCGCAATGGCTCGGCGTGCGCCGCGACAAGCCTGACTACATGGTGATGTATGGCTGGGGGGCGCTCAATCCCACCGCGATCAAGGAAGCGACGCGCATCAATTATCCGATGAACCGCTTCATCTCGATCTGGTGGCCGTCCGAGGATGACGCCCGCTCCGCCGGGGCTGGCGCCAAAGGGTTTCGCGAGCTCAACTGGCACGGCGTCGGCACGGATTTCCCGGTGCTGAAGGACATCCAGAAACACGTGGTCGACAAGGGGCTGAGCAAGGTCGCCAAGGGCAAGGAAGGCGAGGTGCTCTACAATCGCGGCGTCTACAACTCGATGCTGATTGCTGAAGGCATCCGCAACGCCCAGAAGCTCACCGGCAAGAAGGCGGTGACGGGCGAGGATGTGCGCCGGGGCCTGGAAGCCATCAACCTGACGCCGGAGCGGCTGAAGGAGCTTGGCATGGAAGGCTTCACCGATCCGCTGAAGCTGTCCTGCGCCGACCATAACGGCCATGGCGCCGCCTTCGTGCAGGAATGGGACGGCGAGAAGTATGTGAAGATCGGCGGTCCCATCAAACCGATGGAAGACAAGGTGGGGCCGGTCGCGGCCGCCGCGGCGAAGGATTACGTGGAGAAGAACGCCGGCTGGCCGAAGCGTTCGGAAGCCTGCGACAGCAAATAGGCCGGGGCTGGACAGTTGGGGCCGGCAATCCGGCGCCAGCTCCCGGCCGGGCGATGCGCTGGTCTGGCCGCAAGGCGGGCGGATCATGGCGCGCCGCCCGCCGGCCTTTTCCATCTGGGGAGCATGGCGATGGCGATGGATACGGGCGCGGCCGCCGCGCCGCCAGGGGACGTCAACCGCGAGGCCGCCCGCGACGTCATCCTGGCCGTCAACAATATCGAGGTCATTTATGACCATGTCATTCTGGTGCTGAAGGGGGTCTCGCTCGAGGTTCCGCGCGGCGGCGTCGTGGCGCTGCTCGGCGGCAATGGCGCAGGCAAAACCACGACCCTGAAGGCCATCTCCAATCTGCTGCGTGCGGAGCGGGGCGAGGTGACGCGCGGCTCCATCATGTTCCAGGGCGAGCGGATTGACCGGATGAGCCCCAACGAACTGGTGCGGCGCGGCTGCATCCAGGTGATGGAGGGTCGCCATTGCTTTGGCCACCTCACCATCGAGGAAAACCTGCTGACCGGCGCCTTCACCCGCCGCGATGGCGCGGCGGCGATCCGCCAGGATCTGGAGAAGGTCTACGCTTATTTCCCGCGCCTGCGCGAACGGCGAAAATCCATGGCTGGCTACACGTCAGGCGGCGAGCAGCAGATGTGCGCCATCGGCCGGGCGCTGATGTCGCGCCCGACGCTGGTGCTGCTGGACGAGCCTTCGATGGGACTGGCGCCGCAGATTGTCGGCGAAATTTTCGAAATCGTGAAGGAACTTAACGCCAGCGAGAATGTATCCTTTCTGTTGGCCGAACAGAATACCAACATGGCCCTCAAATACGCCACCTACGGCTACATTCTTGAAACCGGGCGGGTGGTGATGGACGGCGATGCGGACATGCTCCGCGCCAACGCTGACGTGAAGGAGTTTTATCTGGGGGTGTCGGAAGGCGACCGGAAATCCTTCCGTTCGGTGAAGAGCTATCGTCGTCGCAAGCGCTGGTTGACGTAGGGGAATTTGGAAAGAAAAGCGACGTCAGCGCCCTGTGGCGGTGATCTGGCAGCATGTGGCGAAAGCGGCGGATCAGACGTCTTTGCCGGCGGCAGGATATGTCAGGCAGTCCGGCAATGTTGAATGTGTCCGTCTGGATCTGCTTGTGGCTTGATTGTGACAGGTTCTGGAGAACTGCTTCAGGAATGGGCGTCAGGCCGGGAAAACCTGGACCCTGTTGTTGATTTATCCGCGAACGGCCCTATGCCGGGCGCGGGGGTTGATAATGAATTGCAGGAGCTGTTCATGAGTCATGCCGCCACGCCCATTGCGACCGGGTCCGACAACAGCGGAATGTCTGACGGAAAACGCATTTTTTCGATTTTCGCCGCGTCTTCCGGCAATCTGGTCGAATGGTTCGATTTTTACGCCTATGCGTTCACGGCGGTTTATTTCGCGCACGCCTTCTTTCCCAAGAGCAATCCGACCGTTGAGCTGATGAATGCCGCGGCTGTGTTCGCCATTGGCTTCCTGATGCGGCCGATTGGCGGCTGGCTGTTTGGCATGGTCGCGGACCGGTACGGCCGCAAGCGCTCAATGATCATCGCTGTGCTGATGATGTGCGGCGGCTCGCTGATGATCGGCCTGCTGCCGACCTATCAGAGCATTGGCGTTCTGGCGCCCGCCCTGCTGCTGCTCGCCCGCATGTTGCAGGGGCTTTCGGTTGGCGGCGAATACGGCACCAGCGCCACTTACATGAGTGAGGTGGCCAAGGCCGGACGGCGCGGTTTCTTCAGTTCTTTCCAGTATGTGACGCTGATTGGCGGCCAGTTGCTGGCGTCGCTGGTCGTGCTGATCCTGCACGCCACGATTGATGATGAGCACATGCGGGCCTGGGGCTGGCGCATCCCGTTCTTCATTGGCGCCATCGCCGCGCTCGTCGCCCTGTTCCTGCGCCGCTCCCTGACCGAGACGCTGTCGGACGATCACGCCCAGCGCAAGGAGGCGGGTTCGCTGAGGGCCTTGCTGGCGCAACATCCCAAGGCATTCCTGCTGGTGCTCGGCCTGACGGCCGGCGGGTCGCTCATGTTCTACACATGGTCGACCTACATGCAGAAATATCTGATCAACACCACCGGTCTGCCCGCCGCCGCCACCAGCGTGGTGATGACCTCGGTTCTGCTCATTTTCATGCTGGCGCAGCCGGCGTTCGGCGCGCTCTCGGACCGGATCGGCCGGCGCACCTGCATCATCATCTTTGGGGTGCTCGGCATTCTCTGCACCGTGCCGCTGCTGACGCGGATCGCCACGGCTTCCACGCCGTTCGTCGCCGGGGCGCTGGTGCTGGCCGGCATGCTGATGATCAGCTTCTATACGTCGATCAGCGGCGTGGTGAAGGCCGAGCTGTTTCCGCCGGAAGTGCGCGCCCTTGGCGTCGGTTTCCCGTATGCGGTGGCCAACGCCATCTTCGGCGGCACCGCCGAATATGTGGCGCTGGCGCTGAAAAACGCCGGGCATGAGTCCTGGTTCGGCTGGTATGTCACGGTGATGGCCGTGCTGGTTCTGGTGGTTGGCTTGCTGATGCCGGACAATCGCAAGGAAGGTTATCTGCGCGGCGAGGGCATCCACTAAGCCGGGCGGCCTGCGGCGGCGCGCCCGCCGGAGGCCATCGTGACAGCAGGCAAACGACAACGGGCGTTCCGGCCAGGCTGGGCGCCCGTTTTGTTTTGGCGGTGATCACAAAAATTTCAGGTGTTGATGCATGAAAACGTGGGTGCGGCTGGCATAAACGGCGGGTTTCCTTGTCGGACACGAAAGTTTTGGCGGCGGGAAGCTTGATTAATGCTTGCCGGACGCTGCACACTTCATGCGCCGGCGCGCCGCAGGACAGGCGCGGGAAGCGCTGCAGCGCGACGGCGTCTCGAAGAACCACAAGCCGCCCGGCGTGATGGGCGGACAAACAGGTTTGCGGGGAGGACATCGCATGACGGTTGTGCTTGGGGCCAGGGGACGGATAGCCGCCACGAGGCGGGCAGGTCTGGGGGCGGCGCTGGCGCTCGCCATGGCGGCGACGCCGGGCGGGGCGCTTCTGGCGAAGGATGACGCCGCTCCGGCTGGCAAAACCGAACAGGACTGGACGAAGTCCAAATGGGGGCCAAAGGATGAGGTGGGCGCGGCCAATTACCAGACGCCCGATCTGGTGAAAAAGGCGGCCGACCTGGTCAAGACCGGCAAGGTCTACAACCTGGCCATGGAATCCAACCTGTCGCTGCCGGCTTACGAGCCGCGCAAGATGGAGATCATGGTGGTGCAGCCGGCCCAGGCCGGTCCAAACGGCGTTTTTGGCCCGAACAAGGCCACCTACAACGACGACATGATCGTCGGCTGGAATGGCGCGGGCACCCATATCGACGGGCTTGGCCATCTGGGCGTCGACCACGTCTATTACAATGGCCACAAGATCCATGAATTCGCCGACATCAAGGGCCTGAAGAAGCTCGGCCTTGAGAAGTTCCCGCCCGTGGTGGCGCGCGGCGTGCTGCTCGATATCGCGGCGTTGAAGGGCGTCGACATGCTGAAGGAAGGCACGCCGATCAACAGCAAGGAAATCGAGGAGGCGGCGAAGAAGCAGGGCGTCGAGATCCGCCAGGGCGACGTGGTGCTGCTGCACACCGGCTGGGCCGACATGATCGGCAAGGACAACAAGAAATACATCGCCGTGCAGCCTGGCCTCGGCATGGACGGGGCCAAATATCTGACCGGCAAGGGCGTCATCGCCATCGGCTCGGACACGGCGGCGCTGGAAGTGCTGCCGGGCGAAACCAAGGACCTGTTCCCGGTGCACCAGGAACTGCTGGCGCGCAAGGGCACCTATATCCTGGAAAACATCGTCACGAAGGAGCTGGCGGCGGACAAGGCGAACGAGTTCATGGTGATCCTGTCGCCGCCACGCATCACCGGCTCCGTCCAGGCCATTCTCACGCCTGTGGCGGTGCGGTAGGCGCTTTCCGATCAGACGAGATCCTCTGATCGACCGGAGTTCGCTCAGAACAAAGGCTCTGGGCGAGGAAATCGCGACGGGCCCCCCAAGGCAAAAAGGGGCGGCAAAGCAAAAAAGGGGCGGCCTGGGCCGCCCCTTTCGCTTTGCGCGCTTCGGCCGCAGCTTACTCCGCCGGGCTGACGGCGACGCTGTAGCTGGCGATGCGCCGCGCCGCTATCGCAAGGGCGGCGGCGGTCAGCAGGGCGGCGATGGTCAGATACCAGCCAACGGCGGCGAGGCCGTGATTGCCGGCGAGCGAGGTGGCGATGTAGGGCGCCAGCGACGCGCCGAGAATGCCGCCGATATTGAAGGTGAGCGAGGAGCCGGTGTAGCGCACCGGGGTCGGGAACAGTTCGGCCAGCGCCGTGCCCAGCGGCCCGTAGGTGAAGCCCATCAGGGCAAGGCCGATCACCAGGTAAAGGCCAATCAGCCAGAGGTTGCCGGAGCCGAACATCGGGCCGGTGAGGAAACCGAAGGCGGCGATGGCCAGGCTGACGCCGATCAGCACCCGCAGCCGGCCCAGCCGGTCAGCCAGCACGGCGGACACCGGAATGCCGAGGCCAAAGAACACAACGGCCAGCATCTGCAGCGGCAGGAAGGTGTCGCGCGGCACGCCAAGGCGCGCGGTGCCCCAGCTCAGGCAGAACACCGTCATCAGATAGAACAGCACGAAGGTGGCCATCGAGCCGATGGAGCCCAGCAGCAGGGCGCCGGGATGATCGCGCAGCACCGCGAGCATGGGCGCGCGCACCCGCTCGTTGTGCTGCACCGCCTTGTTGAAAGCCGGCGTTTCGGTCACCTTCAGGCGTACGTACAGGCCAACGAGCACCAGCGCGGCGCTGACGATGAAGGGCAGGCGCCAGCCCCAGCTCATGAACTGCTCGTTGGTCATCATGTGATCCAGCGCCAGGAACGAGCCGTTGGCGAGGATGAAGCCGATGGGCGCGCCCAGCTGCGGGAACATGCCGTACCAGGCCTGCTTGCCGGGCGGCGCGTTCTCCGTGGCGAGCAGCACCGCGCCGCCCCATTCGCCGCCGAGGCCGAGCCCCTGGCCCAACCGGCACAGGGCCAGCAGCAGCGGCGCCGCTACGCCAATGGTTTCATAGCCTGGCAGAAGCCCGATCAGCACCGTGGAAATGCCCATGGTCATCAGCGCCGCCACCAGGGTGGCCTTGCGGCCGATGCGATCGCCGAAGTGGCCGAAGATCGCCGCGCCGATGGGACGGGCGAAAAAGGCGATGGCGAAAGTGGCGAAGGATTGCAGCAGGGCGCTGGTGGGATCGCTGGCGGGGAAGAACAGTTTCGGGAAGATCAACACCGCAGCGGTGGCGTAGACATAGAAATCGAAGAACTCGATCGTCGTGCCGATCAGGCTGGCGGCGAGAACCCGCGCCGGGGAATTGCCGGCGGGCAGGGGTTTTGTCGGGCTGGACACGCTGTGGGCTCCGGCGGTGAGGCGGCCCGCTTCTGGAAACGGGTTTCTTTGGGCGACGCAAAGCCGGAACAGGGCGGACGCGCACGAGATTGCGCGCCGGCCGGCGCCGGCTGGCTTGATTTCACAGGTCGCCTTTGCAGATTACTGGCCGCAAGGCCGGCTGTGCACCAGATTGTCGCTGGCGTTTTGCCATCGCCCGCTCCCGGGCGGATGGCAGTCCGGGTCATCGCCGGAGCACAGAATGCCGCGTCAACCTGAATGGTCTGCGTCCGCAACATCGCGGATTGCTGGAAACCTGTTCATCACGTTGCGTAAATGTCGGCCGTCGCTGCTGCAATACTTCTTTCGCAGCAGCAGGGTCCCGTGCACGGCATGGCAGATCTGATGGCAAGCCGGATGGCGGGCTGGGTCGCGGGCTTTGCCGGTGGACTTCTTGTCGGGGCTGGCGCGCGCGCCGGCAACCATGCATTGCGCATGCGACAACGGGCGCCCCGGTTGGGGCGCCCGTCCAGCTTCTCAGTGCGATTTATGCCATTTGGCGGTTCATGCCATTCGCCTGGCCGCCGAGCGGTTGCGCTGATGGCCGCACGCTTCAGCGCGGCGCAGGAATGCGGAAGTCGCGACCTTCCTCCATCCAGCGGATGCGCTCGTCGCGCAGCATGGTGCGCCGCACCTTGCCGGCGTCGTCGCGGACGGTGGCGCTGGTGAATTCGTAGCTTTCCGGGTGCTTGGGCTTGCTCAGGCGTTCGCTGAGGAACGCCGGCAGTCCCGCCAGCATGGCGTCGGCGAAGGTTTCCGGCGCGATCTCGATGATGGCGTGGATGCGCGCGCCGAGATCCGGATCGGGCAGGCCGACGACGGCGCAACTGCGGATGTCCGGATTGGCGATCAGCGCCGCCTCGACCTCGGCGGGATAGGTGTTGGCGCCGCCGCGCAGGATCATGTCCGAGCGCCGGTCAGCCAGCCAGATGTAGCCTTCCGCGTCCATGTGGCCGATATCGCCGAGCGACTCCCAGCCGTCGCCGTCGCGCTTCGCGTCGGCGCCGATGTAGTGGTAGGTCGTTCCGGGACCGTCGGCGGCCTTCAGGAAGATTTCGCCGACCTCGCCGCGCGGCAGTTCATTGCCGGCTTCGTCGACCACCTTGGCCTGGCCGTTCTCGACGCGCCCCACCGAGCCCTTGCGCTTCACCCATTCCGTGCCGGGAATGACGGTTGAGGCCTGGCGCTCGGTGCCGCCATAAAGCTCGAAGATCTTTTCCGCGCCCAGCCAGTCGATCCACGCCTCCTTCAGCCATTGCGGCATGGGCGCGGCCATATGGAACACGGTCTTCAGGCTGGAGACGTCGTAGCGCTTGCGCACGTCTTCCGGCAGCGACCAGATGCGGCTCATCATGGTCGGCACGAAATTCACCCAGTCGATGCGGTGTTCGGCGATCAGGCGCAGGGCCTCTTCGGCGTCGAACTTCTGCATGCCGACCAGCAGGCCGCCGCCAAGCAGGGCGCTGTGGGAAATGATGAACGGCGCATTGTGATAGAGCGGCCCCGGATTGAGCAGGCGCGCGCCCTGATGCACCAGCGCCGGGACCGCCGCCGTGTCGTGGATCGCCGGCATGTGGTCGACAATCACCTTGGGCCGGCCGGTGGAGCCGCCGGAGGTCATGGCCTTCCAGTAGCGCGCCACCGGCATCTCCACCGGCGCGTCGTCATAACCTTCCGGGACAAAATTCGCCGGCACGGATTTCGGCGCGTTCCAGTTGGATTCCCCGCCAATCACCAGCGAGGGGCGCAGCAACTCCAGAATGGCCGCCGCCTCGCCGGGCGGCAGGCGGTATGACAGGGAGCAGGGCGTCGCGCCGCATTTCCAGATGGCGAAGGTGTTTTCGTAGAAGGTGTTGCTGTTGGGCAGGCCGACGGCGACGAAATCGCCGGGCTTCACGCCCAGGTCCATGAAGGCGCGGGCGCGACGGTTGGCGCCGCGCTCCAGCTGGCCCCACGTCAGGATCTCACCGGAATGAATGATGGCTGGCGCGTCGTGACCCTTGCGGTCCGCGTACCAGCGCGGGGTGTCGCCCATGGGTAGCAGCATGTGTTTCCTCGCCCATCTGGCGCTGGTGGCGATGGATGCGCCGGTCACGGTGAGACCGGCGGGCGCGCCCCGGAGCCAGAATTTTTTGCTTGTGGTTGCTCTGTGGCCGGACAGTAGCAGCTTGGCCGGGGCGTGTTCTAGAGCGCATTCCAGGCCTTCTGAAAAGCCCGCGCGCGATAAATTGGCGCGTTTCCATCGCCGGCCTGGCTGACTGGCGCGGGCCGGCGCCGCCGCGCCGGTGACTTTCACCAGACGTTGTGCCAGAAGGCCCTGGGCTCAGACTGTCAAATAGCAGCGGCCCACGGGAGGTAGCATGAAGTCCTTGTTTGGAGCCGGCGTCGCCCTTGCGACCATGCTGGCCAGCGCCGCCTACGCGGCGGAAAAGAAATACGATCAGGGTGCGTCTGACACAGAAATTCGCATCGGACAGACCGTGCCCTACAGCGGCCCGGCTTCCTATGGCGGCACCATTGGTCGCATCCAGGTTCCCTATTTCGAAGATCTGAACGCTCGTGGTGGAATTAATGGCCGCAAGGTCAGGCTGATTTCGCTCGACGACGCCTACAGCCCGCCCAAGACCGTGGAGGCGACGCGCCGCCTGGTCGAGAGCGATGGCGTGCTCGCGACCTGGTTCTCCATGGGAACGGCGCCGCAGGTGGCTGTCCAGAAATACCTGTTCTCGAAGAAAGTGCCGCAGCTGATGGTTTCGACCGGCTCGCCGCACTGGAACGAGCCGAAGAAATTCCCGCTGACCGTCTCGGCCCTGGGGCTGTATTCGACCGAGGCGCGCGCCTTTGGACGCTGGCTGCTCGGGCACAAGCCGGATGCGAAAGTCGCCATCCTGTACCAGAACGATGATCTGGGCCGCGAGTACGTCGCCGACTTCAAGAAGGCGCTTGGCGACAGAGCCAAGGGGATGATCGTCGCCGAAGCGAGCTACGACATCACCGATCCGACCATCGACTCACAATTGGTGAAGCTCGCCAACTCCGGCGCCGACGTGTTCTACAACGTCACCGTCGGCAAGTTCGTGTCCCAGTCTCTCCGCAAGACCTCGGAGCTGGGCTGGAAGCCGCTGCACTATCTGGTGGGCGTCTCCACCAGCCGGCCGCTGCTCAAGGCCGCCGGCTTTGAAAACGCCAAGGGCCTGCGCTCGCTGGTCTATATCCGGCAGCCGGCTGACGCCGAATGGCAGAACGATCCGCTGGTGAAGGAATATCAGGCGTTTCGCGCCAGGCATACGCCGACGGTTGATCCCGGCGACGCGGTTGGCTTCATGGCCTGGGGCGGCGCCCGCATGCTCGAGGAGTTGCTGAAGCGGTGCGGCGACAATCTGACCCGCGAGAACATGATGAAGCAACTGATGGGCATGTCCGGCTATGCGCCCGCCCACTTCCTGCCGGGCGTGACGTTCGAGATCAGCCCGGATGACTATGAGCCGGTGCGCACTTTCTTCTTCGCCGAGTTCAATGGCGAGACCTGGGTGCGCGGCAACGAGCCGGTGAAGCGCTGAGCGGCGGGGCAGGCTTGCGGGTCTGACGCCGCCACGGCGCCAGACCCTGTTTGCGGCTGCATGGATTGATCGGGCTGGCCGGGTCGCGACGTTGTCGCGACCCGGTTTTTTGTTGCCCGGGCCGCGGCGGAATTTTTGCATCGACCTGCCCGACGTAGGTGTTGATATGTTGTTCTGATGACCGTATTTTCGCGAATAATGTTAAATTAGGCCATTGATAGATGTTATTTTTCAAATAAAATAGAAGATATTTAAAAAATTTTACTAACAATTGTGATATACATGAAAAAATCTGTATCATTGTTGCTGCCGCTGCGGGCGGTCGGGCGAGGAGTCGGCGTCGTTGTTGCGCCGTTTGTCGCAGTTACCTTGTCTGCCGCTGCGGCGGCGGATCTGCCAGGCCCGGAAATCCCGGGGCGACAGTCCCCGCCCCTGGCTGCGTGCCGGGGCCATGGCGCGGGCTTCTTCGCCATTCCCGAAACCGGCGCCTGCGTGCGGATCGGGGGCCTCGCAAGGCTTGATGCGGACGCCACGGCGCCGTTGCCGGTGAAGGCGCGCGACCGCTTCGGCCTTGCCACGCTGGGCCGCATCAGCGTCGACGCCCGCTCCACGACGGAATGGGGCGTGGCGCGCACCTTCGTCCGCTTTGGCCTGCAGAGCCTGACGGGACGCAGTTTCTCGGGCGGGCTGGAGCGCCGGGCGGGCGGCTTTGGCGCCACGGGCGTCGATACCTTCGGGCGGGCGCAAAAGGGCGTGCTGCTGGATCGCGCCTTTGTCCAGTTTGGCGGCCTCACCGCCGGCCGCGCCAATTCCTTTTATGATTTTTATGCGCACGACGCGGAGATGACCGCGGTCACGCCCGCCTCGGATCCGCCGCCGGTGAACCTGCTGGCCTATACATTCAAGGCTGCCGGCGGGCTCAGCCTCACGGTGGCGGCGGAAGATCCCACATCGCGGCGCACGCCCGTTGCCTTTGCCCGCATGTGGGGCGGGCGCACGCTTCTGAGCGGCGGGGTTCCGGTTGCGCTGGTTCCGGCCGGCCCGGCAAATGGGGCGCCGGCATTTGCCCTGGTTGATGTGCGGCAGCGCCTGAACGCGCCGGACCTGACGGCCGCCCTGCGGCTGGACGGAGACTGGGGCGCGGCGCAACTGTCGGGCGCGATGCACCAGGTGAGCATTGGCCCGTTCGTCTCCACCATGGATCCGGGCGCTGCAGTGGGCGCTCCCGTGGCGGCGGCGCGGCCGGGCGCCCGTTACGGGTTTGCCGTTCAGGCGGGCCTGATGCTGCGCCTGCCGGCGCTGGCCGCGGGCGACCGTCTCTGGCTGCAGGCGGCGGCGGCGCGCGGCGCCATCAGCTACACCGGCGCCAACACGCCGGCCGGGCAGGGCAGCGCTTCGGGCAGCGTTTTTGGCTGTGTCGGCGCCGATATGGCCGAGGGCTATGTGGGCCCCCGCGGCCGGTTGCGCCTTTCGGAAAGCTGGTCGGCCGTCGCGGCGTTCGAGCATTACTGGCGGCCCGACCTGTCGCAGAGCTTCTTCGCCGGCATCTCCGGCGTCAGCTTCGGCGGCGGCGCGCCGGCTGGCTTCGATGCGACGGTCGCGGGCCGCGCCGGCTTCCCCAGGTTGCTCTCCGGCAACCGGGTGCGGGCGGCGGGCACGCGCCTTGCCTGGTCGCCGGTCAGGGAAATGACGGTCGCGGCCGAGGTTGCCTGGACGGAGCTGCGGCTGAACCGGCCAGGTCCGGATCTGCGCCGCCGGCTGGCGCCAGCCCTGCGCGCGTCGGATAGCGGCTGGGTTGGCAAGCTTAGGGTGGAGCGCAGCTTCTGAGGGACGACCAGGGCCCACGCCCGGCTTCGGCTCCAGTTGCGGCGGGGGCCGGTTTCCATCTTGCGCGTCGCGCCGGTCGGGGCTCTGATGGGGCGCGACAACAACGCGGGAGGATGGAGCATGAGCAGCGGAGCCGGCGACTTCTATGATGCGCGGGAAACCCGGGACCCGGCGGCGCGCGAAGCCGACCTGATGCAACGGCTGCCGGAAGCCGTTGCCGCGGCCATGCGCCATCCGGGCTGGGCGGCGCATCTCTCCGGCGTCGATCCGCAGGCGGTGCGCGATCGCGCTGCCCTCGCCAGGTTGCCGGTGCTGCGCAAATCGGCGCTGCCCGGCGAACACCGCGAATCGCCGCCGTTCGGTGGCTTCGGCCCGTCCGACCTGTCGCACTTCGGCCGGCTGTTCACGTCGCCGGGCCCGATTTTCGAGGGCGAGGGAACCGGCGTTGATCCGTGGGGTACGGCGCGGGCCCTGTTCGCCGCCGGGCTGCGGCGCGGCGATGTGGTGCTGAACACCTTCGCCTATCACCTGACGCCCGGCGGCTTCATGATGGATCATGGCGCCCGGGCGCTGGGCTGCCCGGTGATCCCCGCCGGCCCCGGCAACACGGAACAGCAGTTTGAGGTGATCCGCGCCTTCCGGCCGGTCGCCTATGCCGGCACGCCGGATTTCCTCAATATCCTGCTGGCGGCGGCGGATCGCGACGGCCACGACATTTCCTGCATCCGCAAGGCGACGGTGAGCGGCGCAGCGTTTCCCAAATCCCTGCAGGAAGCGTTTTCCGCCCGTCGCATCGAGGGCTTCCAGTCCTACGGCACCGCCGATGTGGGCACGGTGGCCTATGAGACGATCGCGCGCGACGGCATGGTGCTGAACGAGAACATCATCGTCGAGATCGTGCGGCCAGGCACGGGTGAGCCGGTGGCGGAAGGCGAGGTCGGCGAGGTGGTGGTGACCACGCTGGATGCGCTGCATCCGGTGATCCGCCTGGCGCTGGGCGACCTCACGGCGATCATGCCGGGCGTCTCGCCCTGCGGCCGCACCGCGCCGCGGATTCGCGGCTGGCTCGGCCGCGCCGACCAGACCGCCAAGGTGAAGGGCATGTTCGTGCGCCCGGAGCAGATCGCCGACGTTGGCAAACGCCACCCGGAGCTGGGCCGGCTGCGGCTGGTCATCACGCGGCGGGACGAGGCCGACGCCATGGAGCTGCGCGCCGAGGCGCCGCAACACACCGATGATCTGCGCGACGCGGTGCAACAGACCCTGCAGGGGCTGACCAAACTGAAAGGCGCGGTGAGTCTCGTCGCTCCCGGCAGCTTGCCCAACGATGGCAAGGTGATCGCCGACGAACGGCCGGTGGGGTAGGGGCCTTTCGGGCGACGAGAGCGTCGCTTCAGGAAAGCCGGAGCTGGGGCAGGACGCCGGTTGGTCTGAACAGGGGTGGCGCCAGCCCGCCACCACGCCTTACGCGGTTCTGCCCCAGTCGATGGCGCCGCGACCGTTGGCTTTCAGAAAGGCGTTCGCCTGCGAAAACGGCCGCGAGCCGAAAAAGCCGCGCCGGGCCGACAGGGGCGAGGGATGGGCGCTTTCGATGACCAGATGCCGGCCTCCGGCGTCCAGGCTGTCGATGAGCGGCGCGAACTTGCGGGCGTCGGCCCCCCACAGGATGAAGGCGACGGGCCTGTCGCCGCTGGCGAGGCTGGCGATTGCCTCGTTGGCCAGCGCCTCCCAGCCGAATTTGCGGTGGGCCCCGGCGGTCCCCGCCTCCACCGTCAGGGAGGCGTTGAGCAACAGCACGCCCTGATGGGCCCAGCCGCTGAGCCGGCCGGTGGCTGGCGTCGGCGCGCCGAGATCATCGGTCAGCTCGCGAAAAATGTTGCGCAGGGAGCGGGGCGGCGCGGCGTCCCGGTCGACCGAAAAGGCAAGGCCATGGGCGTCGCCGGGCGTCGGATAGGGGTCCTGACCAAGAATCACGACCTTCACCGCCTCCGGCGGCGTCAGGGCCAGCGCCGTGAAAACCTGATCCGCAGGCGGCAGGATGTGCGCCCCCGCGTCATGGCGGGCGTCGGCGCGCGCGGCGGCCTGGGCGGCCTTGCCCTGGCGAAAGAACGCCAGTGCGGCCCAGCCGTTGCCGCTGGCCTGGAAGCGGGCGACGGCGCCGGCATAGGCGGCGGGCGTGGAGGCAGGGGCCCGGATGGTGGCGGGAGGTGCGACGGTCATGCCTCCCTGATAAAGCGATTTGACGCCGGGATGAAGGTTTGAGCGCTGTCCAGCGGAGCGGGCGCGGTTTCGCATGAAGAAACCGGGCCCATTCAAAGCGATATGGCAAAATCCGGGTCCGTATGGATGAGCGGATCTTGCTCCAGCGTCCCTGTCTGACGGACTATCGCACTGACTTTTCCGCCGCCTGCTGGTCGATGCGGATGCGTCCGTCAACGCGCTGTGTCACCGAGCCCTTTTCGCGCAACCAGCCCATGACGTCATTGGCCAGCAGGCGGTTGCCGGCGTCGGCGCCATTGCCGGCAGCGCCGCTTGCCGCGGCGAACATGCCGTAGCCGTCGCCGCCGCGCAGCATGTAGTCGTTGATGGCGATGGCATAGATGGCCGCAGGATCGAGCGGCTTTCCGGCCACGCTCGCTTCGGTGACGCGCTGGCCCACCGGCCGCGACAGGTCGGCGACAACCCGCACGCCGGAGACCTGCGGAAACCGTCCGGCGCGGGCGTCCAGCCGCGAGAAGCCGTTTTCCAGCGCCGCCAGCAGGGTTTTGCCGCTGGCTTTCACCACCACGGTCTTGTTGCCGAACGGCAGTTCGGTCAGCACGTCGCGCCGCGTCAGCGTGGCGCCGGCGGGATAGATGCGGTTGCCGCGAATCGAGCCGCCATTGATGAGGGCGACGTCGGCGCCGGACATGGCGCGAATGGCGTCGGCGATCAGGTCGCCGCCGCTGGCCTCGCGGTAGCGCACGGCGGCGGCGCGGGTGTCCAGCTCGGCGCCCAGGGTCGCCAGGGCAACGTCGAGGGCTTTCGACAGATCGTTCTCGAAGGCGTCGATCCGCGCCTGCATCTCCGGGTCGGGTTGCACCAGCAGGGTGTCGTGCACGCGAAAGCCTGGGCTCCACTGCACCGTGGGCCTGTCGTCCCGGCCGGGTGCGCGGCGGGCGTAGATGTCGATGGCGGTGACGTAATTGCCGTCGTGGCTGGATTCGACCGCCGCCGTGCGCTCGTCCCAATAGACGAACAGGTCATGGATATGGCCGGTCAGCAGCAGATCGACGAGACCGGAGCGGATGATCTTGAAATCCGTCTCCCGGTCGGTGTGGGTCAGGGCGACGATGAACTCGGCGCCCTCCTTGCGCAGCAGCGCCGCCTGCTCGGCCAGTGTCTCCATCACCGGCGCGAATTTCAGATCGCCGGCGTTGGACTGCATGGGAATTTCCGCCAGGGTGAGGCCGACAAGGCCGACCCGGAAGCCGCCGAGATCGAAAATTTTGCGGTCGTGGTGGCCAGGCAGGGTTTTGCCCCCCGCGTCTCGCATATTGGCGCCGAACACCGGGAAACGCGCTTCGGCGAGGCGCTGGAAATAGACCTTCGGGCCAAAATCGAACTCGTGGTTGCCGGGCACGAAAGCATCGGGCGCCACCATATTGGTCAGCGTGACCACGTGGGCGCCCTGGTCAAACCCCGAATAAAGCGACGGGGAGAAGGCGTCGCCGGCGTGGCAGAACAGCATGGGAACGCCCCGCGCCCGCTCCGCCTTGACCACGGCGGCGAGGCGGCCATAGCCGCCGCGCCCGTCCTCGGCGTTCATGCGGTAGATGTCGTTGACCAGCAGGAACGAGAAGGCCGGCTTCGGCGCCTCGTCCTGCGCGGCGGCCTGGGCCGGAGCCGCCGCTCCCGCCGCGAGCGGCAGGGCCAGGGCGCCGATGGCCCCGCGACGCGTTAACTCACCCATGCTTTCTCCCCCCAGCCTTCCTGCTGCTGTATGTATCTGGCGCACCGGACTGTCGCCACGCCCGACCCGGCGGGCGACGCCAGGGCGAACTCCGCTCCTGCTGGACGGGGTTTCGCCATGGGTTTTGAATTGACGCGTTTTCTTCCGGCGAGGCGGCGACCGCCTGCTGGAAAACGCGTCATGTGATCCCAACTCTCACTGACCCGCTCCCGGGTTACGGAAGCAGAATGACATGACGCGCGTTGCATCTCCCGCCGGTGATTCCGGTTTTAAACCGGATAATCATCCTGGGAACGACGGGCGGCCGCTGCACGGCCGCATCGGCGTGCTGCTGATGAACCTGGGCACGCCGGAGGGCACGGACTACTGGTCCATGCGGCGCTATCTGAAGGAATTCCTGTCGGACCGGCGGGTGATCGAGACCTCCCGGCTGTTGTGGTGGCCGCTGCTCAACCTCATCATCCTGACAAAGCGCCCCGCCGCCAAGGGCAGGGACTATGCCTCGATCTGGAACACGGAGCGCAACGAGAGCCCGCTGAAAACCATCACCCGGGCCCAGACCGAACAGCTCGCCGCCGCCATGGCCGGGATCGACGACCGCATCGTCGTGGACTGGGCCATGCGCTATGGCCTGCCTTCGGTGGAGGACCGGGTGAAGGCGTTGCAGGCTCAGGGCTGCGACCGCATCCTGATGGTTCCGCTCTATCCGCAATACGCCGCCGCCACCACCGCCACCGCCATGGACCAGGCGTTTCGCGCGCTGATGAAAATGCGCTGGCAGCCGACCATCCGCGTGGCGCCGCCCTATTACAACGATCCCGCCCATATCGACGCGCTGACCCGGTCGCTGAAGGGGCATCTGGCGAAGCTGGATTTTGAGCCGGAGGTGATCCTGGTGTCGTTCCACGGCATGCCGAAGGACTATCTGCTCAAGGGCGACCCCTATTACTGCCAGTGCCATGTCACCTGGCGGCTGATGCGCGAGGCGATGGGCTGGCCGGAAGAGCGCTTCCGCATGAGTTTCCAGTCCCTGTTCGGAAAAGGCGAATGGCTGCGGCCCTATACGGATGAAACCATCAGGGCGATGGCCCGCGATGGGGTGAAGCGGCTGGCGGTGGTGACGCCTGGCTTCGCCGCGGATTGCCTGGAGACGCTGGAGGAAATCGGCGTCGAGAACGCGGAGTATTTCCACGAAAACGGTGGCGAACAATACGCGGCGATTCCCTGTCTCAATGACAGCGCCGAGAATGGCGAGATGCTGCGGGCGCTGGTGACGCGCGAATTGCAGGGCTGGATCTGACCAACCCCGTCTTCACGTTTGCGCAGGCCCCCCGATTGCAGATTGTCTGGCGTCAGGCATTGTGAAACAGCCAGGAAGTCAGGGGCGCAGGTTTTTCACCCTGGCTTTTTGACCTGGAGCGTTTTCCTCGCGCGCAGCGCGATCGGCTTCGCTGGAACGCGCGCCTGGCCGCAACACGAGGGGAGCGCATATGCTGACGGGGTTCAACATTTTCATCATCGCCGTGGTGATCCTGGTGATCGTGACGGTGATTGCCGGCGTCCGCACCATTCCCCAGGGCTATGCCTATACGGTGGAGCGTTTTGGGCGTTATGCGCGCACCCTCGGCCCCGGCCTTGGCCTTATCGTCCCCTACATTGAGCGCGTCGGCCATCGCATGAACATGATGGAGCAGGTGCTCGATATTCCCGGCCAGGAAGCGATCACCCGCGACAACGCCGGCGTCAGCATCGACGCCGTGGCTTTTTTCCAGGTGCTGGATGCGCCGCGCGCCGCCTATGAGGTTTCGAACCTTCCGGTGGCGCTGCTGACGCTGACCATGACCAATATCCGCACCGTGGTCGGCTCCATGGATCTCGACCAGTTGCTGTCGCATCGCGACGAGATCAACGAGCGGCTGCTGCGCGTCATGGACCAGGCCGCCGCGCCGTGGGGCGTCAAGGTCACGCGCATCGAGATCAAGGACATCCTGCCGCCGCCCTCCATTGCCGAGGCGATGACCCGGCAGATGCGGGCCGAACGCGAGAAGCGCGCCAACGTGCTGGAGGCGGAGGGCCTGCGTCAGGCGGCCATCCTGCGCGCCGAAGGCGAGAAGCAGGCGCAAATTCTCGCCGCCGAGGGCCGGCGCGAGGCGGCTTTCCGTGACGCCGAGGCGCGCGAACGTCAGGCGGAAGCCGAGGCGAAGGCGACCAGCATGGTTTCCGCCGCCATTGCGGAAGGCGATGTGACGGCGGTGAACTTCCTGGTGGCGGAGAAGTACATCGAGGCGTTCCGGGTGCTCGCCGCCTCGCCCAACCAGAAGGTGGTGGTGGCGCCCTACGATTCCGCCGGCCTGATTGGCGCTGTCGCCGGCATTGCCGAGATTTCGCGGCAGGCGTTCGCTGAAGGCAACGCCGCGCCAGCGCGGCGCGGTCCGGTCACGACGCCGCATGTCTGATATATTGCCACCGTCATTCCTGAACGCGCGGACACGCCATGGACGGTATTGAAACCAGCTGGCTGCTGATGATCGGCGGCGTGGCGCTGATGGCGCTGGAGATCGTCGCGCCCGGCGTCTACCTGCTCTGGTTCGGGCTGGCGGCGCTGCTCGCTGGCGCTGTCGACGCGGCTTTCGGCCTTGGCTGGCAGGCGGCGCTGGCGGCGTTCTGCCTGTTCAGCATCGCCACCGTGGCCATCGGGCGCTGGCTGACCCGCTCGGCTTTCGACCGCGACGACGACCGGCCGGTGGTGCTCAACCGCCGGGCCAGCGCCCTCATCGGCCGCACCGCGCCGTTGCATGATGCGATCGTGGACGGGCGCGGGACGGTGCGCATCGATGACACGGTGTGGCGCGTGCGCGGGCCGGACGCGCCGGCGGGCGCGCGGGTGCGGCTGGTCGCGGTGGAAGGCGTCGGCTTCGTCGTCGAACCGGCGGAGTGAGCGCCGGTAGCCACGCCAGCTTCGGATCGCTCCAGTTTCAGACCGCGCCGGCGCGCAGCAGGTCGAGGTAGTGCACCAGGCCGACGATGGCGCCGTTCTCCACCACCACCAGCGCCGTGACCTTGCTGCGCTCCTGCAACTCCAGGGCGCTGGCCAGCAGGGTGTCCGGGCTGACGGCGCGGGGATTGCGCGACATTACCGCGTCCACTGGCGTCGTGGCGATGTCGGGGCTGAAGTGGCGGCGCAGGTCGCCGTCGGTGACGATGCCCGCCAGCTTGCCGCCGGCGTCTTCCACCAGCACGCAGCCAAACCCCTTGCTGCTGATTTCGGCGATGGCGTCGCGCATCAGCATGCCGGTTTTGACGATCGGCAGGCGGGCGCCGACGTGCATGATTTCGCGCACATGCCGGAGTTGGGCGCCGAGCTTGCCGCCGGGGTGGAACACGCCGAAATCCTGGCGTGAGAAGCTGCGCCCTTCCAGCAGGGCAATGGCCAGGGCGTCGCCCATGACAATCTGCAATGTGGTGGAGCTGGTCGGCGCCATGCCATTGGGGCAGGCCTCATCAACCGCCGGCAGGGCCAGCACCACGTCCGCCTGGCGGGCGAGGGCGGAGGTCTCGCGCGAGGTCAGGGCAATCAGCGGAATGCGGAAACGGCGCGAATAGGCCACCAGGTCGGACAGCTCGGTGGTTTCGCCGGACCAGGACATGGCCAGGATCACGTCGTCGGTCTGGATCATGCCGAGATCGCCGTGGCTGGCTTCGGCCGGGTGCACGAAATAGGCCGGCGTGCCGGTGGAAGCCATGGTGGCGGCGATCTTGCGGCCGACGTGGCCCGATTTGCCCATGCCGGTGACGATCAGCCGGCCGCGGCTGGCGTTGATCAGGGCCACGGCGGCGGTGAATGGCGCGCCGAGACCGTTGGCGAACGCAGCCGCCAGCGCATCAAGGCCGGCCTTTTCCGTCGCGAGGGTGCGCAGCGCCGAGGCGATGGCGCTGCCGGCGTCAGGCGTCGGGCTGGGGGCGGGCAGGCTGCTCATCGACAGGCAATATCCGGTATCTGCGGGCCCGGGAACGACGACGGGCCATGAACGGGTTCGGGCGCATGGGTCCAGGCGCATGGGGGGCAGGCGCATGGGGTTCAGGCGCATGGGGTTCAGGCGCATTCCTGGGAGGCCGGCTCACAGGCGATGCGCCATCATGTTGACGCGGCGCGGTTTCTTCAGGCGAAGCCGCGCCGCCTCGCTTGCTCGGGCCATAAATAGTCGCCCTGGGCCGCAGACGCAAACGCCGCCGGCTTCCTGACGGAAAACGGCGGCGTTTCATGCATGGCGTTGCCTGCGGCTGCCCGCGGTGGGTCAGTGCGTCGCCAGCAGCTTCTTCAGCTCGTTGCGGAGCTGGTCGGCCAGGTCGGAACGCGACAGGGCGTAGGAGACGTTGGCCATGAGGAAGCCCAGCTTGGAGCCGCAGTCATGGATCTCGCCGTCGAAACGGGTGGCGTAAAAGCGGTCCTTCTGCGCCAGCTGGATCATCGAGTCAGTGAGCTGGATTTCACCGCCGGCGCCGCGCTCCTGCTTCGCCAGCAGGTCGAAGATTTCCGGCTGCAGGATATAGCGGCCGGAGATGGCGAGGTTGGACGGCTGGGTTCCAGCCTTCGGCTTCTCGACCATCTGGGTGATCGGATAGACGCCGTCGCGCGGCGGCTCAACGCCAACGATGCCGTACTGGTTGGCCTGGTCCTCCGGCACTTCGTATACCGAGATGATGTTGCCGCCGACCTTGTCATAGGCGGCGCGCATGTCGGCGAGGCAGGGGGTCTGGCCGAAGTGCAGCATGTCCGGCAGCACCAGGGCGAAGGGCTCGTCGCCGACGATCTCGCGGGCGCACCACACGGCGTGGCCGAGGCCCAGCGGCGCCTGCTGGCGGGTGAAGCTGGTCTGGCCCGCGCCAGGCAGCTCGGCCAGCAGTTGCTCCAGCTCCTTCGTCTTGCCGCGCTCCGCGAGCGTGCGTTCAAGCTCGAACTGGTTGTCGAAGTGATCCTCGATCACGCCCTTGTTGCGGCCGGTGACGAAGATGAAGTGTTCGATGCCGGCGGCGCGGGCTTCGTCCACCGCGTGCTGGATCACCGGCCGGTCCACGACAGTCAGCATCTCCTTGGGCATCGCCTTGGTGGCGGGCAGGAAGCGCGTGCCGAGGCCAGCGACCGGAAAAACGGCTTTGCGGATCGGTTTTTGCATGAAAAATCCTGGAGGCTTGTTGGGTCGGCGGGAACTGTCCGTATCCGTGACACTGACAGCTTAATAACTGGCTGATGGATTGAAAAGGAGGCCGTTTGGGCCGAAAAATTGCGAACCTGAATCATCTTGCCCCTGGCTTGCGCCGGGGACGTCCCACGGGGACAAGACGTGCGACGGCCGCAGTTTTCTTTCCCCCGGTTAAGGTAAAATGATTGGCGATGTCATGCCGGCCATTCTCTGGGGGGATGTGACCAATCCGTGACCGGCGTGTGACGGATCTGACCTCTCCCCGGATTTTCGATCACATCCTCTGGAGCCGGCTTCAGTCCGGGGGCGATCGCTGCGCCGGGAGGGGCGGGCAGCGCCTGACGCGCCGTCTTTGTCCGCCTTCCCCTTCATCCGCCTTTCGGAGTTGCGATGACTGGCGCGTTATGACTGGCGCGCGATGACGGGCGGGCGATCCCGGGCTATATTCGATTGACGGCGTGACGCGCCGTTCCGGCGATGCGGCGCTGTTACGCGGCGCGGGCGTCTCCCTGGGCGCAGCGGACGGGAGAGCAATGGGCAAAGCTCTGAAACCGGTTGGAATGGCGGCGGCGACGCTGGTCGCCTGGTTGCTGGTCGCGCCAGAGCAACTGGCGGGCGTCAATGCGCAATTGCCTGCGGGCGCGGTGCTGGCGCTCGACATGGATTTGCGTCGTCCCATGTTCAGCCGGCCCTCCGGCGGCCGCAGCCAGCCGCGCGCTCCGGCGCGCGGCGCCGGGCGCTATCAGCAGGCGCCGGCGCCACAGGCACAGCAGCGCGGTTTTTTTGACAGCCTGTTCGGGACGCCGCAGCGGCCGCGATATCAGCCAGGCTATCGTCCGCGTCCGCCAGCGGTGGCGCGCCCGCCGCGCCAGGAGCCGCGCAAGACCGTGCGACGCCCGGCGCCTCCGGCAGCGGCGCCGCGCCCTGCGGTCGAACAGACCGAATTTGTCTATCTGCTGGCCCCGCCAGCGCCAGGCGCGAGCCTTGGCGAGGGGCTGGAGGCGGCGCTGGCCGACCGGCCGGTGGCCGGGGTGAAGATGTTGCGCGCTGGCGGGGAGGGGGGGCAGGGCTCCGGGCCCGACGCCGCGCAGTTGCTGGCGGCGGCGCCGGCTGTGCTGGCGGGACCGGACAAAACCGCCGTGCTCGTCGTCGTGGCCGCGCCTGAGTGGGCGAAGCTGTCGGAGCCACAACTCGGCGCACTGGTTGCCGGCGTATCCGCCAACATGGCGGCGCGTCGCGCCCCCGTGGTCTGGGTGGGGTTGCCGCCGGTCGCAGACAAGGAGCTGTCCAGCCGTTACGCCGCGTTGAACGGCGCCTTGCGCGCCGCTGCGGACAAGGCGGGCGGTGGCTTCGTCGACGCCTGGGCGGTATTTGCCGACGATGGCGGCGGCTTCGCCGTCTATGGGCCGGCCACAACCGGCGAAAGGGCGCGTCTGCGCGAGGATGATGGCGTGGCCCTGACCAGGGCCGGGGCGCGCAAGCTGGCGCATTTCATCATGGTGGAGGCGCGGCGGCTGCAGGGCCGCCAGGCCGTCACGCCCGCTGCGCCCCTGATTGATCCGTTCAGCCTGCCCGGGCCACAACAGCCGGCGCCAGCGGTGGCGGTATCCCCGCCCAAACCCGTGGCGAAGCCCGAGGTTGGACCAGTGTTGCCGCTGAACCTGGTGCGCCAGGAGCCAGACGCCAGGCTGGCGCCGCTCGACGGCGGCCGGCAAGGTCTGGCGGACGCGGCGGCGCGCAAGGCGTTGCGCGAAGGCGTCCCCGCCGCGCCTGAGCCTGGCCGCGCCGATGATTTCCGCTGGCCGCGTCCCGGCGGCTAGGAGCGCTTCCGGTCGGACGGCATCGTCTGATCGGGCGGAATTTGCATCAAAACAAAGGATGCAGGAGCCCTTCCGATCCATTCTGATTGGAAAATCTTCTGGGGGCGTCGCGCCAATCCCCGGGCGGGAATGGGCGACATTCGCCCGTCCGGGTGTGGCGGGCTGGCCAAAACAAAAGGCGCGGGAATTACCCGCGCCCTTGTCATGTCAGGAGCGATGCCGCTGTCAGCGCGGCAGTTCGCTCGAACCCATCAGGAATTCGTCAACCGAACGGGCGCACTGGCGGCCTTCGCGGATGGCCCACACCACCAGCGACTGGCCGCGGCGCATGTCGCCGGCGGTGAACACCTTCTCGCGCGACGACTTGTAGCTGAGCATGTTGGCGGCGACGTTGCCGCGCTGGTCGAAATCGACGCCAAGGTCAGTGAGCATGCCCTCGTGCACCGGCTGGGTGAAGCCCATGGCCAGCAGCACCAGATCGGCCTTCAGCTCGAACTCGGTGCCCGGCAGCGGCTTGAAGTCCGGGCCGACGCGCACGCAGGTCACAGCCTTCACCGCGCCATTCTTGCCGGTGAACTGCACCGACGACACGGCGAAGTCGCGCTCGGAGCCTTCCTCGTGGCTGGAGGAGGTGCGCAGCTTCAGCGGCCAGTCCGGCCAGGTCAGCAGCTTGTTCTCCTTGGCCGGCGGCTGCGGCATGATTTCGAGCTGGGTGACAGACAGGGCGCCCTGACGCACCGAGGTGCCGATGCAGTCCGAGCCGGTGTCGCCGCCGCCGATCACAACGACATGCTTGCCAGTGGCGAGAATCGGGGCCGTGCGGCCGGTGTTCTCACCGGAAACCCGGCGGTTCTGCTGCGGCAGGAATTCCATGGCGAAGTGCACGCCCGCCAGGTCGCGGCCGGGGATCGGCAGGTCGCGCGGGTGCTCGGCGCCGCCGCTCAGCACCATGGCGTCGTGGTCAGCCAGGATCGAATCGACGGTGACGTCGACGCCAACATTGACGCCGTAGTGGAAGGTGACGCCCTCGGCCTCCATCTGGGCGACGCGGCGGTCGATCAGATGCTTCTCCATCTTGAAGTCCGGGATGCCATAGCGGAGCAGGCCGCCGGCGCGGGCGTTCTTCTCATAGAGATGCACGTCATGGCCGGCGCGGGCGAGTTGCTGGGCGCAGGCCATGCCGGCCGGGCCGGAGCCGATGACGGCGACGCGCTTGCCGGTCTTCGTCTGCGGCGTCTGCGGCTCGATCAGCCCGTGCTCCCAGCCGCGATCGACGATGGCGCACTCGATGGACTTGATGTTCACCGGGCTGTCGGTGAGGTTGAGCGTGCACGACGCCTCGCACGGCGCCGGGCAGATGCGGCCGGTGAACTCCGGGAAATTGTTGGTGGAGTGCAGGTTGCGCAGCGCCACGTCCCAATTGCCGTTGTAGACCAGATCGTTCCAGTCCGGGATCTGGTTGTTGACCGGGCAGCCGTTGTGACAGAACGGGATGCCGCAATCCATGCAACGCGCCGCCTGGTCGCGCACGCCCTGTTCGCCCAGCGGAATGACAAATTCCCTGTAGTGGCGGATGCGGTCCGAAGCTGGCCGGTACTTGCGATCCTGGCGGTCGATTTCGAGAAAGCCGGTAACCTTGCCCATCGTCTGCGTTTGCCTTTTCCAGGCGGCGTCGAGCCGCGGCGCTTTGCGGAAGCGGCCTGCTGCGCTGGCGCGCCGTACCGCCCGAACCTCTGGTTGATCTGGGACCCGGCTGTCCTGATGACAACCGGAGCGCGCGCCAGGCGACCCGTGGGCCGCCCGGCGGGCCGTGCGCCTTACTCGGCGGCGACGGGGCGCTGGGCCTGCTCGATTTCCTGCAGGGCGCGGCGATACTCCACCGGCATCACCTTGACGAACTTCGGCAGGTAATCCGCCCAGTTGTCGAGGATCTGCTGCGCCCGGGCCGAGCCGGTATAGCGCAGGTGGTCGGCGATGAGCTGGCGCAGGCGCTCGGCATCCTGGCTGGACATGTTGGCCAGCACGTCAATGCGGCCCTTGAAGTCCAGATCGCCGGACTGGTGGCGCTTCTCCATCAGCTCCTCTTCCTCGGTGACCGGCTCAAGGTCGACCATGGAGAGGTTGCAGCGGCTGGCGAAGTCGCCGGCCTCGTCCAGCACATAGGCGACGCCGCCCGACATGCCGGCCGCGAAGTTGCGGCCAGTCTGGCCAATCACCACCACGACGCCGCCGGTCATGTATTCGCAACCGTGGTCGCCCGTGCCCTCAACCACGGCGATGGCGCCGGAGTTGCGGACCGCGAAGCGTTCGCCGGCCACGCCGCGGAAGTAGCACTCGCCAGCGATGGCGCCGTACATCACCGTGTTGCCGACGATGATCGACTTCTCCGGCACGATGCCCGAATGCGCCGGAGGCCGCACGACAATGCGTCCGCCCGAGAGGCCCTTGCCGACATAGTCATTGGCCTCGCCGGTGAGGTCGAGGGTGACGCCGGCGGCGAGCCAGGCGCCAAAGGCCTGGCCGGCGGTGCCGGAAAGGCGGATATTGATGGTTCCGTCCGGCAGGCCCACGTGACCGTGGCGCTGCGCCACCTCACCCGACAGCATGGCGCCGGTGGAGCGGTCGACGCTGCAGGTGGTCATGTCGATCTGCACGCTTTCGCCGCGCTCCAGGGCGGGGGCGGCGGCGGCGATCAGCCGGCGATCGAGCACCGCTTCCAGGTGATGGTCCTGGAACTCGTTGTGATAGATCGCCTTCGGGCCATCCGCGTCCGGCTTGTGGAATAGCTTCTTGAAGTCCACGCCGCGCGACTTCCAGTGCGCGTCCACCTGGCGGCGGTCGAGCATGTGCATCTGGCCGACCATCTCGTCGAAGGTCCGGTACCCCAGGGCGGCCATCAGCTCGCGCACTTCTTCGGCGACGAAGAAGAAGTAGTTGATGACGTGCTCGGGCTGGCCAGTGAAGCGCTTGCGCAGCACCGGGTCCTGGGTGGCGACGCCAACCGGGCAGGTGTTGAGGTGGCACTTGCGCATCATGATGCAGCCGGCGGCGATCAGCGGCGCCGTGGCGAAGCCGAACTCGTCCGCGCCGAGCAGCGCGCCGATGACCACGTCGCGGCCGGTGCGCAGGCCGCCGTCGACCTGAACGACGATGCGGCTGCGCAGCTTGTTGGCCACCAGGGTCTGGTGGGTTTCGGCGAGGCCGATCTCCCACGGCGAGCCCGCGTGCTTGATGGAGGTCAGCGGCGAGGCGCCGGTGCCGCCCTCGAAGCCCGAGATGGTGACGTGGTCGGCGCGCGCCTTGGCGACGCCGGCGGCAACCGTGCCGACGCCGATCTCCGACACCAGCTTCACCGAGACGTCAGCCTTCGGGTTGACGTTCTTCAGGTCGTAGATGAGCTGCGCCAGATCCTCGATCGAATAGATGTCGTGGTGCGGCGGCGGCGAGATCAGGCCGACGCCCGGCGTCGAATGGCGCACGCGGGCGATGACCGCGTCGACCTTGTGGCCGGGGAGCTGGCCGCCTTCGCCGGGCTTGGCGCCTTGGGCCATCTTGATCTGGATCATGTCGGCGTTGACCAGATATTCCGTGGTCACGCCAAAGCGGCCGGAAGCCACCTGCTTGATGGCCGAGCGCATGGAGTCGCCATTGGCCAGCGGGCGGAAGCGATCCGGCTCCTCGCCGCCCTCGCCGGTGTTCGACTTGCCGCCGATCCGGTTCATGGCGATGGCGAGGGTGGTGTGCGCCTCGCGCGAGATCGAGCCATAGGACATGGCGCCGGTGGCGAAGCGGCGCACGATGCTGGTCGCGTCCTCCACCTCTTCCAGGGCAACCGGCTGGCGGCCGTCGTCTTCGGCCGTGCGGATGCCGAACAGGCCGCGGATGGTCAGCAGGCGCTCGCCCTGCTCGTTGATGCGCTGGGCGAAGGCCCGGTACCTGTCGCGGGAATTGCCGCGCACCGCGTGCTGCAGGTCGCGGACGGTGTCCGATTCCCATGCGTGCGCCTCGCCGCGCATGCGCACGGCGTAATCGCCGCCCACATCCAGGGCGCTGAGGTAGATCGGCGCGTTGCCGAAAGCGTCGCGATGACGGCGGGCGGTTTCCTCGGAAACTTCGCTGAGGCCAACGCCTTCGATCGGCGTCGCGGTGCCGGTGAAGTAACGGGCGACGAAATCGCTGGACAGGCCGACGCCGTCGAAGATCTGGGCGCCGCAATAGGACTGGTAGGTCGAGATGCCCATCTTGGACATGACCTTGAGCAGACCCTTGCCCACCGACTTGATGAAGCGCTTCACCGCTTCCTTGCGGTCGACTTCCGCCGGGAACTCGCCGCGGGCGTGCATGTCGAGGATGGTGTCGAAGGCCAGATACGGGTTCACCGCTTCCGCGCCATAGCCGGCGAGGCAGGCGAAATGGTGCACCTCGCGGGCTTCGCCGGTCTCGACCACCAGACCCACGGACGTGCGCAGGCCCTTGCGGATCAGGTGATGGTGCACGGCGGCGGTGGCCAGCAGCGACGGGATCGGAATCCGGTCCGGGCCGACCTGGCGATCGGACAGCACGACGATGTTGTAGCGGCCGCGCACGGCGTCTTCAGCGCGCTCGCACAGGCGCTTCAGCGCCTCTTCCATCCCCGCGGCGCCCTTGTCGGCCGGGTAGGTGATGTCGAGCGTCTTGGTGTCGAACTGGTCTTCGACCGCGCCGATGTTGCGGATCTTCTCCAGGTCGCCATTGGTCAGCACCGGCTGGCGCACTTCCAGGCGCTTCAGGCGGGCCGTGCCCTCATGGTCGAGCAGGTTGGGGCGCGGGCCGATGAACGACACCAGGCTCATCACCAGCTCCTCGCGGATCGGGTCGATCGGCGGGTTGGTGACCTGGGCGAAGTTCTGCTTGAAATAGTTGAACAGCGGACGCGGACGGCCGGACAGCGGCGCGATCGGCGTGTCGGTGCCCATGGAGCCGACCGCTTCCTGGCCGGTGACGGCCATGGGGGAAAGCAGCAGCTTCAGGTCTTCCTGGGTGTAGCCAAATGCCTGCTGGCGATCGAGCAGGGCGACGTCGGCGCGCGCGGCGCGCGGCTCAACCGGCGGCAGGTCCTCAAGAACGATCTGGGTGCGCTCCAGCCACTCCCGGTAGGGGTGGATGGTCGCCAGTTCCTTCTTGATCTCGTCGTCGGAGACGATGCGACCCTTCTCAAGGTCGATGAGCAGCATGCGGCCTGGCTGCAGGCGCCACTTCTCGACGATGTCCTCTTCCGGGAAGGTGAGCACGCCCATTTCCGAGGCCATCACCACGAGGCCGTCGCGGGTGACGAAATAGCGGGCCGGACGCAGGCCGTTGCGGTCCAGCGTCGCGCCGATCTGGCGCCCGTCGGTGAAGGCGATGGCGGCGGGGCCGTCCCACGGCTCCATCAGGGCGGCGTGGTACTCGTAGAAATCGCGACGCTCGTCGTCCATGAGCGGGTTGCCCGCCCAGGCCTCGGGGATCAGCATCATCATGGCGTGGGCGAGCGAATAGCCGCCGCGCACCAGGAATTCGAGCGCGTTGTCGAAGCAGGCGGTGTCCGACTGGCCTTCGTAGGAGATCGGCCACAGCTTCGAGATGTCCTCGCCGAACAGCGGCGACGACACCGAAGCCTGCCGCGCCGCCATCCAGTTGACGTTGCCGCGCACGGTGTTGATCTCGCCGTTGTGCGCCACCATGCGATAGGGGTGGGCCAGCGACCAGGTCGGGAAGGTGTTGGTGGCGAAGCGCTGGTGCACCAGCGCGATGGCCGAGGTCATGCGCGGATCGTTGAGATCGCTGTAATAGTCGCCAAGCTGGTTGGAGAGCAGCATGCCCTTGTAGATCAGGGTGCGCGACGACAGGCACACGGCGTAATAGCCGGCCATGCGCGGGTCCTGACGGTCATAGATGGCGTTGGAGATGACCTTGCGAACCAGATACAGCCGACGCTCGAATTCGTCGGCGCCCGTCTCGCCCGCAGTCATGTCGGCGCCGCGACCGATGAACACCTGACGGTGGTGCGGCTCGGTCGGCAGCACGGAATAGCCAAGGCCGGAATTGTCGACCGGCACATCGCGCCAGCCGAGCAGCGCGAGGCCTTCGGCGGCGACCTTGTCGGCGACGATCGCCTCGATCTCCTTCTTGCCGTCCGCGTCGCGCGGCATGAAGAAGTGACCGACGGCGTAGTCGCCAGGGCCAGGCAGCTGGATGCCGAGCGGCGGGCAGACGGCGGCGAAGAAGTCATGCGGCATCTGCAGCAGCAGGCCGCAGCCGTCGCCGGCCTTGGGATCCGCGCCAACGGCGCCGCGATGCTCCAGATTCTTCAGGATCGACAGGCCATGCTGCACAATGTCGTGCGTGCGGTGGTTGTGCATGCTGGCGACAAAGCCAACGCCGCAACTGTCGTGCTCGTTGGCGGGGTCGTAGAGGCCAGCTGGGGCCGGAAAGCCCGGATCCGTGACGCGACGGGTCGTCAGCGCGGCGGCGTCGACGCTGCGCGCAGGGCCAGCCGCGGCGGGGAGGCTGGCGTTATCGTTCGTGCTGGCGAAACGGCCTGGATTGTCGCGCATGTTGTGCTGGCCCTCGACGTAAAACTCTTGCGCCGCCGGCAAGCGGCGGCTCAACGCCAGATTGGTCCCACGCCGGACATTGGAGATGTCCATTGCAGGCGGCAGTCATCGAGGGTCGGTCGCTCTGGCCTTGCGCCCGCTCCTCGCGGGCCCGTTGATCCGGTCAGGCCACGCGTGCGTCAGCGATCCGCTCGGTGCGGATGGTAGTTTCCAGGCTTTTTCGCTCAGCCGCGTTCATAGCTTCGCCGATCTGCCTCGCCAAAGGAGCGCCTGCTGCGCCCGATAATGGACAGTAGCACTGTCCTAAACGCACTTTGGCAGATTTCCAGACTACACACAAGATATGTGGGGCGAAGAATGTCAGCACAAGTTTTGTGCAGACAAATACAAAAAAAGGCGCCCCGGAACCGGGGCGCCCGACAGCCAGAGCCACGCAGGCTCCAGGCAGAACTGGCAAATGGCGGATCAGTGCGCCGCGCGCGGCGTTTTGCCGGCTTCCGCGCCTGCCTGCAGGCTGGGGCTCAGGTCGCGCGCCGGGCTGCCGCTGGCGGCGATCGGGATCATGCGCGGCTTCTTGGCTTCCGGGATCTCGCGGACCAGTTCAACATGAAGCAGGCCGTTGTCGAGCCGGGCGCCGGTCACCAGCACATGGTCGGCCACCTGGAATTTCCGCTCGAAAGCGCGCGCCGCGATCCCCTGATGCAGGAATTCCGTGCGGGCGTCGGCGGCGGGCGGCGCCTTCTCGCCGCGAACCGTCAGGGTATTTTCCTTCAGTTCAAGCGACAGCTCGTCCGTGGTGAAGCCGGCGACGGCGATGGTGATGCGGTAGGCGTTCTCGCCAGTCCGCTCAATATTGTACGGCGGATAGCCCGAGACGCCGTCAACGGCGGCGAGCTTGTCGAGCATGTTGAACACGCCGTCAAAACCAACGGTCGAGCGATAAAGCGGGGAGAGATCGAAGTGTCGCATGGCATATCCTCCTGTGAGCGACATGCAGTCCGCCTCGTTTGAGCGCGGACAGGCAGGGATTGCACAGCCACTGTGGCCTGCGCTCCCTTCAGTTCGGCGCCCAATGGCGGTATTTCAAGTAGTGTTGACAACATGGTTGCGCCGGGGGCGACGTTTTCATGGCTACCGAGGGATGGCGTTTTGCCGAAACCGCAGGTTATCGCCTGCCTGATGGCCACGAGGCGCTCAGCGTCATCACCAGGGATGGCAAGACCTTGCGGGCGGTCCGCTGGCCGGCCCGTCTCGACCCGCATCGGATGCCGGCTCCCCAGGGCACCATCTGCCTGATGCAGGGGCGCGCCGAGTTCATCGAGAAATACGCCGAAACCATCGAGGACCTGCTGCGCCGTGGCTTCGCCGTGGTGACCTTCGACTGGCGCGGCCAGGGACTGTCGGATCGCGACCTGCCTAACCGCTCGAAGGGGCACGTGGCGGATTTTCATCTGTACAGGAACGATCTGGAGGCGGTTGTCGCCCAGGCGGTGCCGGACTACTGGCCGCGCCCGCTGTTCGGGTTGGCCCATTCCATGGGCGGCGCCATCTTGCTCCAGGCGCTGGCTCATGGCTTCACCCGTTTCGCCCGGGTGACGCTGAGCGCGCCGATGGTCGATATTGCCCTGCCCGTGGCGCCGGGCGCGGCGCGCGGCCTCGCCCGCGCCCTGAGCATGGCGGGGCTGGCGCGGGCGTGGATTCCTGGCGGCGGCGCCCAGTCGATTTCCATGAAGCCGTTCGAGGGCAACCCGCTGACCGGCGACGCCGGGCGTTACGCCCGCAACGCCGCCTTGCTGGCGGCGGCGCGCGAGGCCGGGCTGGACATTGGCATTGGCGATCCCACCGTGGGCTGGCTGAACGCCGCTTTCCGTTGCATCGCCGACATGGCGACGCCGGATTTCACCCGCGCCATCGCCACGCCGGTGCTGATTGTCGCCGCCGGCGCCGATCGCATCGTTTCCACCCCGGCGGTCGAGCGGCTGGCGCTGCGGTTGAAAACCGGGCGGGCGATCGTGCTGCCGGAGGCGCGGCACGAAATTCTGATGGAGCGCGATGACATTCGCGCCGCCTTCTTCGCGGCTTTCGACGCCTTCATTCCCGGAAGCGCCGCCGAGTTCGCGCCGCAGTCCCTCGGCGTGGAAGGCGGCGCAGCCTGAGCCGGCGGCGGCGCGCGTCGCGCAACCTGATGCGTGGGAGGTCCCGCCTCCGCAGGATCAGGCCGGATGGAGCGCGGTCTTGAGCTTTTCGCCAGCGGCGCGCAATTCCTCCGGGGTGGCGCGCGGCGTGGGGCGGAACGTCAGCTCTTCCTCGGCGATGTAACGCCGTGAGGTGAGGTCGGTGGTCTCGTGCATCGGCACCACATGGGCGTGGACGTGCGGCACGTCCACGCCGGTGAACAGGAAGCCGGCGCGCGCCACCCCGTACAGCGCCTTTTGGGCGCGGGCGATCTTCTGCCCCATGGCCACAATCTCGGCGGCCAGTTCCGGCGGCATGTCGTCGAAGAACGGGTAATGCTGGCGCGGGACGATCAGCGTGTGCCCCTCGCGCACGGGCTGGATGTCGAGGAAGGCGACAAGATTTTCGCTTTCGCAGACGATCTGGGCCGGAATGGTTCCAGCGGTGATGGCGCAGAAAAGGCAGCCGGTGCTCACGGGCGGTTTCCCCTGTTTTTACTGGTTGGAAGTATTGTTTCTGGAGGTCTGTTGCCTGGTTTGACGCCTGGCGGCCGCAGTCAGGCGGCGCCGGCCAGCAGCCGCATGGCCGCCGCGTGGATGGCAGGATCGCCGGCGGCGATGATCTGCCCGCCCTGGGTGGCCGGCTGGCCGTCCCAGGTGGTGACCACGCCGCCAGCGCCCTGGATGATGGGAACCAGCGGCGCGATGTCGCACGGCTTCAGGCCTGCTTCTATGACCAGGTCGATGTGGCCGGCGGCGAGCAGGCAATAGGCGTAGCAATCCGCCCCATAGCGGGTGAGGCGCACGGCGTCGCGCACCCGGCCGAAGGCTTCCGCGTCTGTGGCGCTGAACAGGTGCGGCGAGGTGGAGGACAGGGTTGCTTCCGCCAGCGAGGCGCAGCGGCGGGTGCGGATCACCCTGGTCGCGGCGCCACGCTGATAGCGGCTCTGGCCGCAGTCGCCGTAGAACTTCTCGCCGATGAACGGCTGGCACATCATGCCATAGACCGGCGCGCCGTTGCGCTTCAGGCCGATCAGCGTCCCCCACAGCGGCAGGCCGCTGATGAAGGCCGAGGTGCCGTCGATGGGGTCGAGCACCCAGACGTATTCGGACGAGGAGCCCTCGTCGCCATATTCCTCGCCCTCGATGCCATGGGCCGGAAACGTCTGGCGGATGCGGGCGCGCATCGCCGCCTCGGCGGCGCGATCAGCCTCGGTCACCGGATCGAAGGCGCCATGGCCGGCCTTGTTCTCCATGGTCATGGCCGAACGGAAAAATGGCGCGATGGTGCGGGCCGACAGATCGGCGAGGTCGTTCACGAACGCGGCGAAATCAATGGCCGTCACGATGCTGTCTTTCTCCCCCGGCGCCGGCGTTGGGTCGCGCCGGCCGGCGCGCTGCAACGTGGTCTTCTGACAGCCGCGCTCCATGGCGATCCGGCCCCGGGCGGGCAGGTCCTGCGCATGCGGCTGCGCCAGCGCCATTCATGCCATAGCGGTGATGAAATTGCGATGTCAGGCGTCTGGGGGCCGGGCGTCTGGAACTGGCGGCTACTCGGCGGCGAGCCGCTGCGTTGGCAGGCTGGCGGTGAGCATGGGCAGGAAGCTGGCGAACACCCCCAGCAGATTGCGGCTGAACCTGGCCCAGCCAGGCCCGGGCTCGATGCGCTGCTCATCCATGTAGAGCGAGCGGTTGATCTCGATCTGCACCGCATGGCGGCCGGCCAGCGGCGCGCCATAATGCTCGGTGATGAAGCCGCCGGCATAGGGGGCGTTGCGGGTGACGCGATAGCCGGCGTCAGCAAAGCCCTGCTCCAGGGCATCCATGATCGCCGGGGCGCAACTGGAGCCATAGCGGTCGCCCAGCACGATGTCCGGCGTGCCGCCGAGACGGCGCGGCGTGCTGGTGGACGGCATGGAGTGACAATCGACCAGCACCGCGACGCCGAACTGCCGCTGGGTGCGGGCAAGCAGCCGGCGCAGGGCGCGGTGGTAGGGTTTGTACAGGGTGTCGATGCGATGCAGGGCGGCTTCAGGCGGCAGGCGTTCGCGCCAGATGTTGCGCCCTTCCGCCACCACGCGCGGGATGGTGCCGAGGCCGCCGGCGACGCGCGGCGAGCGGGTGTTGGCCCAGGCCGGCAGCGGCGCGCTGAACATCGCTGGGTCCAGCTCCCATGGCTCCCGGTTCAGATCGAGAAAGGCGCGGGGAAAACAGGCGTGCAGCAGCGGCGCGCCCAGCGACACCGCTGGCGCCGCGAGCAGATCGACAAACGCATCCTCCGAACGTCGCAGCTCCAGCGCATCGAGCTGGCTGGCGGCGATGAACTCCGGCGGATAGTCGCGGCCTGAATGGGGCGCGTTGAACACCACGGGCGCGACTTGCAGCAAGGGTTCCGTGACCACGAACGGGGGATCGAATACGGGCTCCGTTTCAAGGGGCATGCATCAGGTCCTGCAGGCGGCGGCCGGGCCGGAAAACGGCTTGAACCGGAAAACGGCGTTAATATGGGCGACGCGGCCCCGCAGGACCGCCTGGCCGGGGATCTGGCGGCCATTCGGGCGGGGCGGCGGCGCGCCGGCATCTTGTCGCCGCCATAGTGGACTGCAGTCGCGCCGGCTTGTCCATAGAGCTTTTTCCGGAAGCGCTCATGCCGCGCGGCATGGGGAGCGCGCGCCGGTTCGGGGCGAACAGCCAAACCGCAGGGTCGCTCCGGGCGCGTCGCGCTCCGGGGCGGGATGGTTCTTTGGGATGGCCGTTCGCATGGCCCGCTCTGGAGGCCGTCGCGGGGCGCGCGCAGTGGGCGTTTTTGCGGCGGCGCCGAAAATTCACCGCTTCTTTACGACGATGTGGTTAAAACCTGCAGCGAGACAATGGGCGACATGTGATCCCGATGATGAACAAGATCCTGCTGGCTGAAGACGACAACGACATGCGTCGCTTCCTGGTCAAGGCGCTGGAAAACGCCGGCTATGAAGTTGCGTCATTCGACAACGGTCTTTCGGCATACAACCGGCTGCGCGAGGAGCCGTTCGAACTTCTGCTGACCGATATCGTCATGCCCGAGATGGACGGCATCGAGCTGGCGCGCCGCGCCACCGAGCTCGATCCCGATCTCAAGGTCATGTTCATCACCGGCTTTGCCGCCGTGGCGCTGAACGCGGATTCGCAGGCGCCGCGCGACGCCCGGGTGCTCTCCAAGCCGTTCCACCTGCGCGATCTGGTGGCCGAGGTGGAGAAGATGCTGGCGGCGTGAATTTCCTGGCCGCGCAGTTTTCCGGGACGTTTTCCTGGCAGTTTTCCCTGGCGATATGAAGTTATCAACACGGGGGGTGTTGCCAGCGGTCCGGGGAGGGGCTATTAGCCCACTCACTTGCTGAGCGCCCGGCTCCGCAAGGCTCCAGCAGGCGGGATCGTCGCAAGGCGGGCCACAGGCTGGTGATAAAAATTCCTTTCCGGATGACTTGTCATGGTCTCTCTTTTGAGGCAGACAGCGACGGAAATGGGCGCGTAGCTCAGCGGGAGAGCACTACGTTGACATCGTAGGGGTCACAGGTTCAATCCCTGTCGCGCCCACCATTTCATTAAAGCACTGTGAGGCCGCAACCGGCCGCCGGGGCTTTGAACCCAGTCAGACGTGTTTCATGGTTCGCGACGCAAGGCGCTTTCTGTGAAATGCGCCAACCGGCGAGGCGGTTGCGTCGCGCCATACAGGAACCGGAACATGAAGGTCCGCAATTCTCTGAAGGCCCTGCTCGGCCGCCATCGCGACAACCAGCTCGTTCGTCGCAAGGGCCGCGTCTTCATCATCAACAAGACCCAGAAGCGCTACAAGGTCCGTCAGGGCTGATTGGCCGCCGCAGGCAAGCCCGTCAGGGCAAAGCCGGCGCGCCAGATACGCTTTCATGACGCCCGCGCCCCGCGCGGGCGTTTTTTGTTGCCCGCCGCAGTCTGGTTCTTCCCTGGCCGGCTTTCGCGCGCCATGGTCCCTGCCGCCCCGCTTGCGTCTTCCCTGTTTACGTCTGCCCGGCCTCATCCGGGCGGCGTGGGCCTCGCGGAGAGATGGCGGCGTTGCTTGAACGGCTTCCGGGCGCTGGCGTATGATCGGCCCATGACCCTGCGATCCCGCGTTTCCCCATTTCACGTCGCTCCATGCGCCATCATGCTGGCCTGCGTCCTGCTGGCTGGCGGTGCGCCAGTGGCCAGGGCTGCCGGTGACGGCGCCGGCGCCACGGCCGGGAAGGCCGCGCCGCGCCCCGACGGCGACCAGGTTGACCGCCTGTTCGAACGCCTCGGCAAAATTACCGACGAGGAGGAGGGCGCGGGCGTGGCGCGCCGCATCGAGGAGCAGTGGCTGCGCTCGGGCAGCGCCACGGCCGACCTGCTGATGCGGCGGGCCGTGGTGGCGACGCTGGGCGGCGATCATGCCCTGGGGGTGGAGCTGTTGGACCGGGTAATCGTGCTGCGCCCTGGCTGGGCCGAGGCCTGGAACCGCCGCGCCGCCCTGTTCACCCTGTTGGGCGATGACCAGCGGGCCGCCGTCGACCTGCAGCGCGCCCTGACGCTGGAGCCGCGCCACTATCAGGCGCTGGCCGCGCTCGGCGTGATTTTCAGCCGCAATGAGGACAGCCGCAACGCCCTGAAGGCCTGGCGCCGGTCACTGGCGCTGAATCCGTTCCAGCCAGAACTGAAGCAGCGCGTCGACCGGCTGGCGCCGGACGTGGACGGGCGCGATCTGTAGCCGCTTCGGCGCCGCAACGATTGTCGGGACGGATCTTGGCAGCCCATGGCCGGGCAGTGTGGCCTGGCCATGGGAACGTCTGCTTTGAGCGACTTCTGGTCGGTCGGACGATGCCGTCTGACCGGAAAGCGCCATGGCATGGGCGCCGCCGGCATGATGGGCGCCGCCGGCATGCCGGACCGCGACGACGCTGACGCCCCCGCCACCGGCAAAGCCCGGATCAACGCGCCACATTTCCTTGCGGGAAACGCCTGTCCTTGCATGAAGAGCCTTGTCCTTGCAGGAAGCCCTTGTCCTTGCAGGAAGCGCCTGGCGCCGCCTGGAGAGCGTCAGGCCGCGCCCTTGCCGGTGGAGCCGATGAAGGCCATGCGCAGCATGTTGGTGGCGCCGGGGGAGCCGAAGGGCACGCCGGCGACAATCAGCACCCGGTCCGCCGGGGCGGCGAAGCCTTCCGAACAGGCGAGGGCGCAGGCGCGCTCGGTCATATCGTCCACGTCATGGGCGTCTTCAGTCACCACCGCGTGCACGCCCCACGCCACCGCCAGGCGGCGGGCGGTGGTGTGGCGCGGCGTCAGGGCGATCATAGGCGTTTGCGGCCGCTCGCGGGCGATGCGCAGGCCGGTGGCGCCGGAAGCCGTCCACGCCACAATGGTGCGGATGTCCACCGTTTCGGAGATGGTGCGGGCCGCGGCGGCAATGGCGTCGGCGCCAGTGGATTCCGGCTGGGTGCGCTGCGCCGTGATGATGGTGCGGAAGTTGGGGTCGCTTTCCACCTGCTCGCCGATGCGGTTCATGGTCGAGACGGCCTCAACCGGGAACTGGCCGGCGGCGCTCTCCGCCGACAGCATCACCGCGTCGGCGCCCTCGAACACGGCCGTGGCCACGTCCGATACCTCGGCGCGGGTCGGCACCGGCGAACTGATCATGGATTCCAGCATCTGCGTGGCCACGACCACCGGCTTGCCGAGGCGGCGGCCCATGCGGGTGATCTGCTTCTGGATGCCGGGCACCTGCTCCAGCGGCATTTCCACGCCGAGGTCGCCGCGCGCCACCATGACGCCGTCAGCCAGCTCGAAAATCTCGTCAAGGCGGGTCACCGCCTGCGGCTTCTCGATCTTGGCCATCACCAGGGCGCGGCCGCGCGCCGTCTTCTTGACGTCGGCCACGTCCTCGGGGCGCTGCACGAACGACACGGCGATCCAGTCGACGCCGCATTCCAGCGCCGCATCGAGATCCGAGCGGTCCTTGTCGGTGAGGGCCGAGACCGGAATGGTGGTGTCCGGCAGGCTGACGCCCTTGCGGTTGGACACGGTTCCCGGCACGACGACCGTGGTGGCGACAGCCGTCTTCTGCTTCGTGCGCTTCACGCCGGTGACCACCAGCTCGACCTTGCCGTCATCAACCAGGATGCGGTGGCCGACGTCGAGCGCGTCGAGAATTTCCGGGTGGGGCAGCTTGACCCGGTCGACATTGCCGGGCGCGTCGCTGTTGTCCAGCGTGAAGGCCGCGCCCCGGTCCAGATTGACCTTGTCGCCGGCGAAAACGCCGAGGCGCAGCTTGGGGCCCTGCAGGTCGGCGAGGATGCCGATGGGGCGGCCAACGCGCGCTTCCACGGCGCGAATGTCGTTGACGCGCTCACGCAAGGCGTCGCGGGAGGTGTGGCTCATGTTGATGCGGAACATGTCCGCGCCCGCGCGGAACAGCGCCTCGATCCTGTCTGCGGTGGAAGAAGCCGGGCCTAATGTGGCGACAACCTTGACCCGTCGCATACGTCTCATCTGGAATTCTCCGGCGTCCTTGGCGTGTCGGTCAGCTGGATGGTCCAGCTCTTCTGCTCTCCGGTGTCCACCTCGAAGAAGCCATTGCGGTCATAGCCCCGCGCCAGGCAGTTCTCGACGCCGCGAATGGAAAATTCGCGGTCGCGGGTGCACATGAAGGCCTTGCCGGACCACTCGCCGCCGCGGTCATAATCGACCGCATATATATAGTAAAAGCGGGCGGCGAGCGCACCGCGCAGCAGGGTTTCACAACCTTTCGCGCCGAGATTCCACCACCCTTCGGTGATCCATCCCTGCGCGTCGCGATACCCCAGCGCCACGCCGATGCGGCTGCCCGTCATGTTGCACATGCGCAGGTCCGCCCGGGCGGCGCCGGATGTCAGCGCCAGCGCGCCCCCCGTCACAGCCAGACACAGCGCCATGCGGGCGCCCGCGCGAATGGCTTTTGCCGGAAGACCTGGCGACGACATTGCAAACGGCTCCACGCTGAAACCTGACAGGAAAAAGGGACGGCGAAATGACAACCGGAGCGGAAGACTCCGCAGGCTGGAGGGCAAGGCGCAAGCTGCGCCAGGGCGGCGGCGAATATGTGGCGCCTGGCATGCTCCCGGAAAACGGGCGTTTGATGCCGGCGGGACGAATCGCCTGCTCGCATCATGCCTTTCGGGCGGCTGCGCGGCCAGACTGAAGTTGCGTCGTCGCGGCGCCATGACAGCGCCTGCTTTTTCCGGGAGGGGAGGCCGGCGGCGAAGTCGCCCCGGAGGACGTAGCCCTGGAGCTTGCCCGTTTCGGGGGGCGCCGTGATTAACGGATTCGATTTATTTGGCGCAGTATATAACCGCGTCATCACCTGGCCGGGCGCGCTCCCGGCCCGACGGCGTTTCTGGCGCCTGGCCTGCCAGCTGGCGCGCCGGCCCCGCCGTCACCCAGACAAGGAAACCGGACACCCATGAGCAATCCCGGCATGGCCGACGTCGCCGACTCCGGCGTCGCCGCAGACGAGCTGAAGCAGTTCATCGAGCGCCTCGAACGGCTTGAGGAAGAGAAGGCGGGCATCGCCGGCGACATCAAGGAAGTGTTCGCCGAGCTGAAGGGGCGGGGCTTCGACGCCAAGGCCGTGCGCCAGATCCTGCGCATCCGCAAGAAGGACCAGGCGGAGCGCCAGGAAGAGGAAGCCATCCTGGAGCTCTATCTTCAGGCGCTCGGCATGGCGTGAGCCCACGGCTTCCCGGAAACATGGCCATAAACTTCGTCATGAGATTTTCCGGGAGCGCAGGGTCCCCGTGACGCGTGCTCCGGCGCTTGCGCTGGCTGCAGCAAAAAAACCCTGGCCGGTTGGCCAGGGTTTTTTTGTTCGGAGCGCAGCTTGCGGAATTTGCGTCTCGCCGCCGCGCGGGGTCAGTCGACCTTTCGCCGCGCCAGCAGGGCCCGCGCGAATGCGGCGCCCGTGTCATCCTTGTCCGCCTCACTGGAGAAGGTGGTGTCGGAGTAGGCGTTGGCGATGCGATCCGGCAGGTTGCCGCCGGTCTTTTCCGGTTTGCGGGGGGGCGTGGCGGCCGCCGTTTCAGGCTGGCGCCGGGTTTCCGTCGCCGGCGCGTTGCGGGCCGCGGGCTGCTTCTTTTCAGCCTTTCCGGAAGGGCGTTCAGAGGCGCCTGCCCTGGGAGCTGCCGCTGCGCCGCGCAACTCCATGGGGCGCTGCGGCGGCAACGGCGACAGGGCCGAAGTCGTCTCGGGCGACGCGGCGTAGGCGAGCGCGTCGCTTGCCACGGCCGGTTTGCGCCGTCCTGAAGTAATGGCGGCCACGGCGCGCGCTTCGGGCGATGGCCCGGCAAGATCGGCGGGGCGTGCTGGCGGCAATGGCGCGGAGGCGACAGCGGCTGGCGCCGCGTCATCCGTCGCCACGGCCGGGGCTTCAGGCGCGCTGTCCTGCGCGTCGTCCTGGGCCGTGTTCTCTCCGGTTCCCGCCACGTTTCCAAGCCCCCTGGGGCGAACCGGCGGCAGCGGCGCCATGGCGGCGTCGATGGTGTTGGCGGCCACGGCGTCGGTGCTGAGCGCGGCGGTGGCCATATTGAGTTCCGGATCGTCCGGGCGGCGTGGCGGCAGCGGTACGATGCCCATCTGCGGGCTGGCTTCCGGCTGGCCGTCGTCGTCAGGCCGCATGGCGGCCAGCGAGGCAGGATCCTGCGGGCGCGAGGCCGGCACGGGCGCCATCTCGGCGATGCGGCTCGGCTGTGGCTCCAGCGGCGGCAGGCGATCGGCGGAAGGCGGCGGCGGCGCCGCCACGGCGACCTGCTGGGCCTGCTGCTGTTTGCCGCCGCCAAAGAAGCCAAGCAGGCCGGCGTCGCCAGTCGTCTGGTTGCCTTCAGCCCAGGCCACCTGCTGGGCTGTGGCTGCGGCCTCCTTCGCGGTGCGCGGCTTGTAAGGCGGCGCGACGGCGATCGCCTTCTGCTCGGCGACGTCCTCGCCTTCATCGGAGCCGCCGCCAAACAGCTTGGCCCAGAAACCCTTCTTCGACGTGTTTTCCTGCGCCGCGTAGGCCGTGGCTCCCGCTACCGAGCCGCCCCGGGCGAGAATCTCGGCTTTCGCCAGTTCATAGCGCGCCATCGGCCGGCCATTCGCCGGAATGTGGACGGTCTTGCCATCCGGGAAAATGCTGGCCAGCTGCTCGTAGGACAGGCGCGGCCACGCCCGCACCGAGCCCACGTCCAGGTGCACAAACGGATTGTATGACGATGGATAATAGCCGACGCCGCCGCGCTGCAGACGCACGGCCGCGGCGCGGATGCGGGCCGCCGGCACGTCCGGCAGGTAGAAGTCCATCGCCTTGCCGAGCATGTGCTGGCTATGTTCGGCAACGCGGCCGGAGCGGCGGCGCAACATGGCGTTGGTGGCCGGCGCGCGATAGGCCGAGAGCACATGGATCGTCTCGCGCGAACCAAGCTCGCGATGCACCTCCCACACCAGGTCGAACAGGCGCGGGTCCATGTTGGTGGGCTCTTCGCGCCGCCAGTCGCGCAGGAACCAGTTGAGCTGCTTCAGCGCCGCCCGGTCATAGGAGCCGAAGCGCTTGAAGGTGACGGAGATCGTTTCCTTGGTGTGGGCGTAATACAGGGTAAGGGTGCGGGTATCGCCGTTGGCGATGGCGTTCTGGGTTTCGGAGGCGCCCGTGAGCGTTGCCCCCGCCAGTGCGATGGCGCCGAGGCCCAGCCTGAATCCACTCCTGTCCACAAGGCCGCTGATCCGCCGCCAGACGCTGCCAGCGATGGACAGGCTGGCCGCGCGGGTGGCCACAGGACGGAAAGGAAATTGGAGCCGTGGCAACGACAAGCTGGTTCACCCCTGATGGATGGCCGGCAGGCGCGATCCGCGCCGCATGCCGGCCATAACCGGCCATATAACCAGCCCCCTGGGCCAGCTGACTGTTCTTGCGCCGGGCAGGGAAGCCGCCGGCACAATTGTGTATTCCTGCGCCAGACTTTTCGACCAGAAGCCTTAACGCGAGGTTAGCCTGCTTCGCCGTTTCCCGCCATAAACCTGAGCGGATGTGATGCATTTTTTGGCAATCAATTGATGTAACGGCATTTTTTGGGGCGCCCTCCCGTGTGACGCCTGTGTGTCATTTCCGGACGGGCGGCTGGCGCCCGATTGCCGCATGGCTCTGGCGGGGCGGCGGATCCGGTCAGCGGTGCGTCTGGCTGAGGACCGTCTGCATGCGGCGGTCCAGCCCATAGATATCCTCGCGGGCATGCAATTTGCCGGCCCCATCCACCGACGCCGTGAAATAGGCGAGGTGAATCGGCAGCGGCTCCTGCAGGCGCACCGTGCGCTCGCCGCGGCCGATCATCTTCTTGATTCGCGTCTGCGGCCATTGCGGCCCCAGCACCAGTTCCGCGAAGCGCAGCGGATCGTCGACCCGCACGCAGCCATGGCTGAACGCGCGCCTGTCCCGGCCGAACAGGGCGCGCGAGGGCGTGTCGTGCAGATAGACGGCGTGATCGTTGGGGAACATGAACTTGATGTGGCCGAGGGCGTTGCGCTCGCCCGGCGGCTGGCGCACGTGGATGCTGTTGCCGCGCCGCACCACCTCGTAGCCGCGCCGGGCCGCATAGTTCGGGTCGCGGGCCAGCCCTGGCAGGAACTCCTTTTTCAGGATCGACGGCGGCACGTTCCAGTACGGATTGACCACGGCGTATTGCATCGTGTCCGAGAACACCGGCGTCGGCGTTTCCGCCTTGCCGACCACCACGCGCGCCTCATGCGTCATGTGACCGTCGCGCACGACGCGCATCCGGTATTCCGGAATGTTCACAAAGATATAGTTGGGACCCAGATCGCGCGGCAGCCAGCGCCAGCGCTCCATGTTGACGACAAGGGCTGTCTCATCCTGGGCGGCGGGCACGCGATCTCCGGCCATGGCCACCACGGTCTGCCGGGTGAGGACGCCGGTGGGCTTCAGGCCGCGCTGGCGCTGGAATTCCGCCACCGCCGTCGCCAGGGCTCCGTCGTACAGCACGTCCTCGGACGGCGTCAGGCCAAGGCGGCTGCGCACCAGCGAGACGCGCGGATCGCTCATGCCGACGCGCAACGCCGGGCCTTCGGGGACCCGCGCCACGGGCGGCTCTGGCGGGCGGGCCGCGCGCAGTTCGATCAGCTTGCCGCGCAGGGCGACATAGCCGGGGTGTTTCGGATTGTAATCGCCGAGCAGCGCGTCGGCGTCGGCGCTTTTCCCCGCGTCGGCCAGACGGTTCAGCACCGAGGCCGCGCCGGGCAAATCCAGCTTCGGCGTGATCAGCCGCGACAGGCGCGGCAGGTCGATGCGGCCGCCGGAGGCGTCGCGGGCGTATTTCACCGCATTGACCGACTGGCGGATTTCCGCCGCGGCGAGCACGTCTGGCGTAGCGCCGACCGTGGGCAGATCCGCGGCGGGGTAGTCAGCCGGCTCCATGCCTTCTTCCCAGGCATGCTCCAGCTTGCCCTGCACGGCGCGTGCGGCGGCCGTCCACTGGCCGCGTTCGATCCACAGGGGGGCGGTGCGCTCCGCATAGAATTTGCGCAATTCCGCCTGCTGGGCGGCGTCGAGGCGGCTGCCGGCGAAGGCCGCCGGCGTTTCGAGCAGGGCGCGGGCCCGCTCGAGAAGGGAAGCAGCCTGGAGCGCGCTGGCGTCGACTTCGGGTGGCGGCGGAAGTTCGGGGAAGGCGGATCCACCCTGCGGGATCGACGCTGCTTGCCCAGGCTCCACAGGTCTGGCGCCGCCGGGTGCGCCGGCAGGCGCCGGGTCGGCTGGCGCCGCGACAGCGGGGCGCATGGCGTCGTTTGCCCTCGGCGTTTCGCCCGGAAGGGGGGATGCGGGAGCCGCCTGGTCGCGGGCGGCGTCCATTGACGGGGCAGGGCTGATGGAAGCGGTGATGTCGCCGCCTGCCGCCGCCGCGCCAGCCTGTGCGCCCGTCTGGGCCTGGTCTGGCGTTTGCGCGTGGGGAAGGAGCGCCTGGGCAGAGGGCGCCTGGGCAGAGGGCGTCTGGACAAGCGGCGGCGTCGGCGGCTCATGGTACAGGGTGATGATCTGCTGCGACCTGTCCGTCCGAAGGGTCTGCTGCATGTCGTCATCGCTGACGTCGTCAGCGCCGTCGTCTGGCGCGTCCGTGCGGGGCTGCTCCTGATCGTAGCCCCGGTCCCCGTCGTCGTCGCGACGCGCGTCGGGATGATCTGGCGCCGCACCCCGCCGGTCGTCCTGGTCCCGCCGGCCGTCCTGCCCGCGCTCTTCCTGCCCGCGCTCTTCCGGCTCCGACTGTTCGGGCTCCTGGTTCTGGAAGTCCTGTTCCGGGGCCTCCTGTTCCGGGGGCCCCTGTTCCTGAAAATCCCGCCCCTGGGGCTCCTGTCCTCTCCAATCCCTCGCATCGTCGTCGCTGGACTGCGCATCCTGCGAATCCATGGACCATGGCTGGGCCACATCCGGCCGCATGGGCCGGGAATAGGGTTGTGCTCCGGCGACGCCGCTCACCGCCAGCGCCGTGGCAAGGGCAAAAACGCTCAGTATCGACCTGTCAGCGCGCAGCGTCATGCCAGCTCGGCTCCCCAAACCTTGTGTATCCATGCGCCGCTTTGGTCTGGCGCCGTCCCGACGATGTTTCAGTCCGGCGAATTGATGCTGATTCGCCTGGCAATACGTAAATCAGGCATGCGTCAGATCACCCCGGCGCACCTGTCGGATACGTTCAGGATCGTTGGGCGGCCGCGCCTTCCGGCCAGCTTCTGGCCGCGTCACAATTCGCCAGCGCGTCCCGCTCCGGCATCATGTCCAGATCCTTCAGCTTCCGGTAGAGTGTGGAGCGGCCAATCCCCAGGCGACGGGACACCTCGGACATCTGGCCGCGATAGTGGCGCACCGCGAAGCGGATGACGCCAGCCTCGATCTCCGCCAGCGGTCGCAGATCGCCCTGGCCGTCAAAAATATCCAGAATGTCGTGAAGCTGGCCGCCAGTACCTGGGGAGGCTCCAGGCGGGAGCGCGCCGCCGTCGGTCGCCATGTCCGCCGACATGTCCTCTGTCAGCCAGAAGCCGGCGTCGCCGGCCAGCGCGTCCGTGGGGCGCGGCGGCGCCACGTGGTCGGCGGTGATGACGGGGCCAGACGCCGCATGGGCGGCGCGCAGCACCCGCGCCCGCAACTGGCTGGCGTTGCCTGGCCAGGCGTCGGATTGCAGCCGCTGCAAGGCGGCGTCGCTGAAAGCCTCGGGAAAATCCCGCTGCAGCGGCGCGGCGCGCCCGGCGCGCAGGCGCTCCAGCATGGCCTGGGCCATGCCCGGAATATCCTCCGGCCGCAGGGCCAGCGGCGTCAGGGTCAGCGGCGCGACCGACAGCAGATAATACAGGTCCTCGCGAAACCGGCCCTCGCGCACCAGGTCAATCAGCGGCTGGCGCGAGCCGGCGAAAATGCGCAGCGGCGATGCAGCGGTCACGCGGCCGTGGCGGGCGCCGCGTCGGCGCAGCAATTCCGCCAGCGCCGCCTGGGCGGGCGCCGGCCAGCGATCGACATTGCGCAGATACAGCGACCCGCCAGCCTCGTCATTGATCAGGCCGCGCTCCACGTCGACGCCCATGGCGGCGATGGCGGCGTCGAGACCCGCGCGCAGCATGGGCGCATCGAGCTGGCGCAGCGGGCGCTGGCGGCGCATGCCGGCGGCGTGCAGCGCCCGGATCAGGGTGAATTTTCCGGAGCCCCGCGCGCCTTCCACCAGCACCGGCAGTCCGGTGCGCAGGGCGCGCCGGCCCTGGGCGGACGCCCGGGCCATGGTTTCGCCAGCGGCGGCGAGATCGTCCAGCGACAGTTCGGCGCGACGTTCGCCGCGCCGGCCGCCGGGCGCATCGCCCTGGGCGTTTTGCAACCGCTCCAGCAGGCTGCGCATCTGGCGCTCGGGCGTGACGCCAGCCAGAAATTCAACGCCGGCGTCCTGTAGAACCGCCACGTCGAACGGCGATTGCGGTGGGGCGGCCAGCAGCGGCGCGCTGACGCCCAGCGTCCGCAAAATTTCGAGCAGATCGAGCACCGGCGCCGCCTCGTCGCCGTCGGCCGCGACCACGGCCCTGAGGCCGCCCGGCTGTCCGGCGGAACTGTTCTGCGCGGCAAGGATGTTCTGTACCGCCGCGAGGCCGGGGGCGACCCAAACGACCACGCGCTCCTGGGCGGCGAGGGTCGCGAGTGCGGCGCGCAACTGCCGGTCCGGCTGTCCGTCGCAAACCACCAGCACCATGTCGTCGCCGGGCGCACCCACCGGCAGCCGGGCGTGCGCCGGATTTGTCAGGGAAGCCGGATTCGCCAGCTCACCTGAAAACCGTTCGCCGCAGATGGGCGGCGCGCTGTTGCTGGGCTGTGTCGCCATGACCGGGATCGCCATTCGCGGCTGTCGCTTTCATGCTCCGGGCGAAACTCCGGTCAGGCTGGCCGGAGTTTTGCCCTGTCCTTCTGTCCGCGTTCGCGCGCAGGACCGGGGGACCGGCTGCGCAATTGTGCCGACGGACTGTCGGATGTGTCGTTACGGGGCATGCTGGCGCACAACGGTAAAGTCCGTGTTAACGCTGTCGGCAGATTTCCCGGATTGCCGGCGGAATATGTCGCGCGCCGCTTCCTGGCGGTTGCGCCGCAGCGCCGGCGCCTGCGCCGGCCGGCCGCCGGGTCCGGCTCTGGCGGTTTTCCAAAGATTCCGTCGCCGTGCGCCAGCGCATTGCCACATGGCGTTGGCATCGCCACCTTAGGGGCGCAGCCGCCGGTTCGCTGGCTGCATGTCCTGGAAGAGATCTGGAGAGTGTTGATGTCGCGCGCCGTTTCAGTGACGAGCAGTTTGTCCGTCGCCCGCAGCCCCGAAAAGGTCGGGGCCGGGGTGGCGCCGGAACTGGGCGACCTGCCGCGCTGGGACCTCTCGGCGCTGTATCCGGGGATGGATTCGGACGCCTTCAAGGCTGATTTCGACAGTATCGAAGGGCGCTGCGCCGATTTCGCCGACGCCTGGCGCGGGCGCATCGCCGCGCTGGCCGGCGAGGCTGGCGGCCCTGGCGAGCTGGACAGGGCGATCCGCGCCTTCGAAGCGATTTCCGAAACGCTTGGCCGCATCATGTCCTATGCCGGGCTGATCTATTTCGGCGACACCTCGGCCCCGGCCCACGCCAAATTCTATGGCGACGCCCAGGAGCGCGCCACTGCGGCCAGCGCCCATCTGCTGTTCTTCCAGCTGGAGCTGAACCGCCTCGACGACGCGGCCTGGGGGCATTTGCGCAACAGCCAGGAACTGGCGCACTGGCGCCCGTGGCTGGACGACATGCGCAAGGAGAAGCCCTACGAGCTGTCAGACGACGTGGAGCGGCTGTTTCACGAAAAATCGGTGACCGGCGTCAGCGCCTGGAACCGCCTGTTCGACGAGACCATCGCGGCCCTGCGTTTCGAGATCGATGGCGCCAGCCTGTCGATCGAGCCGACCCTGAACCTGCTGCAGGACGCCGACCCTGAAAAGCGCAAGGCCGCCGCGGCGGCGCTGGGCAAGGTGTTCTCCGACAATATCCGCACCTTCACGCTGATCACCAACACCCTGGCCAAGGACAAGGACATCTCCGACCGCTGGCGCGGTTTCAGCGACGTGGCCGACGCCCGCCATCTGGCCAACCGGGTGGAGCGCGAGGTGGTGGACGCCATGGTGAGCGCCGTGCGCGACGCCTATCCACGCCTGTCGCACCGCTACTACCGCCTGAAGGCGCGCTGGTTCGGCAAGGAGCAGCTCGACTATTGGGATCGCAATGCGCCATTGCCAAAATCAGCGCAGCGCACCATCCGCTGGGATGAGGCGCGCGATACGGTGCTGTCGGCCTATGGCGAATTCACCCCTGAGATGGAGCGCATCGCCCGCCGTTTCTTCGACGAGAACTGGATCGACGCGCCAGTGCGGCCTGGCAAGGCGCCCGGCGCCTTCGCCCACCCGACGGTGCCCTCGGCCCATCCCTATGTGATGCTGAATTATCTCGGCAAGCCGCGCGACGTGATGACCCTGGCGCACGAGCTGGGCCATGGCGTGCACCAGGTGCTGGCCGCCCGCCAGGGCGCGCTGATGGCCCCGACGCCGCTGACCCTGGCGGAAACCGCCTCGGTATTCGGCGAGATGCTCACCTTCCGCCGCATGCTCGACGCCGCGCCGCCGCAGGAGCGCAAGGTCATGCTCGCCGCCAAGGTGGAGGACATGATCAATACGGTGGTGCGCCAGATCGCCTTCTACAGCTTTGAGCGCAAGGTGCATGAGGCGCGCCGCCAGGGCGAACTGACCAGCGAGCAACTCGCGACCTTCTGGCTGGAGGTGCAGGCGGAGAGCCTTGGCCCGGCGATCCGGCTTGGCGACGACTACGGCGCCTGGTGGGCCTACATCCCGCACTTCATCCATTCGCCGTTCTATGTCTACGCTTACGCCTTCGGCGACTGCCTGGTGAACTCGCTCTACGGCGTCTACCAGAACGCCCGCGAAGGCTTTGCCGAACGGTACCTGGAGATGCTGGCGGCCGGCGGCACCAGGCACCATTCGGAGCTGCTGGCCCCCTTCGGCCTCAACGCCGCCGATCCGGCGTTCTGGCAGATTGGTCTTGGCATGATCGAGGGCTTCATTGCCGAACTCGAAAGCCTGCCGGACTGACGCCAAGCCCAACGGGCCTGCCGCAGACCGTTCAAAACTGAAAAAATACGGGAGGAAATCTATGTCGGATATTGGATTCACGGCAATTCTGCCGGAAGGCTGGCCGCGTCCGCGTGGTTACGCCCAGGGCGTGGTGACCACGGGTGGTCGCGCATTGCGCGTCGCCGGCCAGACCGGCGTGGCGCCAGGGGCGCATCATGTGGCGGCGGATGCGGATTTCGGCGCGCAATTCACCCAGGCCCTGGCCAATGTGGTGGCGGTGGTGCAGGCGGCTGGCGGCAGGGCGGAGCATATCGTCTCGCTGCGCGCGTATCTGACGCAAATTGGCGACTTCAACGCCCATGGCGCGGCGGTTGGCGCGGCCTGGGGCGCCTCGCTGGGCCGGCACTTCCCGGCCATGACCATCGTCGGCGTGACGGCGCTGCTTGATCCGGCCGCGAGCGTGGAGATCGAGGCGGAAGCCGTGTTGCCCTGAGGCGGGGTGACAGAAAGGGCCCCGGTTTATGGAAAGGACCAGCGTGAGCGGCGAGCAGGACAGGGAAGGCAACCGCTTCGGCGCCCGCATGGCGCGCTATGCCCGTGTTGGCGCCGGGCTTGGCGGGGCGGCGGCGCGCGTCGCCGGGGCGCGGCTGCGCGGCGGTGATCCGGCCGCTGAGGCTGCGGCGCTGGCCGCAGCGCTGGGTGGCCTGAAGGGGCCGTTGATGAAGGTGGCGCAACTGGTCGCCGCCATTCCCGATCTGGTTCCGCCGGAATATGCGGCGGAGTTCCAGAAGCTGCAGTCGCAGGCGCCGCCCATGGGACCGGCCTTCGTGCGCCGGCGCATGATGGCCGAGCTGGGCGCCGACTGGCGCGGGCGCTTCGCCAGTTTCGACCTCACCCCGGCGGCCGCCGCCTCCCTCGGCCAGGTGCACCGGGCCAGCAGCCCCGATGGCGAGGCTCTGGCGTGCAAACTGCAATATCCCGACATGCAATCGGCCGTCGCCGCCGATCTGAAGCAACTCGACGTGGCGCTGGCGCTGCACCGGCGCATGGGCGCGGCGATCGACACCCGCGACATCGCCGTGGAGCTGGCCGAACGTCTGCGGGAAGAGCTGGATTATCTCCGGGAGGCGAAGCATGTGGCGCTCTACAATCACATGCTCGCCGACGTGGCGGAGGTGCGCACGCCGCGCGTCCGGCCGGAGCTGTCGACCGGCCGGTTGCTGACCCTGACCTGGCTCGACGGCGGGCCGATGCTGGAGCGGCGCGATGAGGCACAGGCGATTCGCAACCGGCTGGCCGAGGCCATGTTTGCCGCCTGGTGGCGGCCCTTCGGCCGGTTCGGCGTCATCCACGGCGACCCGCATCCGGGCAATTACACCGTGTTCACCGGCGCGTCCGGCGAGCCGGAGGGCGTCAATCTGCTCGATTATGGCTGCGTCCGGGTGTTTTCGCCGCGTTTCGTCAGCGGCGTCGTCGCCCTGTACGAGGGCCTGCTGCATGACCGGCCGGATCAGGTCGCCCATGCCTATGAGACGTGGGGCTTCGCCAACCTCAACGCCGATGTGATCGCGGTGCTCAACGTCTGGGCGCGGTTCATCTACGGCCCGTTGCTCGACGATCGGGAGCGGACCATTGCAGATGGCGTCGCGCCCGGCGCCTATGGGCGGCGCGAGGCGTTCCAGGTGCACCAGGCGTTGCGACAGCTGGGGCCGCTCAGGATACCGCGCGAGTTCGTTTTCATGGACCGGGCGGCGGTGGGGCTGGGCGCGGTGTTTTTGCACCTCGACGCCCGGCTGAATTTTCACCGGATGTTCGCGGAAACCATTGCCGGCTTCACTCCGCAAGGGCTGGCCGAACGGCAGGGAGTGGCGCTGGCGCAGGCGGGGCTTGACCAGCCCGGAGCCTGAGACGCAACGGGCATTTGCCAGCGGCCCGCGCTTCGGCTAGATCAGCTTTGAGTTTTTGCGTCCGCCGCCGCGCGGACGGCCACACGACAACGAAACGCTCTCAATCGGGGAAAACCAGGAACATGGCGAACCATTCGAACGCCGTCACGACGGGCGGACATCCGGACATGGACTATCCGGCGCATGAGAACACCTATGAGGGCTTCCTCAAGGGTTCGAAGTGGGGCGTCGGCGCCATCATTCTCATTCTGGTGCTGATGGCCTGGTTCCTGCTCTGACGCGCAGGGCCCCGCCGCCATTCAGGCGGGGCGACCTTCCAGATAAAAAAGCCCGGCTCCATGTGGAGCCGGGCTTTTTTTCGAGGAGCCGGGCAGTTTGCTTGCGGCAAGGCGCGCCTGAAGCCTGCCGGGCCCTGACGGCGGTTTCCATCAGACCCTGGCGGATTTTGCAGCCCCCGGCGGATTTTGCAGGAGCCGACGGATTCCGGGGTCAGCCGCCGAGGCGGCGCAGGGCGGTGCGGGCCACCTCATTGTTCGGATCAATGCCGAGGGCGCTGTTGAACGAGCCGCGCGCCTCCTGGACATTGCCGAGCTTTTCCTGGGCGAGGCCACGGCCGGCCCAGGCGTCCGCCAGCTTGTTGTTGACGTTCAGCGCCGCGTTGAAATCCTCAAGCGCCTTGTCATTGTGACCCAGCGCCAGCTCGCTCTGGCCGCGCGCCGCGTAGGGGGCCGCCACGAACGGGTTGCGGTCGACGGCGGAGCTGAAGTCCTGCACTGCCTGGGCGTGGCTGCCCTGCCGCTGGTAAACGAGGCCGCGCGAATGCCGCGCCTCAGCCGACTCAGGGTTCAGGCGGATGGCGTTGTCGAGATCGGACAGGGCGCCGGTGAGATCGTTCTGGGCGCGGCGCAGATTGGCGCGGGCGATGTAGGCCGGCGCATAGTTCGGGTTGGCGGTGATGGCGCTGGAGAAGTCCTGCGCCGCTGCCTGGCTGTTGCCGGTCTGGCGATAGGCGAGGCCGCGATTGTTGTAGGCGGCCGCGTCATTGGGATCGAGACGGATGGCCTGGTTGAAGTCGTCCATCGCCTTGCGATAGTCGCCGGTGCGGGCGTAGGCCGTCCCACGCGTATTGTAGGCGCGGGCGTCGTTGGGATTGGCGCGGATCGCCTCGCTCAGCGAACCGATATTGGCGCCGGTCACCGCCGGGTCCTGGTTCACCACCTCGGCGATATTGGTCGAACGCTGCGGATTGACGGTTTCGCCGCAGGCCGCGAGGGCGAGCGCGAGCGCGACGGCGGACAGGGCCGCGGCGGCTGGTCTGGACATGGACAGTGGCACGGCGATCCCTCGACAGATACGGCAGGCGACGCTTGTCCTGCCGGCGATCAGACTGAACTCGGGTTCATTGTCCATGCAGCCAATCTGGGCGAGCATGTGGCGGACGCTGAACCAGGCGCCCGACAGGCGTGCTTTGTGGCGCGGCGTGACCGCGTCGCACACCGGTCCGGGACGGATTCTCCCAGCATATGACGGAACCTGGTTAACAAACGGCGCCGGAATGGCGGGCTGCAAAGGGGCTGGGCTGGCGGACTGCGCCGGCGGCGAAACGCCGGGCGCCGGGCGTTGCGGGCCCATATGCCTCACCGGATAGGCGAAGGCACGCATGCCCATCTGCTCTGGCCGCGCTCCTGGCGCACGCTTGGCGCCCCTCCGGGCGCTCTTTCGCCGGATGCTCTCTCAGGGTGCTCTTTCGGGGCGCTCTTTCGGGGCTTTTTCGCCGGGCGCGGGCGGGTTGTCTGCTCCAGACCGGGCCTGTTTCAGGTTGGCCCTGTTCCAGAAACGACAAACGGCCCCGTGGGGCCGTCAGACGCGTCTGCGAAATCTGTATCCGGACCGGCGGCTGAACCGCCAGGTCATCCCGGCAAACTGGCGCGGACACGCAGGGCCGCAGCGATCATGGCTGCGGCTGGCGGGCCTTAGCGGCTGGCGCGCGCCTTCATCGGCAGCAGGCCTTCGCGCTGCAGCTTCTTGCGGGCCAGCTTGCGGGCGCGGCGGACGGCCTCGGCCTTTTCGCGGGCGCGCTTCTCGGAGGGCTTCTCGTAATGGTCGCGAAGCTTCATCTCGCGGAAAACGCCTTCCCGCTGCAGCTTCTTCTTCAGGGCCCGGAGGGCCTGGTCGACGTTGTTGTCACGGACAAGTACCTGCACGCGAATTCGTCCCAGTGTTTGAATTGAAAAAAGGCTACCGTTCGGAGCGAACGATACATGGCGCCGTTGGACTTGCGGTACCAGATAACCGCCATCGTGTCCATAGAGCATGACGTGTTTGCGAGTTTCTGGAGCCAGTTCGGCGCAATCGCTGAATCAGCGTCTCATGGCCGGAATGGCTGACGCGAAATCGCCAGGCTCCGCGTCTATGGCCAGAACAGCCTGATGAAAAGAGGAGTGGGCCGTGATGCTGCGCAGCGAGAAACAGAAGATGCTGGCTGGCGAATCCTATGATCCGGGCGATGCGGAATTGCAGGCCGAGGCGCGGGCGACCTTCGCCTGGCTGGCGCGCTATAACGCGGCCCTGGCGGCGTCGCCGGACGACCGCCGGGCGCTGCTGGCCGAACGGCTGGGCGGCGTGGGCGCCGGCGCCGTGGTGCGGCCGCCGTTTCATTGCGACTATGGCTTCAATATCACGCTGGCCGACGGCGTGTTCCTCAACTTCAATTGCGTGATTCTCGATGTCTGCGCCGTCACGGTCGGCGCGCGCACGCAGATTGGCCCGATGGTGCAGATCTATGCGGCGGATCATCCCCGCGACGCGGCCAGCCGGGCCAAAGGCATCGAATTCGGCAAGCCGGTGCGCATTGGCGCCGACGTCTGGATCGGCGGCGGGGCGATCATCACGCCTGGCGTCAGCGTGGGCGACGGGGCGATCATTGGCGCGGGGGCGGTGGTGACGCGCGATGTGGCCGCCGGCGCCACGGTGGTGGGCAACCCGGCCCGGCCCGTCAGGCCGCAAGCGTGAACAGTTCCGCGTGACCTATTCCGGGATGATCCGGGTGACGTGGCCCATCTTGCGGCCGGGGCGCGCCTCGGCCTTGCCATACAGATGCAGGCTGGCGCCCGGTTCGGCCAGAATCGTCCGCCAGGCGTCGATGTCGTCGCCGATCAGATTGGTCATGGTCGCCCGGCCAAGCCGCGTGGCGTCGCCCAGCGGCCAGCCGCAGACGGCGCGGATGTGCTGCTGGAATTGTGAGGTGCGGGCGCCCTCAATGGTCCAGTGGCCAGAGTTGTGCACGCGCGGCGCGGTTTCGTTGACCAGCAGCGTTTCGCCATCGGCCAGCACAAACATTTCCACGGTCAGCACGCCGATATAGCTGAGCGCTCCGGCGATGGCGCGCGCCGCCGCCACAGCCTTTTCCTGCACCATTGGGGCAATGCTGGCCGGGATGCTGGTGACGTCGAGAATATGGTGGCGGTGAACATTCTCGCACACGTCGAAGGCGGCGAATTCGCCTGTCGCGCTACGCGCCGCGATAACGGAAATCTCGCGATCGAACGGCACGAAGCCTTCCAGGATCGCCGGCGCCGCCCCAATGGCGGCGAATGCCGCAGCGGCGCTGTCGCCGTCGTTGATGCGGACCTGGCCCTTGCCGTCATAGCCGAAGCGGCGCGTCTTCAGGATCGCCGGGCGACCCAGCCGCTCCAGCGCCGCTTCGAGATCGGCGACCGAATCGACCTGGGCGAACGGCGCCACCCCAATGCCGAGGCCGGCGACGAAGGTCTTTTCCGTCAGCCGGTCCTGCGAGGTCTCCAGGGCGGCGAGGCCGGGGGCCATGGGCTTGCGCGCCATCAGGAAGGCGACGGTCGCGGCCGGGATGTTCTCGAATTCATAGGTGATGACGTCGACGCGGGCGCAGAAATCCGCGAGCGCCGTCTCGTCGTCCCAGGCCGCCTGTATATGGCTGGCGGCCACCTCGAAGGCCGGGCTGCCGGCGTCCGGGCAATAGACGCAAACCTTCAGCCCATAGCCCGCGGCGGCGATGGCCATCATGCGGCCGAGTTGGCCGCCGCCCAGAATGCCAATGGTTGCGCCTGGTTGCAGCATCACGTTTCGGATCTCATCGGGGCGGTTGCCGTCGCAGGGAGGCGGCCGCCGCTGGCATGGATTTCAGTCGTCCGTGGGGAATTCCGCGACGCTGGCGGTCTGGCTGGCGCGCCACGCATCGAGGCGGGCGGCGAGGTCGGCGTCGTTCAGGGCGAGCACGGCGGCGGCGAGCAGCGCGGCGTTGATGGCGCCGGCCTTGCCAATGGCGAGGGTGCCCACCGGCACGCCGCCTGGCATCTGCACGATGGAGAGCAGGCTGTCCTTGCCCGACAGCGTCTTTGATTCGACCGGCACGCCGAACACCGGCAGGGGCGTCAGCGCCGCGGCCATGCCGGGCAGATGGGCCGCGCCGCCGGCGCCGGCGATGACGACCCTGAAGCCGGCGTCGCGCGCTCCGCGGGCGAAGTCATACAGCCGCTCCGGCGTGCGGTGGGCCGAGACGATGCGGCTTTCGTGGCCGACGCCAAGCGCCGCCAGCGTTTCCGAGGCGTGCCGCATGGTCGCCCAGTCGGACTGGCTGCCCATGATAATCGCGACGGGAACCGCCGCGTCAGCACCCTTTCGGGATCTGTCGCCCGTGCTTCTGGCCATCAAGATCTCTCACACAGAAAAAGCGCTGTTATCGGGAGCCTGGACGGCGCGCAAGTCTTTTCGGCCGAAGGGTCAAGTCTTTTCGGACAGGGGGGTATTGCCCGCGAACAGCGGCGGCCTGGAAAAACCTCAGGCGATAATGTCCGGCGTGAGCTCATCCTGCAGCCGCCGGATGCGGTCCTTGAGCAGGAGCTTGCGCTTCTTCAGCCGCTGCAATTGCAGCAGGTCAACGCTGCCGGCTTCGCCCAGGGCGGCGATGGCGGCGTCGAGGTCGCGGTGCTCCTGACGCAGGCGCGCCAGCTCGACCCCGAGCCGGTCGGAGGCGTCCTCCGGTGCGGCGTTCGCGGCCCTCGGGGGGAGGACGATCGTTGCTGGTTCGGCGCCTGGTTCGTTGGACTCGATCATCATGCATCCAGGTCGTTGTTGCAGGTCGTAGCTGCAGGTCGTAGCTGCCCGTGATTGGCGCGGATCGTTGTGCCGGAGCCTGTCGGGCAAACTCCAGCCTGGGCATACTCCTGCCTGCGCAAACTCCAGCCTGCTGCGGAGAGTTCGCGGATTGTTGCGCCGGGCAATTTCCCCGCCGGATTATGCGGGCCGGCGACATGCAGGGCAAGGTATCACAATTGTGTGATGCGCCGCTGCGGCAGTCCGTAAGGGCAGCGCCGATATGGCGCGGGCAGCGTGCGGGAATCACCGGAAACCTCCCAAAAGGACGCGTCGGGACATGATCGGCGTGGCGAATGGCCGTCGCCTCGCCGGCGCTGGCGCCCGAATGGGGGCCTTCCAATGGCCATCTTCGGCATGTCACACTTCCGTCGTCCGCAACGACGAAAGGATACGCCATGAGCGTGCAGTCCCATCTGTCCGAACTGGAAAAGCGTCATCGCGCTGTTGAACGGGAACTGGAAGTCGCACGGAGGCAGCCGGCTACGCCCGATATCGCCCTGAGTGAGCTCAAGCGCAAAAAGCTGCAGCTGAAGGACGAGATCGCGCGTCTGCGCCAGCAGGTGGATATGCCGCTTGCGGCGGCCTCCCTGCACTGACCGTCGTCCGCGGCTGCCGCAGCCGGTTCGCACATGGGTCAGCGGGTGCTGGCAGGCGCCCGGCAAGAGCATATAACTGATCTTTCAAGTTTGGGGTTCGGCGCATTACGCCGCGCCCTTTTTTATTGGCCTTTTCTTTGGCGCCCGCGCGCGATCCCGGCTGCCGGTTGCGCGCGGGCTGCCGGCCTCACGGCAGGTTGCGGGCCTTTTCGCGCAACTGGAATTTCTGCAGCTTGCCGGTCGAGGTTTTGGGAATCTCGGCGAAAACGATGGCGCGCGGGACCTTGTAGCGGGCCAGGTTTTGCCGGCACCAGTCCAGCAGCTCTTCCGCCGTCGCCGTCTTGCCTGGCTTCAGTTCGACAAAGGCGCAGGGGGTTTCGCCCCATTTGTCGTCGGGCTTCGCCACCACGGCGACGCTGGCGACGGCCGGGTGCTTGTAGAGCGCGTCCTCCACCTCGATCGATGAAATATTCTCGCCGCCGGAGATGATGATGTCCTTCGAGCGGTCCTTCAGCTGGATGTAGCCGTCGGGGTGCATGACGCCGAGGTCGCCCGTGTGGAACCAGCCGCCGGCGAAGGCCTTTTGCGTCGCGGCGGGGTTCTTCAGATAGCCCTTCATGATGACGTTGCCGCGCATCATCACCTCGCCAAGGCTTTCGCCGTCGGCGGGCATGGGCTCCATGGTGTCCGGATGCAGCACGGCGAGACCGTCGAGCACAGGGTAAGGCACGCCCTGGCGGGCTTTCTTCGTGGCCTGCTCCGCCGCCGGCAGCGCATTCCATTCCGCATGCCATTCATTGACGACGGCGGGGCCATAGCTCTCGGTGAGGCCGTAGACGTGGGTGACCTCGAAGCCGGCGGTGGCCATGCCGGCCAGCACCGCCTCGGGCGGCGGCGCGGCGGCGGTGGTGAAGGCGACCTTGTGGCTGAAGGCGCGTTTCTCGTCGTCGGGGGCGTTGAGCAGGGTGGCCATGACGATGGGCGCGCCGCACAGATGGGTGGCGCCATGGTCGGCGATGGCGGCGTAAATGGCGCTGGCGCGCACCTGGCGCAGACAGACATGGGTTCCGGCGACGACCGATACCGTCCACGGGAAGCACCAGCCGTTGCAGTGGAACATCGGCAGCGTCCACAGATAGACCGGATGCTTCTGCATGCCGCAGCTGATGACATTGCCCATGGCCAGCAGCGCCGCGCCGCGATGGTGATAGACCACGCCCTTGGGGTCGCCGGTGGTGCCGGAGGTGTAGTTCAGCGAGATGGCGTCCCACTCGTCATCCGGGTGCACCCAGGCGAACTCCGGGTCGCCAGCGGCAATGAACGCCTCATAGTCCTGGGCGCCAAGGCGCTCGCCGCGCCCGTCGAACTCGGGATCATCAACGTCGATGACCAGCGGCGCCACTTTCGCCAGGCCCAGCGCCTCCTTCACGACGGCGGAAAATTCCCTGTCGGTGATCAGCACCTTCGTTTCGGCGTGATCCAGCGTGAAGGCGAGAATGGCCGCGTCGAGGCGGGTGTTGAGGGTATTGAGCACCGCGCCGCACATGGGAACGCCGTAGTGGCACTCCACCATTTCCGGCGTGTTGGTCAGCATGACCGAAACCGTGTCGAGGCGGCCGACGCCGGCCTGGCGCAGGGCCGAGGCGAGGCGGCGGCTGCGGGCGTAAAGCTCGCGATAGCTGCGCCGCAGGCCGCCATGAATGACGGCCACATGCTCCGGAAACGTCGCGGCTGCCCGCGCCAGATAGGTCAGCGGCGTGAGCGGCTGGAAATTCGCCGGGACGCGATCAAGATCGCGAGCGTACATCGACGTCATGGGGCAGGTCTCCGGAGTACGGCGTTTTCTGGCGGAATGGACACGTTTCCGCGCGCGCTGGCAATCCGGCGAAGGTTGAAACGGAAAAATGTTTTCCGGGCAAGGCGCGAGGGACGGTTTGGCATACCCCGACCGGCCAGGGGGCGTCATGCACAGGTTGAGGGTGCGCTGGCGCACGGCTGGAGATATGATCGGGATGGTTCGCGTCAGCGGCGACGCCTGGTCCTGGCCGGAGACGGCCGGCTTCCAGACGTTGGATATCCGCCGCCGGTCGCGGGCGACCGTGCGGCTGGTCCCGGGTTTGCCGCGGGCTTTGATGCCCTGCCCCTGGCGCCGTCGCATCGTTACCCAGGGCGCGCTGCTTTGGCGCGCTCCAACCCTGAGGAACAACGTGGTCCAGAAGTCGGGAGCCGCGGGCGCGCAACCAGCGAACGCCAGCAGCTATTTCAACGTCCGGGAGCGCGCCACGCGCCATCCGGAGGAGTTCTGGAAGGAAGCGGCGCAGGGCATCGACTGGATGCGGCGGCCGACAAGGATTTTTGACCCGGCCGCGGGCGTCTACGGCCGCTGGTTCGAGGGCGGCCGGCTGAACGCCTGCTACAACGCGGTTGACCGTCACGTCGAGCGCGGGCGCGGCTCCCAGCCGGCGATCATCTATGACAGCCCGGTAACCGGCGCGAAGCGGGTGATTTCCTACAATGGTCTGCTGGCCGAGGTGACCCTGCTCGCCGCCGTGCTGCATGATCTGGGCGTCGGCAAGGGCGATCGGGTCGTCATTTACATGCCGATGGTGCCGGAGGCGGCGTTCGCCATGCTGGCCTGCGCCCGGCTTGGCGCCATTCATTCGGTGGTGTTCGGCGGTTTCTCCGCCCGCGAGCTGGCGACGCGCATCGCCGACGCCAAGCCCAAGGTGGTGCTGGCGGCGTCGTGCGGCGTCGAGGGCGCGCGCATTGTGCCCTACAAGCCGCTGCTTGATGATGCGCTGGAGATGTCGGAGGCGAAGCCTGGCGCCTGCGTGATCCTGCAGCGTCCGCAGGCCGAGGCGAAACTGTGCAAGGGCCGCGACCATGACTGGGCGGCGCTGGTGGACAAGGCCCGGGTCGCCGGCAAGTCAGTGGATTGCGTGGCGGTGGACGCCACGGCGCCGCTCTACGTGCTCTATACGTCCGGCACGACCGGCAAGCCCAAGGGCGTGGTGCGCGACACGGGCGGCTATCTGGTCGCCCTCAACTGGTCGATGAAGGGGCTTTATGGCATCGAGCCGGGCGAGGTGTTCTGGACCGCCTCGGACGTGGGCTGGGTGGTTGGCCACAGCTACATCGTCTACGCGCCGCTGGTCTATGGCGCGACCAGCGTGCTGTATGAAGGCAAGCCGGTGGGAACGCCGGACGCCGGGGCGTTCTGGCGGGTCATTTCCGAGCATGGGGTGAAGGCGCTGTTCACCGCGCCGACGGCGCTGCGCGCCATCCGCAAGGAGGACCCCGAGGGCAAGCTGGTCAGCAAATATGATCTGAAGGGCTTTCGCACCCTGTTCCTCGCCGGCGAGCGCGCCGACCCGGAAACCATCCAGTGGGCCGAAAAGGTGCTGAAGGTTCCGGTGATCGACCACTGGTGGCAGACGGAAACCGGCTGGGCCATCGCCGGCAATCCGGTGGGGCTGGGCCAGTTGCCGGTGAAATATGGGTCAACCGGCGTGCCAATGCCGGGTTACGACGTGCAGATCCTCGACGAGGCCGGCAAGCAGGTTCCGGCGGGAACCATGGGCTCGGTGGCGATCAGGCTGCCGCTGGCCCCGGGTTGCCTGCCGAACCTGTGGCATGACGAGGCGCGCTTCCGCTCCAGCTATCTGGAGGATTTCCCTGGCTATTACCGCACCGGCGACGCCGGCTTCATTGACGCGGACGGCTATATCTTCGTCATGGGCCGCACCGACGACATCATCAATGTCGCTGGCCACCGCCTGTCCACCGGCGGCATGGAAGAGGTCATCGCCATGCACCCGGCTGTGGCCGAATGCGCGGTGATTGGCGTGAAGGACGCCATCAAGGGCGAAATTCCCTGCGGCTTCATCGTGCTGAAAAGCGGCGTCACCCAGAGCCCCATCGACATCGAGAAGGAAGTGGTGGCGCTGGTGCGCGAGAAAATCGGCCCGGTCGCGGCGTTCAAGACCGTGGTGACGGTCGGACGGTTGCCGAAAACGCGCTCCGGCAAGATCCTGCGCGGCACGATGAAGAAGATCGCCGACGACGAGACCTGGACCATGCCGGCAACCATCGAGGACGCGACGGTGCTGGACGAGGTCGCCGACGCGCTGGGCAAGCCGCGCGTCTGAACTGGCCGGGGAGGGGAGCTTGGCTCCCGTTCCCTTCGCTTTTGTCCTCGCCTTCGTCCTTGCGGCGTGGGCGTCGGGTTGTCGATGCGCAGGAAGCGCGGGGGTGCGCGGATGGCCGGAACAGGTCCGGCTGTCCGCGAAAGCCTGTCCCATCAGGCAGGGGCGCGCCGCCCGGGAGACGCCCTCTGCCGGATGATCATGTCCCCCCTGCTCATGTTGCCTTGGGCTGGGTCAGCGGGCGCTGGCGGCGTCGAGATCGCCGAGGTCGGCGCCGGTGAGGCGCAGTTGCGAGGCGGCGACCAGTTCCTGCAACTGGCTGAGGCTGGTGGCGCTGGCGATGGGCGCGGTGATGGTTTTCTGCGCCATCGCCCAGGCCAGGGCGACGCGCGCCGGCGTCGCGTCATGGCGGGCGGCGACCGCGTCGAGCGCGTCCAGAATTCTGAAGCCGCGCGGATTGAGATATTTCTGGATCGACCTGGCCCCACGGGCGCTTTTGCCGAAATCCGCCTCAGAGCGGTATTTGCCGGTGAGGAAGCCGGCGGCCAGGGCGAAATAGGGAATCACCCCCAGGCCCCCGGCGGCGCACAGCTCCTGCAACGGTCCCTCATAGCTGTCGCGGGCATAGAGATTGTACTCGGGCTGGAAGGTTTCGTAGCGGGGCAACCCCTTGTCGCTGGCGGCCAGCGCCGCCGCCAGGCGCTCCGCCGAAAAATTGGAGGCGCCGATGGCCCGCACCTTGCCGGCCTTGATGAGCGCGGCGTAGGCCTCCAGCGGCTCCTCCACCGGCGTGTCCGGGTCGTCGAAATGCGACTGGTAGAGGTCGATGTAATCGGTGCGCAGGCGCCGCAGGGAATCCTCGACGGCCTTTTCAATCCAGCCGCGCTTCAGGCCCTTTTTGTCCGGCGCCAGCTGCGCCCCGACCTTGGTGGCGATGACCATCCTGTCGCGGCCGCCGCGCGCCGCCAGCCAGTCGCCGATCACCGTTTCCGACTCGCCGCCCACATGGCCCGGGGCCCAGACCGAATAGACGTCCGCCGTGTCGATGAAATTGAGCCCCGCCTCGCGCAGGCCGTCGAGGAGGGCGAAGGAGGTGGCGCCATCCGCCGTCCAGCCAAAAACATTGCCGCCGAAGCACAGCGGCGGAATGTGAATGCCTGAACGACCCAGTTCCCGCTTTTCCATGAAATGCCTCCCTGCCGGCTGATCCGCGTCCGTCGCGCCGGGCGCGCGCAGCGCCCTGTCGCGGCGACAGGTTGGACGGCGTCGGGGCGCGGCGCAACAGGAAGCCGTGCAACCGGGGAATGCGTTTACGCGGCGTGGTCGAACACCAGGGAGCGGTGCACCTGGCCGCCCGCCCATGCGCCGTCGCCCACGGCCAGCGAGACGGAGTGCGGCGCGCGCGCCGCGTCGCCACAGGCGAAGGCGCCTGGAACCGAGGTTTCCTTCGTGGCGTCGGTGCGGATTTGCTGGCCAAAGGGCGTATCCTCCAGCGCGCACCCCAGTTGCCCGGCCAGGGAAGAGGCCGGAATGTTGCGAGGGGCGACGAACAGGCCGGCGAAGTCGGCCGTCCGGTCATCCGCCAGTTGCACCGTCGCCTGCCGCGTCACGGCGGCAACCCGGGTGGCTTCGATCGCAACGCCGCGCCGGGCCAGCTCAGCCCGCGCGCTGGCGTCCAGCTCCAGCGCGCCGTTGGTGAACAGGGTGACGTCGCCCCATTCGGTCAGCAGCGCGGCCTGGTGCGCCGACATCGGTCCCGTGGCGATGCAGCCGATGCGGCCGCGCGCCAGCTCATAGCCGTGGCAATAGGGGCAATGGAACACCGAGACGCCCCAGCGCTGCTGAAGGCCAGGAATCTCTGGCAGCAGATCGGCGACCCCGGTCGCAAACACTAGCCGGCGGCCCCCATGGACCACGCCATCCGGCATGCTGACGCTGAAGGCATCGCGGGCGCCGGACGCCTGGGCGGCCTCGCCGTCGATCCAGCTCAGGGTGGGATAGCGTTCAAGCTGCTGGCGGGCGGTGGACGCGATGGCGTCCGGCGCGGCGCCGTCCTGGCCCAGAAAGCCGTGCGATGTGCGCGCGAAGCGGTTGCGGCGCTGGCCAGCGTCGATCACCAGCACCTGGCGGCGCGCCCGCAGCAGCTGCAGCGCCGCCGCCATGCCGGCGTAGCCGCCGCCGATCACAATCACATCATGGCGCATGGTTCATTCCCCTTGCACGCCGGCATGGGGAAGCCGGCGCCTGAAATCCGCCGCCAGATCGGCGAGTGATATGTGTTCAAACCGCTGCATCAGCAGGGCTTCCGCTTCGGCGAACGCCGTGTTCAGAACGGCGTTGACCGACTGTTCGACAAGACAGACAGGCGTTTCGTTGCGATTGCCGATGGCGAAGATCGCCGGCTCGCCCAGCGCCTCATGCAACTGGCGCAGGCTGATGGCGCCAAGGTCCGCGGTCAGAACCCAGCCGCCGGCGCGCCCCGGCGTGGAGCCAACCATGCCGGCCTCGCGCAGGAACGCCATGGTGCGGCGGACCACGACCGGATTGGCGTGCAGGCAGTGGGCGAGCTCTTCGGACGTCATCGGCCCATCGCGTTCAGCCATGTGGAGCAGGGCGTGAAGCACGGAGGAAAGTCGGCTGTCGCGTTTCATGTAACTTCGATTATTACGAATTAAGGCGCAACGCAACCGCAAACGCTGCCGCCATCGCCTGGCCGTGACCCAGGAGCGTGTTCAGGGAAATGGTTTGGGGCGCGAGGCCCGGGCGGGACCGGTCGGCGACGGATGGCGATCACCGGAGGTGGGCGGCCGGGCGCTCCCGGTTTTCCGCCTCGGGGATTGCCCTGAGCGCGCGCGTCAAAAAGACAATGGCCGGACGCTGGGTCCGGCCATTGCTTTGATATGGATTATATATTCTGGCGGATGCTTCGGGCCGGGGCCGCCTCAGAAGTCGTCGTCCTCGTCGTGGCCGCGCTTCGCGGCGCCGCCAAGCTTCGAGAACACCGAGCCGACGTCGATCTTCTCTTCCTCGCGGCGCGGCGGCTTGATTTCGCCGAACGGATTGCCGCCGAACGGACTTTCCGGCTCGGCGGTGGTGACTTCCGCCGGCAGCAGGGTCTGGCCGCCTTCGTCCATGGACGGGGGGCGGTCCTTGGCGGCCTTGCTCACTTCGAGGTCAAGGTCGATCTGCGAGGCGAGGCCCAGGGTCACCGGGTCCATCGGGCTGAGCGAGGCCATGTTCCAGTGGGTCCGCTCGCGGATCTGCTGGATGGTGTTCTTGGTGGTGCCGACCAGACGCATGATCTGCGCGTCCTTCAGCTCCGGGTGGTTGCGCAGCAGCCACAGGATGGCGTTGGGGCGATCATGGCGACGCGACACTGGCGTATAGCGCGGGCCGCGCGACCGCTTCACCTCTGGCAGGCGCACGCGCGATTCCTGCAGCTTGAGGCGGTAGTCCGGGTTCTTCTGGCCCTTCTCGATTTCCTCGCGGGCGAGCTGGCCGCCCGTCACCGGATCGAGGCCCTTGATGCCGGCGGCGACTTCGCCGTCGGCGATGCCCTTCACTTCAAGCGGGTGCAGCTTGCAGAAGTCGCCGATCTGCTCAAACGTCAGGGAGGTGTTGTCCACCAGCCAGATGGCGGTGGCTTTCGGCATCAGCGGTCCGGCGGACATGCGATCAATTCCTCCGATGGGTTCTCGACGCGCCGCGCGCGGAGAACGGAAAAAGCAAACTCCTCCTGTGCTCCGACCCGGCTTTCGGCCGGAGCGCGTATCCTGCGGATACGAAAATCAGAACTGGAGGGGAACGTGACAGATATAAACCCCGACGGGCCGGAGCGCAATCACGTTCGCGCCCCGTTCCCGGCCGTTCTGACGATGACCGGCGCACAGGCGGCGCTGGATCAGGGAACCAGCATGATCTTGCCGACGTGGGCGCTGGATTCCATCAGGGCGTGAGCCGCAGCCGCTTCAGCCAGCGGAAATTGCGCGTGAATCACCGGACGGATGGCCCCGGAAGCCAGCAGCGGCCACACCTTTTCCTCCAGCGCCCGGGCGATCGACGCCTTGGCCGCCACCGGGCGCGCCCGCAGGGTTGAGCCGGTGTGGGTGAGCCGTTTCATCATCAGCCGCGTGAAATCCACCGTGGCCCTCGGCCCGTTGAGGAAGGCGATCTGGACGATGCGCCCGTCCATGGCGGCGGCCTCGTAGTTCTTCTGGATGTAGTCGCCGCCGACCATGTCGAGAATGACCTCGACGCCGGCGCCGCCGGTGGCGGTTTTCACTTCCTTCGCGAAATCCTGGGTGCGGTAGTTGATCGCGAGGTCAGCGCCAAGGCGCAGGCATTCCGCGCATTTCTCATCGGTTCCGGCGGTGGCGAACACCCGTGCGCCAAACGCCTTCGCCAGCATGATGGCGGTGGTGCCGATGCCCGAGGTCCCGCCATGCACCAACAGGGTCTCGCCGGCGACAAGGCCGCCGCGTTCAAACACATTGGTCCAGACGGTGAAGAAGGTTTCCGGCAGCGCCGCCGCCTCCAGGTCGCTGAAGCCGGCGGGGACAGGCAGGGCGTTGCTTTCATGCACAACGGCGTATTTCGCGTAGCCGCCGCCCGCGACCAGGGCGCAGATCCGGGCGCCAACGGGGAAGCGGTTGGCGCCATCGCCTGCCGCGACGACCTCGCCGGCGATCTCCAGACCTGGCAGGTCCGAGGCGCCGGGCGGCGGCGGATAGCCGCCAGCGCGCTGCAGCACGTCTGGCCGGTTGACGCCCGCCGCCGTCACCCGGACCAGGATTTCGCCGGCGCCGGGGGCGGGAACCGGCCGCTGCGTCAGTTTCAGGACGTCCGGGCCGCCTGGCGCGGTGATTTCGATGGCGTTCATGGATTTCGGCAGGGCGTCAGGCGTTGACATGCGCAAGGCTCCGTAATGCTGCGGCTGGGAGGCCGTCCGGCGCCGGCGGAATCAACCGTCGACCCGGCCCCAGGCTGCGGCTACCTTGTTGCAAACGCCGCCGCCGGACAATGGCGGCGGCGCACGCAGCGCGAGAGGAGGGCGTGATGAGCGATCCGTTCGGGGATGAGCCCCGCAGCCGGCCAGGCCAGCAGCCGGAGCACCAGGTCGGTCAGGACCTGTCAACGCTGTCGCTGCATGAGCTTGACGAGCGCATCGCCCTGTTGCGGGCTGAAATTGCCCGACTGGAGCAGGCGCGGGCCGGCAAGGCCGCCTCCCGCGACGCCGCCGCTTCCGTGTTCAAATTCTGAGGACACAGGATGACCGGCCCCTCCGATGAAAGATCACCGCGTCCCCAGGCCCGGCGCGGACATCAGCCCTGCCTGCAATTCTGGTATGATTTTGCCAGCAATTATTCCTGGATCGCCGCCCGGCGCGTGCAGGCCGAGGCTGCGGCCGCGGGCGTCATCCTGCAATGGCGGCCGTTTTTGCTGGGGCCAATCTTTGCCGCCAGCGGCTGGAGCGACTCGCCGTTCAACGTCTATCCGGCCAAGGGCGTCTATGCCTGGCGCGACGTGGCCCGCCTGGCCGACGGGCTTGGTCTGGCGCTGACGCGGCCGGAGCCATTCCCGCAAAACTCGTTGCAGGCGGCGCGCATCGCCCTCGCCCTGCCGGAAGCCGCGTTGCCGGCCTACACCGTGGCGCTGTTCGCGGCCGAATTCGAGCAGGGGCTTGGCCTCTCGGAAGCGGCGTTGCGCCAGGCGCTGGCAGTCGCCAGCGCAGGTCTTGAGGGCCCGCTGGCAGTCGCCAGCGCAGGCTTTGGAGGATCGCTGGCGACGGCCAGCGCAGGCCTGGATGTGGATGCGGTGTTGCAGGCGGCGGGCTCCGACGCGGTGAAGCTGGCGCTGCGGACCCAGACGGAGGCTGCCATTGCCGCCGGCATTTTCGGCGCCCCGGCGTTCATCGCCAGCGATGGCGAACTGTTCTGGGGCAATGACCGGCTTGAGCAGGCGCTGGCCTGGGAGCGCGCCCTGGCCGGGCCGTGAGGGCGTGCGTCCGGACCCGGCGTGGGCGGGTGGAGACAAACGGCGCCGTGGCGAAGCTGGTTTGATTGCAAAAGCCTGCCGTAAAAGCTCGTGGCGAAAGCTTGTGAATTGGGGCGCATTGCCTTATATCAGCGCCCATCTGGCATGATGGCGGAGATGTATGGGCGGGTTCCTTGGGGATGCGCTGATTTCGCCATTTCGCCAGTGCGTTTCCGCCGGCGGTTCAATAGATTGCGTCGGCCTGCCGCAAGGCAGAAGATCCGGCCCTCCAGGCCGCATCGCCGCAGGTGGAACGGAACCCAACGCCAGCCGTCGACGCATGGGCCCCATGGGGCTCCAGGAGCATGCATGTCTTCAGTTTCCACCGCCTATCAGCCGTCGCATGAAGATTTCGCGGCGCTGCTCGAAGAATCCTTCGGCCGCTCCGAAGCCCAGGAAGGCTCGGTCATCAAGGGCACGGTCGTTGCGATCGAGAAGGACGTTGCCGTCATCGACATCGGTCTGAAGACCGAAGGCCGCGTGGCGCTCAAGGAATTCAACGGTCCTGGCCGCGACCAGCCGCTCGCCGTCGGCGACGAGGTCGAGGTCTACCTGGAGCGCATCGAGAATGCGCTCGGCGAGGCCGTCATCAGCCGTGACAAGGCGCGTCGTGAAGAGAGCTGGATCAAGCTCGAGCGCGCCTTCGAGGGCAACGAGAAGGTGCAGGGCGTCATCTTCAACCAGGTCAAGGGCGGTTACACCGTTGATCTGGACGGCGCCGTGGCCTTCCTGCCGCGTTCGCAGGTTGACATCCGTCCGGTTCGCGACGTCACCCCGCTGATGGGCGTGCCGCAGCCGTTCCAGATCCTCAAGATGGACCGCCGTCGCGGCAACATCGTCGTTTCCCGCCGCACCGTGCTGGAAGAGACGCGCGCCGAGGCCCGTTCCGAGCTGGTGGCCAACCTTGAAGAAGGTCAGGTCATTGAGGGCGTCGTCAAGAACATCACCGAGTACGGCGCGTTCGTCGACCTCGGCGGCATTGACGGCCTGCTGCACGTCACCGACATGGCGTGGCGCCGCGTCAACCATCCGTCCGAGGTGGTGACCATCGGCCAGAACGTCCAGGTCAAGATCATCAAGATCAACCACGAGACGCACCGCATCTCGCTTGGCATCAAGCAGCTGCTGGCCGATCCGTGGGAGGGCATCGCCCAGCGCTATCCGGTTGAGTCGCGTCTCGCCGGCCGCGTGACCAACATCACCGACTACGGCGCGTTCGTTGAACTGGAGCCGGGCATTGAAGGCCTGATCCACGTCTCCGAAATGTCGTGGACCAAGAAGAACGTCCACCCCGGCAAGATCGTTTCGACCAGCCAGGAAGTCGACGTTCAGATCCTCGAGGTCGATCCGGTCAAGCGCCGCATCTCGCTGGGCCTCAAGCAGACCCTGCAGAACCCGTGGGAAGCTTTCGCGGAAGCGCACCCGGTTGGCTCCGAGGTCGAGGGCGAGGTCAAGAACAAGACCGAGTTCGGTCTGTTCATCGGTCTCGACGGCGAAGTCGACGGCATGGTTCACCTGTCGGATCTCGACTGGAACCGTCCTGGCGAGCAGGTCATCGAAGAGTTCAAGAAGGGCGACGTTGTGCGCGCCCAGGTTCTTGACGTCGACGTTGACAAGGAGCGCATCTCGCTCGGCATCAAGCAGCTTGCCGGCGACCCCTTCGTTGACGCTGGCGAACTGCGTCGCGGCCAGGTGGTCACCTGTGAGGTGCTCGAGGTCAAGGACGGCGGTCTGGAAGTGAAGATCGCCGACAGCGACCTGACCTCCTTCATCAAGCGCGCCGAGCTGGCTCGCGACCGCGCCGACCAGCGCCCCGAGCGCTTCGCCGCCGGCGAGAAGGTCGACGCCCGCGTCGTCCAGTTCGACCGCAAGGCCCGCCGCATCCAGCTGTCGATCAAGGCGCTGGAAGTGGCCGAGGAGAAGGAAGCGATCGCCAACTACGGTTCGTCCGACTCGGGCGCTTCGCTTGGCGACATTCTCGGCGCCGCGCTGCGTCGCGCCAACGAGAAGAAGTAAGACGAAGAAGCAAGACATCGCTGCGGCGGCCTCCGGGCCGTCGCGACATGATCGCGCAGACGGCCAGGCTCCCGCAGCCTGGCCGTTTGTGTTTGGGGCGTTACTGGCCGTTCCGCCGGCGGGCGGCCGTTGCCGCCACAATTGTGAGCGAGGAAAAACCTCGCCCCGCTGTAATTTATGCGTTTTTTGGGGTGACAGATCGCGCCGGGACGGGCAAATGAGGCATGCGCTCCGGTTCGCGCCGGAGCGGCAGACGGGTGGAGTCGAGGCCAGATGTTGTCCAATGCCGAACTGCTCACCGACCGGCGCGCCCTGCGGCGGCGCCTGACCGGCTGGCGGGCGCTCGCCATTCTCGCCGCCATTGTCGCGGTCGTGGCGGTTGGCCTGTCGGCGGCGCGGGACCGGTTGCCCGGCGGCCGGCATGTGGCGCGGGTCAGCCTCAGCGGCATGATCACCGGCGCGCGGTCGACGCTCGATCTGCTGAAGCAGGTGGGCGACAACAGCAATGTCCAGGCGGTGGTGATCTCCATCGACAGCCCAGGCGGCACGGTCGCTGGTTCGGAAGACGTCTACAACGCCATCCGCGCCGTGGCGGCGAAAAAACCGACCGTTGCGGTGATCAATACGCTTGGCGCATCCGGCGCCTATATCGCCGCCATGGGCGCTGATCGCATTGTCGCCCGGCAGACCTCGCTGGTCGGCTCCATCGGCGTCATCATGCAATTTCCCAACTTCGCCGGCCTGCTTGACCGGGTTGGCGTCAAGGTGGACGAGATCAAGTCCAGTCCGCTCAAGGCGGCGCCCAACCCCTTCGAGCCGGCGTCGCCCGCTGCGAAAGAAGCCATGGCGGCTGTGGTTGGCGATTCCTACGCCTGGTTCCGCGCCCTGGTGCAGACGCGCCGCAAGCTGGAGGGACCGGCGCTGGGCGAGGTGGCCGACGGGCGCATCTTCACGGGCCGTCAGGCGCTGCAGTTGCGTCTGATCGACCAGACCGGCGATGAAAAGGACGCGATAGCGTGGCTGGAGGCCAACCGCGGCCTGGCGAAGGAGCTGCCAGTGCGGGAGTGGCGTCGCCGCCAGGATCGGGGGCTCAGCCTGATTGGCGTCAGCGCCGGGCTCGCCCGCGCCGCCGGCTTCGGCAGTCTGGCGTCGGCGCTGGAGCGCGGCGGCCAACTCGACGGATCGCAGATGGAAGGCCTGCTGGCCGTGTGGACCGGCCCGGCCGGCCATTGAGTTTTCGGAGCGCGCGGAGCTCGCCGGCAGGGCGGCCCGCGCCTCTGGTGATGCAAACAGCACAGGCGCAGGCCGGGATGGCGAACCGTCCCCCCAGGCGCCGGCGATACAGGGGGTGTGTCCATGATCAAGTCAGAACTCGTCCAGCGCATCGCGGAGTACAATCCGCACCTCTACCAGCGGGACGTCGAGAACATTGTGAGCGCCATTCTTGATGAGATCACCCAGGCGCTGTCGCGCGGCGACCGGGTGGAGCTGCGCGGCTTCGGCGCCTTCTCGGTGAAGACCCGCGACGCTCGCGTCGGCCGCAACCCGCGCACCGGCGAATCGGTCGAGGTTGACCAGAAGGCCGTGCCGGTGTTCAAGACCGGCAAGGAAATGCGCGTGCGCCTGAACCAGTCGCCGGTCACCGGCAAGGGCAAGGTCAAGGCCGTCGCGCAGGGGTGAGACGGTCGCGGCCGGACTGGCGCCGGTCGCAATGTCCCTGATCGGGACGGCGTCCGGCATGGCCCGGGCCTGATTATGTGACCAGCATCTGGTATGGTGGCGTCCGCAATGGGGCGCCTGGCCGGAGGGAAGCTTGGCTACTTTCGTGAAATATCTGGTGCTGGCGCCGCTGATTGTCATTCTGGCGCTGATCGCCGTCGCCAACCGGACGCCGGTGACGTTCTCGCTGGATCCGTTTGCAGCCGGCGCCCCGAGCGTCGGGTTTTCCGCGCCGCTCTATATGATTGTGCTGGGCGCTGTCGCTGTCGGCGTGGCGCTCGGCGGCTTCGCCTCCTGGCTGGTTCAGGGACGCTACCGCCGCGCCGCCCGCGCCAACCGCAAACAGGTGGAGCGACTGGAAGCGGAGGCCGCCCGCCTGCGGGCGCAGGCTGGCCAGGCCGGGCAGGGGCGGCTGGCGCATTAGGGCCTTTATTTTGAGCGCATTCCGCTGGACCCAGACGTTCCGGCTGATCGGAAGGCGCTCCAGGCGCTGCTGATTGGCCCGCCGGATGGGCGCGGTTTCCGCCACAGGCCCGGCCCCTGGTTATTCACCGGAGCGCGCGGTCCAGCGATTTCGCGCATGGCCTTTTCAGCCCGCAGGCTTTGCGGGCTTTTTTTATGGCTCCAGGCTCCAGGCCTGATGGGCTCCCTGGTCCCATGGCTTTGTGGTTTCATGCCTTTCCGGGTCCTGTCCGCGCGGACTGCGCGCCTGGACTCCGCCCGCGCGTCGTGGCGGTCGCCCGGCAAGGGATTTCCACCGTCATCCAGAGAAAGTGCGCGTTAAACTTAATGGGCGGTAAAGCTGGCCCGCCAGGCCGGCCTGGTTAAAGTCCCCTTAACGGCGTTTTCGCGACGTCCACGCGCGTGGACAGGCGGAGGCGCGGCGGAATGTTCTTGCCAAAGTTCTTGCCGGGGATGACGTCAACCATGTCAGCTGTCGCCACGCCTGTGCCGTTCGGCGCGCGCTACGCCACCACGCCGGGGTTTGTGGCCCTGTTCAGCGAAGCCAATAGCCTGGTGGAGGAAACCGCCGCCTATCTCGATGGCGGGGGGCGCCAGGATGCGGCGCAGCTTGAGGCGGGCGCCGCGCACGCCTATGCCCAGGAAGGCATGCGGCTGACCACGCGGCTGATGCGGCTGATGAGCTGGCTGATCCTGCGGCGGGCTGTGGCCGATGGCGACATGACGCCGGAGGAGGCGGATGTCGAACGCCGCAAGAGCATGGGCTTTGTGGAGCCGACCCCGACCCTTGAAACCATCGCCATCCTGCCCGAGCGCCTTGGCGCGCTGATCGGCGCCGCCGCCCGGCTGGAGCTGCGGATTCTTCACATCGACGCCAGTGAGGCGCTCGACGCGCCGCGCCCCTCGCCCGTGCGGCGGGAACTCAGCCTGCTGCGCGCCGCCTTCAGCGGCCAGCCCCAGGCGCCAGCGCGCAAGGCGGCCCGTGGCCTCGTGGCGCCGCCGGCGGTCAACGCCAATGGCGACTATCATACCGAGCAGATGATGGGAGCCTGAGGGGCCCCGCCACATCCGCATGACCAGAGCGCCGGCGCCGCCCGGCGCTTTTTTATTGCCGGATTTGACCTGCGGGAGGGAACCCCGCTCCAGAGCCATATGGCGAGCGAATTCCGGTCTGTCAGACGGATTGGATGGACCGGAAAACGCTCCAGCGGCGCAGCAACAAAAAAAACCCCGGCGAGGCCGGGGTTTTCCGTGTGTCTGGAAGCGGAGCTTACTTCTTGCCGAAGCTCAGGCCGCCAAACTTGTTGGTGAAGCGCGACACGCGGCCGCCACGGTCCATCAGCTGCTGCGAACCGCCGGTCCACGCCGGATGCGAAGACGGGTCGATGTCGAGGTTCAGCTGATCGCCTTCCTTGCCCCAGGTGGAGCGGGTGACGAATTCCGTGCCATTGGTCATCACGACCTTGATGGTGTGGTACTGGGGGTGGGTGTCAGGCTTCATAACCACATCCTCGTGCCCCGCCCGACGACGGGGCAGGCGAATACGTATCTGGAAAATATCCGAATTGCCGGCTCCTATAGCCTGGCAAACGGCCCATGACAAGGCTTTGACGCTCTTGCTGGCCGCACGCGACGCGGATTTGTCACAGCCCTGGCAGCGCGCCGCCGTCGCGCGTCCTCCCGCCGGACACGTTGTCGCTGATTGCGCACGCGTTGGCGTTCGGGTGTATACGGGGCCAGTATTTCCGGGGGCGCCTTGCGTGGCCCCGGATGCGCGGCATCGGCGCGCATTGCAGCAAATGGCCGGTCTTCGGCAGGGTGGATCATGAGCAACGACACCGTGGGCGCGGCCCTGTCGCCGGCAGAACCGGCGCGGAAGCGCCGCCGCGCAGATTTTTCCGCCCTGCGCGCCATCTGGCCGTTCGCCGTCGCCTATCGCGGCCGCATGCTTGTTGCCCTGGTCGCGCTGGTTGTCGCGGCGGCGGCGACGCTGGCGTTGCCGGTCGCGGTCCGGCGTCTGGTGGATTTCGGCTTCGATCCCCGGCAGGGCAATTTCAACTCCTATTTCCTTGGCCTTGGCGGCGTCGCGCTGGTGCTGGCGATCGCCAGCGCCGCCCGCTACTACCTGGTGATGACCCTGGGCGAGCGCATCGTGGCGGATGTGCGGGCGGCCGTATTCCGCCATCTGACCCGCCTTGACCCGGCGTTTTTCGACAGCGTGAAGAGCGGCGAGGTGGTGTCGCGCCTGACGGCGGACACCACGCAGATCAAGGCGACGTTCGGCGCCAGCGCCTCGGTGCTGTTGCGCAACCTGTTCATGTTTGTTGGCGCCGCCGTGATGATGGTGGTGACCAGCCCGCGCCTGTCGCTGCTGGTGTTGGGGGCGATTCCCCTGATCGTGCTGCCGCTGATCTTTTCCGGTCGCGGCGTCAGTCGCCGGTCGCGCGCGGCCCAGGACCGGCTGGCCGACGCCTCCGCCTATGCGGTTGAGGCGATCGGCGCGGCGCGGACCATGCAGGCCTTCGGCGCCGAGCGGGCGACGGCGCAGCGTTTCGGCGCGGCCTCTGAATTTGCTTTCGGCGCCGCCCGCGACGCCATCAGCGCGCGCGCCCTGCTCACCGGCTTCGCCATCTTCCTCATCAGCGCCAGCGTGGTGGGCGTGCTGTGGTATGGCGCCCACGACGTGTTGACCGGCGGCATGAGCGCTGGCCGGCTGTCGCAATTCCTGCTGTTCGCGGTGCTGGCCGCCAGCGCGCTGGGGCAATTGAGCGAGGTGTGGAGCGAAATCGCCCAGGCCGCCGGCGCGGCCGGGCGTCTGGGCGAGTTGCTGGCGACGCAGGCCGCCATCACCGCGCCGCCAACGCCGACCCCGATGCCGGCGCCAGCCCGCGGCGAGCTGGTTTTCGACGACGTCTGGTTCTCTTATCCTGGCCGGCCGGAAGACCGGGCCCTGCGTGGCGTCAGCTTCACGGCCGCGCCGGGGGAACGCATCGCCATCGTCGGGCCGTCGGGCGCCGGCAAGACCACCATTATCCAGCTGGCGCTGCGGTTTTACGATCCGGCGCGCGGCGCGGTTCGCGTTGACGGCGTCGACGCCCGCGCCGCCGATCCGGCCGACTGGCGCGCCCGGTTTGCCCTGGTGGCGCAGGATCCGGTGATTTTCGGCGCCAGCGTCGCCGACAACATCCGCTATGGCCGGCCTGACGCCAGCGACGGGGAAGTGCGCGAGGCGGCCCGCTTCGCCGCCGCCGACGATTTCATTTCAGCCCTGCCGGAGGGCTACCACACCCAGCTCGGGGAGCGCGGCGTCACCCTGTCCGGCGGTCAGCGCCAGCGCATCGCCATTGCCCGCGCCGTGCTGAAGGACGCGCCGATCCTGCTGCTCGACGAGGCGACTTCGGCCCTCGACGCTGAAAGCGAGCGGCTGGTGCAGGAGGCGTTTGACCGGCTGATGGTTTCGCGCACCACGCTGGTGGTGGCGCACCGGCTGGCGACCGTGCTCTCGGCGGATCGCATCCTTGTCATGGATGGCGGCATGCTGGCTGAGCAGGGGACGCACGCGGAGCTGACCGCCGCCGGCGGCCTTTACGCCCGTCTGGCGCGGTTGCAGTTCGGCGGCCAGAGCGACGCGGCCTGAGAAACAGCTGCATTCCGCACGCAACAGAATGGACGCCAACTGGCTGCACGGTGGGTGGAGGCGGGTTTCCCGAAAACGCCTCAGCGCTCCGTCAGCTTCATCTCGATGCGGCGGTTGCGGGCGCGGGCCTGGTCGCTGTCGCCCAGCTCCAGCGGCTGGTATTCGCCGAAGCCGGCTGCCAGCAGGCGTTGCGGCGGCACGCCCTTGCCGGCCAGATATTGCACCACGGCGATGGCGCGGGCGGCGGACAGGTCCCAGTTGCTCCTGAACTGGCCGGCGCCAGACAGCGGCCGGTCGTCGGTGTGGCCATCGACGCGCAACACCCATGGAATGTCGGCGGGAATGGTGCGGGTCAGCTCGGTGATGGCGCTGGCGATCTTGTCGAGTTCGGCGTGGCCGCGCGGGCTGAGCGTCGCCGAGCCGGTGTCGAACAGCACCTCCGACTGGAAGACGAAGCGGTCGCCAACGATGCGGATGTCGTCGCGCTCGCCGAGAATCTGGCGCAGGCGGCCGAAGAAGTCCGACCGGTAGCGCGCCAGCTCCTGCACCCTTTGGGCCAGCGCTACATTGAGCCGGCTGCCGAGGTCGGCGATGCGGGCCTGGCTTTCCTTGTCGCGCGCCTCCGAGGCGGACAGCGCCTGCTCCAGCGCCGCCAGCTGGCTGCGCAGGGCGGCCATCTGCTGGTTCAGCAATTCCACCTGTGACAAAGCGTTGGCGGAAATCTGCTTCTGCGCGTCCAGTTCGCCGGTCACCGCGCCAAGGCGGCCGGCCGCGCCGGCGGAACCGTCGGCAAGGCCCTGCAGGCGGGTTTTCTCGGCGTCGAGCGCGGCGAGGGAGCTGCGCAGCCGGTCAAGTTCCAGCAACTGGCTGCGGCCGCGGGACTTTTCCAGCGCCAGCAATTCGGTCAGCTCTGAAATCTGCCGGTTAAGCCGGGTCAGGGCGGAATCCTTGCCGCTGATCTCCTGACCCAGATAAAACTGGAGCATGGCGAAGATCGACAGCATGAACACCACGGCCAGCACCAGCGTCGACAGGGCGTCGACGAAGCCGGGCCAGTAGTCGAGGGTGCGCCGCTCGCGGCGGCCGCGCGATAGCTGGGCCATCACTCGGATCCGGAGCGCAGGCGCAGCAGATGGTCGAGCGAGGCCTGGATGCGGCGCTGCTGCTCGGCCTGGGATTCCACCCAGTCGCGGATCAGTTGCTGCTCGCGGCGCATGTTCTGCACCAGGTCGGTAATGCCGTCGGCGAGGCGGCCAATGGCCGGATCGGGCTGGGGCGCGGCGCCGGGGCGTCCGGCTTCGCGCTCATGGGTTGCCGCATCCGCCGCCTGCCTGGCGGCTTCCTGCGCGGCGCGTCCGTGGCTGGAGAGGCTGTGGGCGGCGTTGACGAGGGCGGCGGTGGCGGCGGCGATGTTCTGGTTGAGCTGGCCAAGCTCCCCCAGCAACGCGCCGGAGGGCTCGCCGTTCTCATCGATCGGCGAGGACGCGAGGCCATGGGCCAGCCACTCTTCCAGGCCGTTGTAGAACCGCCCCTGGGCCTGGCCCAGTTGCAGGTCGAGAAAGCCCAGCACCAGCGAGCCGGCCAGACCGAACAGCGAGGACGAGAACGAGATGCCCATGCCGGAGAGCGGCGCGGCGAGACCGGCCTTCAGTTCCTCCAGCAACACCCCGGCCTCGCCGCCGCCGCGCATGGCCTTGATGACCCCGCCAACGGAGCTGACGGTCTCCAGCAGGCCCCAGAAGGTGCCGAGCAGGCCAAGAAACACCAGCAGGCCGGCAAGATAGCGCAGGATGTCGCGGGCGTCGTCGAGGCGGAAAGCGATGGAGTCGAGGATTGCCCGCATCAGCGTGGCGTTGAGCGGGGTTTTCTCGTCCGCCAGCATGGCGGCGACCGGGCGCACCAGCGATGGCGGATTGCGGCCGGGCCGCAGCTGCTCGCCAGGGCGGCGGCTGGCCCAGTGGGCGTTGATCCAGCCGGAGGCGATGAACAGCCGGAAAACCTGGGCCAGCGCCAGCACGACGCCGACCACGAGACAGACGCCGATAAGGCCGTTCAGGCCTGGATTGTTGAGAAACGCGGCGCGCACCGGCTGTTGCAGGATCCAGGTCAGGAACCCGACGAGGATCAGGAACACCACCATGCGCACGAGATGGATGCGCGGCGTCCGGACTATGGTCTGATCGGTCCCGTCCATTACGCCCTGGCCTCCATGGTTCCGCGCGCGACGCTGGTCGCGACGCGGGGCGATGTAACCACGCTCCGCCGTGATGCGCGACCCGTCGCGGCCGAACTCACCGGAATTTTTCGCAAGGCGCGCCCGGTTGCCGGCGGCGCGAACCCGCGCCGCGCGCGCCGTTCCTGTCGCGCCCGCCACAGGTTCGTTGCTACATGATTCACGGTCCTGGCCGCCCCCTGGTCATCCGGGCACGGCCGTGTCCGGATGGGCCGGTTGACTTTTGGCTGGTGCAGCAATGGTCTGGCGCAACAAAAAACCCTCCGGCGCGGCCGGAGGGCTGGTCATTCAGGTTGTGGCAGGGGGCCGGATCGGCTGCTCAGGCGCCTTTGGCCGCCGAGGCCGGATTGGCGCGGCGGATGACCTTCAGCAACTCGCGGTGCATGTATTCGTTGCCGCAGGCGACTGAGCCGGCGCCGGCCGGATCATCGCCGCCTTCCGGATCGGAGGCGAAGCCGCCCGCCTCGCGCAGGATGCACAGGCCGGCCATCATGTCCCACGACTTGAGGTTGCGCTCCCAATAGGCGTCGGCGCGGCCGGCGGCGACATAGCACAGGTCGAGCGCGGCCGAGCCCTGGCGACGGATGCCGGCAAAGTTCACCATCATGTGCGACAGCTCGCGCAGGAAGCGCTCGTGGTCGCCGCGGCCGATGTGCGGGATGCCGCACAGCAGCACGGCCTGGTCCAGCGACTGGCGGCCCGCGACGCGCAGGCGACGGTTGTTCAGGAAGGCGCCCTTGCCCTTCTCGGCGATGAACCATTCATCGCTGATGGGGTTGTAGACCACGCCGGCCACCGGCTGGCCATCGCGCTCCAGCCCCACCGAAATGGCGAAGTGGGGCAGGCCGTGCAGGAAGTTGGTGGTGCCGTCGAGCGGATCTACGTGCCAGCGGTGGGTGGCGTCGGAGCCTGCGATGACGCCGCCCTCCTCCAGCACGAAGCCGTAGCCGGGGCGGGCCTTCTCCAGGGCGGCGCGCAGGATGTCCTCGGCCTTGCGGTCGGCCGCCGAGACGAAGTCGCCCGGGCCCTTGCGGGAAACCTGCAACTGCTCGACCTCGCCGAAATCGCGTTTCAGCGACTTGGCCGCCTTGGCTACCGCGTCGGTCATGACGGTCATCAGGGGGGAACGGATCATGGTGCGGGCTCGTTCAGGTCAGGCGCCGCGAATGAGCGGCGCCGCATTGCCAGGGCATTCCGGTGAAACCAGCTCACGTGGGAATACGCTATCGATAGGGTGGCGCATCGTCCAGGCGCGGGGTGGAAGCCACCTTTGCCGGAGACGCTCCGATGGTCCGGCCAAAACACAGGATGCCTCCGGACGGCGCGGCGAAAGCCCGCCCAGAGGAATCCGGCGCGGACCGGAATATGTTGGGGACGACAGATTGAGAACCATGTGCCCCGCGCGCGGCGAGGCGTCAAGCACCGGAATTACTGGGTGGCGCCAACCAGCGGCTCCCGGTGCTTCGCGGCGAAGGCTTCCGCCTTGCTGCGCTCGGCCGGGGTCAGGCCCTTCAGCGCTTCGTCGAGCCAGGCGTCGTCCAGGCCCTGACCGGAGGCGAGCAGGTGCCAGCCGGCGGCCTCGATCAGGTTGCGCGGCGCGCCGCGCCCGACGGTGAGCAGGCGGGCGATGCGGTTCTGGGCCACGGCGTTGCCGTCGAGCGCCGCCTTCAGGAACAGCCGCGCCGCGCCGGCCTCGTTTTTGTGCACGCCATTGCCGTTGAACAGGGCGATCGCGTATTCGACCTCGGCCGCCAGCAGCCGGTTCTCCGCCGCCTGTCGCAACAATTGCGTGGCGCGGATATCGTCCGCCGCCGTTCCGCGCCCCTTCCGGTACAGCGTGGCGAGCATGTATTGCGCTTCGGGCGTCTCGGCGTCGGCGGCGCGTTGCAGCAGTTTCACGGCCTCGCGGTCGGCCTCCGGGGAGCCGGCGGACAACCGCAGCAGCGCCAGATTGTAGTTGGCGAACGCATCGCCCGCCGCGGCGGCCTTTTCCAGCAGGCGCCTGCCTTCGGTCTCGTCCTTGTCGACGCCGCGACCTTGCAGGGTCATCATGGCGAGGGAAAACGTCGCCGCCGCCGAGCCGGCCCTGTCAGCTTCCGCGTACCAGTGCGCAGCCTTCGCCAGGTCGAGCGGCGCGCCGAGGCCGCGCTCATACAACAGGCCGAGCAGGGTCGCCGCCGCCCCGTCGCGCGGATTGGCTTGCAGCCGCGCTTCGGCCTCTTTCATCGCCGTGGCGTAATAGCCGCGCTGGTAGGCGCCGTAGGCGATGTCGGCGCCCGGCGCCGGCGTCAGCTTCGGCGGCGTTTTGGTCCTGGCGCGGCCCGGCTCCGACAGGCCCGCGTCGGCGAGGCCGGCATCGATGGCGCTGGGCAGTTGCGGGCCGTTGACCAGTCGCTCGCCCGCCACCGGCGCCGGCGGCGGCGCCGGCTGGGTGAAGGAGGGCGCGCCTGGCTGGCCAGGCTGCAGGGAAGGGCGGGGCAAGGTGACGCCATCTGACGGCAGCACCGGCACCTGGGCGCCCGAGGGCGCCTCAAAGGCCCTCTGGGCGGCGGCTGGGGCGGCGGAGCCGAGCGCCAGCGCCAGGAGGACGGCCGCGCCAGAAAGTTTGCGCGCTGTCATGCGGTCGCGACCTCCGTGCTTGCCAGAATTTGCAACGCCTGCCGCACCGTGTCGGCCACGTCGCCGTCAAACGCCCAGGGGCCGAGGGCGACGAACTCCGCGCCCGTGGCGGCGAGGGGCCCGACCTGATCCAGGGAGCCGGCGCAGGCGACGCAGGGCGTGGCGAAAACGCCGGCCCACCATTCGGCCTGCTCCAGCGTGGCGTTGTCGTCCTGGCCGGAGCCGCCGAACATCAAATAATCGACATTGGCTTCGCCGGCGATCATGGCGTCGTGGCGCAACTCGGCGCCGGAGATGCCGACGCCGACCACACGATCCGGCTGCAAGGTTTCCAGCGCCAGCTCCAGGGTTTCCTGATCGGGCGCGGTGAGGTGCACGCCGTCGGCGCCGCCGCGCACCGCCGCCTGGGGCGAGGCGTCGACCAGCACCGCCGCGCCGTGCTGCTGGGCGACGGGCGCGAGTTGCTTGATCCGGTTGATCTGGGTGCGGTCATCCGCCGGGGCGAGGCGCAACAGCAGGGCGGCCGTCTCGCCGGCGCCGCATGCGGCGTCAAGCACAGGCGCAAAGGTCGCGGCGTCGCTGACGACCGGGGTGACGAGATAGAGGCGGGCGGTGTCTGTCATCGATCGTGTTCCAGAAGCATTGTCGGGCGAAGCAGGCCAGAAGCGGTGGGCGCTGCGCTGGAAAATGCTTCATTTCGGGAGCCAGGGCAAAATTCCGGTCCGGCCGGTTCAACCCTGATAGCATTCTTCGCCCGCCAGATGCATCCGCCAGCGGGAGACTCTGGCGGACTGGCGGGCGGATGCAATGGTGCTCCATGAACGGCAAACAAGGCGGAAATGGCGCCGGGCATCTGGTTTGGGCGTGGAGGTCTGGCGATGGCTGCCTTGATTGACCGTCATGCGCGCTGGCGGTCATCTGCAATCCGTGACCTGGTCGGAGTAGCTGGCGGCGGCCCCTGATGGCCAACAAAAAACCCGCTCCAGAGCCCAAGAAAAAACCGCGCGAGAGCCAGAAAAGAAAAACCCGCGCCGGAGCGCGGGTTCTTGGGAGCAGCCGGCGGGCGATGACGCGCCGCCGGATCCGGTGGTCAGGGAATCAGCCTTCCAGGCCCTTGTTCCACTCACCCTTCGAGGCAAGGCCGTTCATGCGGGCGCGGTGGGCGAAAGCCTGCTGGGCGGCCGCGACGTTCTCCTGCTTGCCGGCCCAGGCCTTCTGCGGGGCGGCTTGCAGGGCGCGGCCGTAGCTGAAGGTCATCTTCCAGGGGAAGCCGCCGAGCTTGTTCATGGCGTCGAGGTGCGCGGTGGCGTCGACGTCGCTCTGGCCGCCCGACAGATAGGCGATGCCCGGCACGGCGGACGGCACGGTGCGCTTCAGGACCTTGATGGTCTCCTCGGCGACCTGCGCGACCGAAGCCTGCTGCGGGCACTTCTTGCCGGAGATGATCATGTTCGGCTTCAGCACGATGCCTTCCAGCGCCACGCGGGCGTAGAACAGCTGCTGGAACACTTCCTTCAGCGTCCACTCGGTGACTTCGGCGCAACGCTCGATGGTGTGGTCGCCGTCCATCAGCACTTCCGGCTCAACGATCGGCACGATCTGCGCTTCCTGGCACAGGGCGGCGTAGCGGGCCAGGGCCTGGGCGTTGGCGTTGATGCAGTTCCAGCTCGGGATGCCCGGAGCGATGTCGATCACCGCGCGCCATTTGGCGAAGCGGGCGCCGAGCTTGTAGTACTCGGCCAGACGCTCGCGCAGGCCGTCGAGGCCTTCGGTGATGGTTTCGCCGGGGCTGAACGGCAGCGGCTTGGCGCCGGCGTCGACCTTGATGCCCGGGATCGAGCCGGCCTGCTCGATGATGCGGGCCAGCGGCGTGCCATCCTTGGCGTTCTGACGCAGGGTCTCGTCATAGAGAATGACGCCGGAGATGTTGTTGGTCATCGCATCGGTGGCGCGGAACATCAGCTCGCGATAGTCGCGGCGGCTCTCTTCCGTCGACTCCACATTGATGGCGTCGAAGCGCTTCTTGATGGTGCCGGAGCTCTCGTCGGCGGCCAGGATGCCCCTGCCGGGCGCGACCATCGCTTCAGCGACCTTGTTCAGTTCAGCAAGATTCATTGTGTGTCCTCCGGAGGATCGGGGGGCCGCGCCGTCGCCTGGCGGCGTGTGGGCGTCCCGGTCGTGGTGCGGAAGCGCCAGCCCCCTGGCGCGTCCGGTTGATGGAATTTTCGATGCGTGGGCCGTGGGAGAACCCACGCGCCTCACGAAAATCAGGCCTTGCGCAGGGCTTCGACGCCAGGCAGCTCCTTGCCTTCGAGCCACTCGAGGAAGGCGCCGCCGGCGGTCGAGACATAGCTGAAATCATCCGCCGCGCCGGCGTGATTGAGCGCCGCGACGGTGTCGCCGCCGCCCGCCACCGACATCAGCTTGCCCGCCTTTGTGCGCGCCGCCGCATGCTGGGCGGCCGCGACGGTGCCGCGATCGAACGGCGCGATCTCGAAGGCGCCGAACGGGCCGTTCCACACCAGGGTGGCGGCGTCGTCGATCACCGCGCGCACCCGGTCGATGGACAGGGCGCCGACGTCGAGGATCATGCCGTCGGCCGGAATGGCGTCGACGCCATAGGTCTGTGACGGGGCGCCCGCGGCGAACTCCTTCGCCACCACGGCGTCGACCGGCAGCACGATGGCGCAATTGGCCTTTTCGGCGGCGGCGAGAATGCGCAGCGCGGTGTCGGCCAGGTCCTTCTCGGCCAGCGACTTGCCGACCGCCAGGCCCTGGGCGAGCAGGAAGGTGTTGGCCATGCCGCCGCCGATGATCAGCGCGTCAACCTTGCTGACCAGGTTTTCCAGCAGGTCGATCTTGCTCGACACCTTGGCGCCGCCGACAACGGCGACGATGGGGTGCACCGGCTTCTCCAGCGCCTTGGTCAGGGCCTCCAGTTCAGCCTGCATGGTGCGGCCGGCGTAGGCTGGCAGCACGCGGGCGAGGCCCTCGGTGGAGGCGTGGGCGCGGTGGGCGGCGGAGAAGGCGTCGTTGACGTAGATATCGCCGCTGGCGGCCAGCGCCCTGACGAACTCCGGGTCGTTTTTCTCTTCGCCCGCATGGAAGCGGGTGTTCTCCAGCAACAGAACCTGGCCGTTGGCCAGCTTCGCCACGGCGTCAGCGGCGGCGGGGCCAATGCAGTCGTCGGCGAAGGCGACGTCCTGGCCGAGGTGGCTGGCGAGGGCGGCGGCGATCGGCTTCAGGCTGTCCTTCTCGCTGCGCTGGCCCTTGGGGCGGCCGAAATGCGCGAGCAGGATGACCTTGCCGCCAGCCTTCACGATTTCCTGGATCGTGGGCAGGATCCGCTCAATGCGGGTGGCGTCGGTGACGCGGCCGTTCTCGACCGGAACATTCAGGTCGACGCGCAGCAGAACGCGCTTTCCGGCAAGGTTCGCGTCATCGAGCGTGCGAAATGTCATGGAGCTTATCCTGTCAGTCCAAAGCGCTGGACAAGGGCGATGAGGGCCGCGGCGATCACGCCAGCCAGAATGGCGGCGACGATCAGCGAAGGGAAGCCAGGCAGCATGCGCAGGCGGGAATAGACCCGATCGACCGATTCCTGGCTGGCCAGCACGCCGGTGACGCCGGTGTTGTGCTCGATGCGGTCTTCCATGCGCAGGACCTGCGCCTCGGAGCGGGCCAGCTTCTCCTCGATGCGGGCGAGCTTGTCCTCAAGCCTGGCCAGCTGGTCGGCGGAAGCCGGCGCGATGTCGGCGCTGGCGGCCTTCGCGGAAGCCTCGGGCTTCGACGCGGGCGTGACGGGAGCGGGGAAGGAGGGAGCCTCCGGTTCAACGCGGCTGGAGGAACTGGCGCTCATGGGTAGTCTCCTGGGTTCCTTGCGGCGGCGGATCAGATCGCGCCAGTTGAGGCGCCTTCCGGCGGAGCGGGTCGCCCGGCGTCCGGAAAACGCGTCACTTCAAAAAGATAGCGCCTTCGCAGGTCAGGCTGGTCCGGCGGGACCTGTTGCCCGGCTGCCTGGCGATCTTGCTGTTGCCCCCACGCCGGGCGGCGGCGCCCGGCGTCCCCGAAAGACGTCTGGCGCGACCGCAGGGTCGCGCCAGATTGCCTTGATGGTGATCAGATCAGCTTCGCCATGGCGACGGCGGTGTCGGACATGCGGTTGGAGAAGCCCCACTCATTGTCGTACCAGGACATCACGCGCACCAGGTTGCCTTCCAGCACCTTGGTCTGGTCGATGTGGAAGATCGACGAGGCCGGATGGTGGTTGAAATCGATGGAGACGTTCGGCTCATCGGTGTAGGCCAGCACGCCCTTCAGGGCGCCGTTGGCGGCGGCCTTGATGGCGTCGTTGATCTCGGCGACCGAGGTGGCCTTCTTGGCGATGAACTTGAAGTCGACGACCGAGACGTTCGGGGTCGGCACGCGCACCGAGGTGCCGTCCAGCTTGCCGTTCAGCTCCGGCAGCACCAGGCCGACGGCCTTGGCGGCGCCGGTGGAGGTCGGGATCATCGACAGGGCCGCCGCGCGGGCGCGGTACAGGTCCTTGTGCATCTGGTCCAGCGACGGCTGGTCGTTGGTGTAGGCGTGGATCGTGGTCATGAAGCCCTTCTCGATGCCGACGAGGTCGTTGAGGACCTTGGCGACAGGAGCGAGGCAGTTGGTGGTGCACGAGGCGTTCGAGACCACGATGTGGTCCTTCGTCAGCTTGTCGTGATTGACGCCGTACACCACGGTCAGGTCGGCGTTGTCAGCCGGGGCCGACACCAGCACGCGCTTCGCGCCAGCCTTCAGGTGGGCCGAGGCCTTGTCCTTCGAGGTGAAGATGCCGGTGCACTCGAAGGCGACGTCGACGTTGAGGGCGGCGTGCGGCAGCTCGGCCGGGTCGCGCACGGCGGTGACCTTGATGGCCTTGCCGTTGATGACGATGTTCTCGCCGTCAACCTTCACGTCGGCCGGGAAGCGGCCGTGCACGGAGTCATAGCGCAGCAGGTGCGCGTTGGTTTCCACCGGGCCCAGGTCGTTGATGGCCACGACCTCGACGTCAGTGCGGCCGGACTCGACGATAGCGCGCAGCACGTTGCGGCCAATGCGTCCGAACCCGTTGATGGCAACCCGAACCGTCATCTTGAAACTCCTCGTCCTCTGGGCGCTCCGGAGCGGCGCTCCGGGCGGATCAGGGCAAAACCCGGGGCAATCAGCCGGATTTTGCTATATCCCTTTGATTTTATGCATTTTCTTTGGGCGATGAGCCTGAAAATGCCTTGTCTGCCTGGCGCCTTGCCTGTGGAGCCCCTTTGGGGGAGCGCCATCACGAAATGTCGCGCCTGGGTATCCTGCGGCCAATGCCTTCAAAAGGCGGCGCCGAATCAGAACGGCCGCCATATAGCGGCCGTCCCGGTCAGATCAGGCGTTGCGGCGCTTCAATACGGCGTCCACGACGGCTTCGGCGGTGATGCCGAAGTTTTTGTAGACTTCCTTGTACGGCGCGCTGGCGCCGAAGCTCGACATGCCGACGAAGCCGCCGTTCTCGCCAATCACCGCGTCCCAGCCGAAACGTACGCCGGCTTCAACAGCCACGCGCACCGGCGCATCGCCGATCACCGCCTTGCGCACGTCCTCCGGCTGCTCAAGGAAGACGTCGAGCGAGGGCACCGAGACGACGCGGGCGGCGACGCCCTGGGCCTTGAGCTGCTCGCGGGCGGCCATGGCCAGCTCCACTTCCGAACCGGAGGCGAAGATGGTGGCCTCGGCCTTGCCGCCTTCCGCCGGGGCCAGCTCATAGGCGCCGGCCGCGGAAAGGTTGTCCTGCACGTGATCGTGACGGACCTGCGGCAGGTTCTGGCGCGACAGGGCCAGCAGGGTCGGGCCGCTGGTGCGCTTGATGGCGATCTGCCAGGCTTCCGCCGTCTCCACCGTGTCGGCGGGGCGGAACACGGCGAGGTTCGGCATGGCGCGCAGCGAGGCCAGGTGCTCCACCGGCTGGTGGGTCGGGCCGTCTTCGCCAAGGCCGATCGAGTCATGGGTCATGACGTAGATCGCCGGGATCTCCGACAGGGCGGCGATGCGGATCGACGGCCGGCAATAGTCGGTGAAGACGAAGAAGGTCGCGCCGGCCGGGCGGAAACCGCCATGCAGGGCCATGCCGTTCATGGCGGCGGCCATGCCGTGCTCGCGAATGCCGTAATGGATATAGCGGCCGGCGAAATCGCCGGGGCTGATTTCCTTCAGGTTCTTCGTCTTGGTGTTGTTGGACGGCGTCAGGTCCGCCGAGCCGAGGATCAGCTCGGGAACAGCGACGGTCACCGCCTCAAGCGCGATCTCGCTGGCCTTGCGGGTGGCGACGGTCTGGGGATTGGCGATGAGGTTACGCTTCAGGCCGTCGATGGCGGTGTCGAAACCGGCCGGAACGACATGGTTGACGCGGCGTTCGAACTCGGCGCGGCGCGTCTCCGGCTGGGCGGCGAAGCGGGCGGTCCAGGCCTGGTGCACGGCGCTGTTGCGGGCGCCGGCGGCGCGCCAGGCGCCCAGAATGTCATCGGGAATCTCGAACGGGCCGTATTCCCAGCCGAGCTGCGCCTTGGCGGCGGCCAGCTCCGCTGCGCCCAGCGGTTCGCCATGGGCCTTGGAAGTGCCGGCGCGGTTCGGCGAGCCGAAGCCGATCACGGTGCGGCAGGCGATCAGGGTGGGGCGGTCGGAGGACTGCGCCTGGTCGATGGCGGCGGCGATGGCCTCCGGATCGTGGCCGTCGATGCGCATGGCGTTCCAGCCAGCCGCCTCGAAACGCTTCACCTGGTCGACGGAATCGGCCAGCGACAGCGGACCGTCGATCGAGATGCCATTGTCGTCGTGGAAAACGATCAGCTTCGACAGCCTGAGATGGCCGGCAAGGGCGATCGCCTCCTGGCTGACGCCTTCCATCAGGTCGCCGTCAGAGGCCAGCACATAGGTATGGTGGCTGACGAGGTCATCGCCATACTCGGCGGCCAGCATGCGCTCGGCCAGCGCCATGCCGACCGAGGTGGCGATGCCCTGGCCGAGCGGGCCGGTCGTGGTCTCGACGCCGGCGGTGACGAAATTCTCCGGGTGGCCCGGGGTCGTCGAATGCAGCTGGCGGAACTTTTTGATGTCCTCGAGCGAGACGCTGTCATAGCCGGTCAGATACAGCAGCGCGTACAGCAGCATCGAGCCATGGCCGGCGGACAGCACGAAGCGGTCGCGATCCGACCAGTTCGGGGCCTTCGGATCAAATTTCAGGTAGCGCGTGAACAGCACCGTGGCGATGTCGGCGGCGCCCATGGGCAGGCCGGGGTGGCCGGAATTCGCCTTGTCGACGGCGTCCATGGCGAGCGCGCGGATCGCGTTCGCGAGGCGACGGTGTTCAACGGAATGGGTCATCTGGACGTCCGGTTGCGGCTGGATCTGGCTGGACGCGCCGCCTGCGGAGGACCGTCAGGACGCGCGCGGGCTAGATAGCACCTGCTGGACGCGAGTCAATGTAAGCGCTGGTCAATCACGCGCAAAGCAGGCGATCCGCGCCATATGACGCAAGGACATGGCGAAAACCTGGCGCGATGGGCCGCTCCAGGGATTCGGCGCGCCAGGATGGCGGCGGGGCCGCCTTGCCTGCTTTTTTTGGCGGGCGGCGGGGTCCGCCGCCATCGCGCGCGTATTTCGCGCATGTATTTGCGGGACGCACGCGCATCCCTTTTGCATCCGCGCCGGCTCAGGGGATATAAACGGGCGGCAGGCGAAGCAAAGCGCGGAGACCATGAATCTCAACGAGGCCCTGAAACGACTGGACGCGGCGCTGACGGCGCTGGAAGCGGCGGCGGCCCGCCGCGCCGAAGCGGACCGGCGCACCATCGACATCGAGACCGAACTGTCGCTGATGCAGGACGACAGGGCGCGGCTGGCCGTTGATCTGGACGGGGCCATGGCGCGGCTGGCCCGTTTGCAGGCCGCCGCATCGGACGTGGAGGACCGGGTGGAGCGGGCGATCGGCGTGGTGACGGCGGTGCTGGCCGCCGATGAACGCGGGGAGGCCTGACCATGGCGCAGCTCAATGTTTCCATCGCCGGCAAAATCTATCGCATGGCCTGCGCCGACGGCGAGGAAGACCACCTTGCCGGGCTGGCGGCCGAGTTCGACCGCCGCGTCAGCGACATGCAGCAGGCCTTTGGCCAGATCGGCGACCTGCGCCTGCATGTGATGGCGGCGCTCACCGTGCTCGACGAACTGCAGGAGGCTCGCAAGCGGCTTTCCGAACACGATGCGGAAATGCGCGCCGTGCGCTCGGCGCTGGCCGGCGGCGACCAGCGCGTGGCCGATGCGGAGGGCCAGGCGGCGGCGGCGCTGATCCGGGTCAGCGAGCGAATCGAAAGCCTGGCGCGGGATCTCAACCCCATGTCGGTGTCCGGCGGGACCGGGGCGGCGACCCCCGCCTTCGCGGTGACGCCGCCGGGCGACTGACGCGGCGGCCCTGGCTGGCCCGGCGCGCGCCGCAAGGGCAGGACCTCGCAAGGTCGCCGCTGCAATGATGCCGTCGCCGCGATGTCGCAGGCCCGCAGAATTGTGGGCGCCGGCGTGGCGATGCTCTGGAAAAAGTGGTTGGCGCAGCCTATTTTGCTGATGCGGGGCTGTGAGGCCCGACAGGAGCATTTCCCCGGGGCCTTAACGATCCCAAGGGAGCTGTACCTGCCCAGGTCCGTGGACCTGGGCATACGGCGCCCACCTACTTTGTAGGTTTCCCGGGATCGCACTCCATCGGCCATTGTGGCTCCGCACTTTATTTTTTTTGCGCGCGTACGCCCTGATCATATGGGACGTGGCCAGCTCTGGCGTTGCGCTTGACCGCAGGCCCATGACGCAACCGTCAGCAAATCCCGCAACGCCGCCGGACGCCGCCAGCACCCCCAAGGCCCTGCTGCGCGAACGGGCGCGGACGATCCGCGACGCCATTTCCCCTGCGGAGCGCGCGGCCGCCTCTCGCGCCATCGCCGCGCGCTTCATGGCCCAGGCGCAGGACCTCATGCAGGCGCAGGACTTGCACGTCGACGGCGTCATTTCCGCCTATTGGCCCATCCGCAGCGAAATTGACCCGCTGCCGCTGTTGCAGGCCCTGGCCGCCGCCGGCTTCGCCACCAGCCTGCCGGTCGTCGCCCACCCCACCTTGATGTTCCGGCTCTGGCGCCCGGGCGATCCGCTCGTTGACGCCGGCTTTGGCACGCGCGGCCCTGGCCTGGAAGCGCCGGAATGCGCGCCGGCGCTGGCGCTGGTTCCCTGCCTGGCGTTCGATCGGGCCGGGGGGCGGCTGGGCTATGGCGCCGGGCATTTCGACCGGGCGCTGGAGCGGCTGCGCGCCGCGGGCCCCGTGCGGGCCGTGGCCCTGTCATTTGCCGCCCAGGAAGTCGCCAGCACGTTCAGCGAGCCTCACGACCAGCCGCTCGACGCCATCGTCACCGAACGCGAGCTGATCCGGCCGTCGCGGGCCTGACCGGAACGGACCTGATCCTGCGTTGTTGCGCCCGCCGGCTTTTCTGCCGCCGCGCTCATGCTATGGAAGACAGGTACGGGAGCCTGTTCCGCCTTCATGATGAGAGGTGGTTTGGTTGCCTGGCGTTGTCGCTGCGACGCCATGCCAGGCGCAACCGGGTGTGGAGGCGTCATGCGTTTGCTGTTTCTGGGGGATGTCTGCGGCCGGGTTGGCCGGCAGGTGGTGGCTGACCGTCTGCCGGGGCTGCGTTCGCGCTGGTCGCTGGACTGCGTGGTGATCAATGGCGAGAATTCCGCCGGCGGCTTCGGCATCACCGAGGCTATCTGCGACGGCCTGCTCGACGCCGGCGCTGATGTGGTGACCCTGGGCAATCACGCCTTTGACAACCGTGAGGCGCTGGTGTTCGCCGAGCGGCAGCCGCGCATGGTGCGTCCCGCCAATTTCCCGCCAGGCACCCCGGGCCGGGGCGCCACCATGATCGAAACCGCGTCCGGTCATCGCGTCATGGTGATGAACCTGATGGGCCGGATTTTCATGGAAGCCCTGGACGACCCGTTCGCCGTGGCGGAGCGGGAGCTGGCCTCCTGCCCGCTGGGCGAGGCCTGCGACGCCATTGTCATCGATTTCCACGCCGAGGCGACCAGCGAGAAACAGGCGTTCGGCTATTTCGTCGATGGCCGGGCCACGCTGGTGGTGGGCACCCACACCCATACGCCCACCGCCGATCACCGCATCCTCGCCGGCGGCACCGCCTATCAGTCGGACGCCGGCATGTGCGGCGACTATGACAGCGTCATTGGAATGCAGAAGGAAGAGCCGGTGCGCCGCTTCCTGCAGAAGACGCCAGGCAGCCGTTTCGAGCCGGCCGAGGGTGAGGCGACCCTGTGCGGCATAGCGGTTGAAACCGATAGCCGCACCGGGCTGGCCATCCGCGTCGCGCCGGTGCGGCTGGGGCCGCATCTGGAAGAGGCGGTTCCGGCGTTCTGGGAGCCGTAAGCCGGGCCGGAAAACCGCCAGGTCAAAAAACCGTCTGGTCGTTGCACGGCCAGGTGAGCGCGAAATCCGGCCGGGCATGCACGGATTTCGCGCCAGCTTTTTCTGGCTGGCGCGCGCCGCGCCGGAGCCGTTCTAGCGCCCGTCGCGATCCGGCGTGCGCGCCGCCTCGAACAGGAACCAGGTGCGGCGCTCGGCGGTGTCGATAAAGTTCTCCAGCACGCTGGTGGTGGCGCAGTCGTCGTGGTCGCTGGCGACCGCATGGGCCTTGCGCAATGAACGGATCAGCGTCTTGTTGTCGTTGACCAGTTCGCGCAGCATGTCTTCGGGCGCGACATATTCGGCGTCATTGTCCTGGATGGTGGACAGCCGGGCGATGTGGCCGATCGAGCGCAGGCTGGTTCCGCCAATCTTGCGGGCGCGCTCGGCCAGTTCATCGGTGCTGGCGTAGATCTGTTCCGACTGCTCGTCGAGCATGAGGTGGTAGTCGCGGAAATGCGAACCACTCATGTGCCAGTGAAAATTCTTGGTTTTCAGATACAGCGCGAAGGTGTCGGCCAGCGCCACCTTGAGCGCGTCGCTGATGGCCAGTACGGCTTCTGGCGCGAAGTCGGATGGCGTGTCGAGGCGGTTGGAGCCCGCGTCGCGGGTCGGCAGGGAAGCGGCTTTTGCAGACGCCGCCGGCATTTTGGCTGCCGCCGCCGGCTTTTTGACTGTAGCGGCCGGCGGTTTGGCCGCCGCCGCCGCCGGTTTGGCGGCTGCCTTGCCCGGGGCGTCTGAGCCAGACCTTGCGACTGTGGAGCCGGGTTTTGTTGCGGCGCCGCGCGGGGTTGCTGTTCTGGCCATGTGCGTCCTTCTCCTTCCCGTCGTGTCAAACAGGGCGCCGCCGGATTACTGGCGGTTTTCCAGGCCATCCCTTGCCGCCTGATCTGCTCGGGCCTGGCTTGGGCTGGGCGGCGGCGCCATGGTGCTCCGGGCGTGCGCCTGCTGGCTCCGTCCGTCGCCGGGCGTGGCTGCTGCTGCCCCGCCGCGATAATACTGGCAAAAGCTGTTGCGCAGCAGGTTGTTCCATGGCCGCCCGTTCAACTTCCCGCGCGTCGCGGCGAGGGTTGCTCGCGAGGGAAATTGCCCGCCGCCGGGCTGATTGCGCCCTGGGCGTCACAGGGCGCTTTTCATCAGGCGCCGCCTGGTCTTATAAGGACGCCATCAGGCGCGCCGTTCATGCGGCGGCGCTATCGTGTATCTGTGGCCTGCGGACAGGCAGTCCGGGCCGGTCGTTCCGGCGGTCCGGCATGAGCGGTGAAACCGTCTCCTGGCCTGACAGGTTTGAAGGCGAAAGATGGCCGGGGTCACTCGCCGGCGTTTCGCGCCAATATTTGTTTTCGACGGGTTATGTCAGGCCTTGCGGCGCCCGCTTTGCCTGACGCTATTGCTGACAGGTGGGCCGCCGGCTGAGCCGGGCCCCGGAAGGGATGACGAGGTCACATGGCCGGACATTCGCAGTTCAAGAACATCATGCACCGCAAGGGCAAGGCGGACGCCGCGCGCTCGAAGCTGTTCTCCAAGCTGGCGCGCGAAATCACCGTCTCCGCCAAGCTCGGCATGCCGGACCCGGCGATGAACCCGCGCCTGCGCGCCGCGGTTCTGGCCGCCCGCGCCGAGAACATGCCCAAGGACAATATCGAACGCGCCATCAAGAAGGCGCAGGGCGGCGACTCGGAGAACTATGAAGAGATCCGCTACGAAGGTTACGCCCCGGGCGGCGTCGCCGTCATCGTCGAGGCGCTGACCGACAACCGCAACCGCACCGCCTCCGACGTGCGCTCGATCTTCACCAAGGCCGGCGGCAGCCTGGCCGAGACCGGCGCCGTGTCGTTCATGTTCGACCGTGTCGGCGTGATCGAGTTCGATGCGAAGGTTGGCGACGCCGACGCCGTTCTGGAAGCCGCCATCGAGGCCGGCGCCGATGACGTGTCGTCCTCTGACGACGGTCACGAAATCATCACCTCGCAGGAGGGCCTGCATGAGGTGGCCAAGGCGCTTGAGGCGTCGTTTGGCGACGCCCGCAAGGCGGCGCTGACCTGGCGGCCGCAGAACACCGTCGCGGTGGACGATGAGGCCGGCGAGAAGATTCTCCGGCTGATCGACAATCTCGATGGCCATGACGACGTGCAGAACGTCTATGGCAATTTCGAACTGTCCGACGCGCTGATCGCGAAGATTTCCGGCGAAGACTGACCGGTCCGCCGGCGCCTGCGGCAGTCGCGGCAAGGGCGGCAGGCGATGCAAGAGGGGAGGGCGGTCCGTTCCGGGCCGCCCTTTTTTGTGTGCGTTGACTGGATGTTCATAGTTTGTTCGGTCTAAATGAACCATGACCACCGCAGCGATTCGCATACTCGGCATTGATCCCGGCCTGCGCCGCACCGGCTGGGGCGTGATCGCCTCTGTCGGCACGCGTCTGAGCTTTGTCGCCTGCGGTTGCGTGCGCTCCACCGACAGCGCGGAGCTGGCCCTGCGGTTGCGCGAACTGCACGACGGCCTCGCCGACGTCCTGGCCATGTGGGAGCCGGACGAGGTGGCTGTGGAGGAGACGTTCGTGAACAAGGATCCCCAGTCGACGCTCAAGCTCGGCCAGGCCCGCGGCGTCGCCTTGCTGGCGCCGGCGCTGTATGGCGCGCCGGTGTCGGAATATTCGGCCAACAAGGTCAAGAAGACGGTGGTGGGCGTCGGCCACGCCGAAAAACGCCAGGTGGAGGCGATGGTGCGGGTGTTGCTGCCGAAAGCCACGCCGGAGACCGCCGACGCCGCCGACGCGCTGGCGGTGGCGATCACCCACGCCCAGCACCGGGGCGCGGCGCAGCGGCTGGCGCGCGTCGCCTTGCTGGCGGGGAGCGCGCGATGATTGGCAAGCTGAAAGGCATCGTCGACAGCTTCGGCGAGGATCACGTCATCCTCGACGTGCAGGGCGTCGGCTATGTGGCCCACTGTTCCGCCCGCACCCTGCAGACCATGCCGCGCGCCGGCGAGGCGGCGACCCTCTCCATCGAAACCCATGTGCGCGAGGACATGATCCGCCTGTATGGTTTCCGCTCCGACCAGGAGCGGGAATGGTTTCGCCTGCTGCAGAACGTCCAGGGCGTCGGCGCCCGCGTGGCGCTCGGCGTGCTTTCCGTGCTGGAGCCGGCGGCGTTGACCACGGCGGTGGCCATGGGCGACAGGGCGGCGGTGGGCCGCGCCCCTGGCGTCGGCCCCAAGCTGGCGGCGCGCATTGTCGCCGAGCTGAAGGACAAGGCGCCGGTGTTTGGCCATGTTGATTTGGGCGCGGCGCGGCTGGCGGCGAATGTGACGGAAGGCGCTGCCCCGGGCGCGGCGGCGGATGCGGTTTCGGCGCTGGTCAATCTGGGCTATGCCCAGCCCCAGGCGGCGACCGCCGTGGCCGCCGCCATGCGCGAAGCCGGAGAGGACGCCGAGGCGCGCACGCTGATCCGCCTTGGCCTGAAGCAATTGGCGCAAGGCGCTTGACCGCGCCCGCCGGGGCGCTGCGCCTGTTTGACAGGACGCATCGTTCTGATGTGAGGCGCGGGCCCGCCCGTCCGGACATGCGCGAGGCCGGGGATGGCCGCTGAAGTGGAAAAACGATGAGTGGAACGGGCGGCAGGACCGGCAAGGGCGCGCCACGCGGAGCAGGCGGCTCCCGGAGCAGGGGCGCGCCGCGCGCCGCCGACGTCGAGGACGCGCCAGAGCGCCTGGTCTCGGCCGAGGCGCGCGATGAGGACGGCGAGGGTTCAATCCGCCCGCTGGCGCTTGAGGAGTTCATTGGCCAGGCCCAGGCGCGCGCCAACCTCGACGTGTTCATCCGCGCCGCCCGCACCCGCAACGACGCGCTGGACCATGTACTGTTCGTCGGCCCGCCCGGGCTGGGCAAGACGACGCTGGCCCAGATCGTTGCCCGCGAACTCGGGGTCAATTTTCGCTCCACCTCTGGCCCGGTGATCGCCCGCGCCGGTGACCTTGCGGCGCAGCTGACCAATCTCGAAGAGCGCGACGTGCTGTTCATCGACGAGATTCACCGGCTCAATCCGGCGGTGGAGGAAATTCTCTATCCGGCGATGGAGGACTACCAGCTCGACCTGATTATCGGCGAGGGGCCGTCGGCGCGTTCGGTCAAGATCGATCTGCCGAAGTTCACCCTGGTCGGCGCGACGACCCGGCAGGGCCTGTTGACCACGCCGTTGCGCGACCGTTTCGGCATTCCGATCCGGCTGCAATTCTACACGGTGGCGGAACTGGAGCTGATCGTGAAGCGCGGCGCCAGGGTCATTGGCGTCGGCATGAGCGACGATGGGGCCAATGAGATCGCCCGCCGCGCCCGGGGCACCCCGCGCATCGCCGGACGCCTGCTGCGACGCGTGCGCGATTTCGCCGTGGTTGGCGGCGCCGATCGGGTGACGCGGGAGATCGCCGACCGGGCGCTCAGCCTGCTCGACGTGGATTCCATCGGCCTTGACCTGATGGACCGCAAATATCTGCGAATGATCGCCCTGTCGTTTGGCGGCGGCCCCGTCGGCGTCGAGACCATCGCTGCGGCCCTGTCGGAGCCGCGCGACGCCATCGAGGAAATCATCGAGCCCTACCTGATCCAGCAGGGCTTCGTGCAGCGCACGCCGCGCGGTCGCCTGTTGACGCCGCACGCTTTCCGGCATCTGGGGCTTGCGGAACCGGCCCCTGGCGCCGCCCAATACGCGCTGTTTCGGGATCAATCGGAAGAAGAGGCGTGAACCGATGAATTCGGCTGCGGAAAACAGCGGGCTGGAGCCAGCGTGCGGTGTCGTCGTCGATGGCCGGCACCTGTTGACCGTGCGGGTCTACTACGAGGACACCGACTTTTCCGGCATCGTTTATCATGCCAATTATCTCAGGTTCCTTGAGCGCGGGCGCACGGAATCATTGCGCGCCATCGGCGCCAACCAGTCGGTGATGCTGGCGGCGGGCGGCCTGTTCTTCGCCGTGCGCCGCATGACCATCGACTGGAAGCTGCCAGCGCTGATGGACGACGTGCTGACCATTGAAACCCGCACCCGCGAGATGCGCGGCGCCTCGATGATTATCGACCAGCGCATCCTGCGCGATGGCGTCGAGATCCTGACCGCCGAGGTGCGCGTTGCCGCCATCGTTGGCGGCAGGCCGGCGCGGATTCCTGACGAAATCCGCACGCTGCTTGGCGGCGACTGACGGCGGCAGCCGTGGCCCTCGGGTCAGGCCGCCGCGCCGCGGGCATGGCGTTCAGGCCGGCGCGGGGAGCCCGGGCGCCAGCCCAACGGCTCATGGCTGCCAGAAGGCGTAGTTCAGGCTGATGTTGACGGCGTGATTGACGGTCGAGGCCGCATGGGAGCCGAGTCCGACGCCGGTGTAGACGAAGCCGTTGGACGGGTTGACGAACGGTGCGAAAAAGTGGTCGCGGGTCCGGCGCGTGCGGGAATAGACGTAAGTGGCGTCGATGAACCAGTGGTCGTCCAGCCGCCAGATGACGCCGGCCGTCGCGGCGAGGCCGTAAGTCCAGCGGGATTTGGCGAAATTGACCGGCGCGCCGGTAATGTCCTGACGGTTGCCGTTGATGTCGGCGAAGCCGATGACGCCATTCATCTCGCCGCGGGTCTGCGACAGACTGGGGCCGGCGCCGCCATACAGGGCGATGCGGCCAAAGCTGTAGCCCGCCACCGGCAACAGGGCGAACTGGTGTTTCAGCGACACCTTGTACTGGCGCACAAGCAGATTGCCGGCGAAGGTCGCGCCAGGATCGTTGCTCTGGAAGCCGCCGCCCTGCGGCACCAGCGCATTGCGGGCGTCGCCATCGGCGCCAACGTAATTGTAGGTGGCCCTGACGCCCCACAGCCAGGGCGAACCGCCGATCGATCCCATGTAACCGATCTGCCCCACCGGCGCGAAGGCGTTGCGCTCACGCAGGGGCACGCCGGTTCCGCCCGTGGCGTAGCCGGTCGCGGCCAGGACGCCGTCGCGATACACCTCCGACAGGCCGGTGGCGTAAATGCCGCTGTGGCGCGGGCTGAAGTGGTTGTAGCCAGCGCCGGCGCCGATGAAGAAACCGCCTGCTGGCGTCGCCGCCTGTGCGGGGGCGGGCGGCGGCGTCATTTCGGCGGCGCTGGCGGTGACCGCAGCGAGCGTGATCGCCAGCGTGGCGGTGGCGGCCTGCAGCAGGCTGTGGCGCGTGCGGGAAGGGGCGCGGCGTAGACTGGGCATGTTGGTCCTGTGCGGGAATCAAGAGGTCCCGCATTGTGACGTCCGCTGCGTCAGGGGCTGCGCCATGTTCATGGCATGCCTGTCTGTTCCATGGCGCCCATGCCATGGCGACCATGGATTGCGATGGCCAGCGCGAGCGGTTGCCCTGCGTGGCGTTCCGGCCGCTTGCAGAAATGTTCGAACGCGTTATGAGTTTTTCCAGCAGACGCCAGGGGCGGTGCGGCCGGGGCGCGTTCCGGGCTGATCCGTTTCTCCAGAGCGTCGGTAAGGGAGAGAAACTGTGACGCGTTATTTGACCCGCACGCTGGTTGCGGCGGCCCTGGCCTGTGCGCCGGCTTTCGCTATCGCCGCCGAGAAGAAATACGATCAGGGCGCCACGGATACGGAAATCCGCCTTGGCCAGACCATGCCCTATAGCGGTCCCCTGTCCGCCCATGGCATTCAGGGCCGCACCGAGGTCGCCTATTTCCGCAAGCTCAATGAGGAGCAGGGCGGCATTAATGGCCGCAAGGTCAATCTGATCTCGCTGGACGATTCGTTCTCGCCGCCGAAGACCGTGGAGCAGACCCGCAAGCTTGTGGAGCAGGACGGCGTGCTCGCCCTGTTCGGCTCCAGCGGCACCGCCGCCCAGTCGGCCGTGCAGAAATATCTCAACAGCAAGCAGATTCCGCAGCTGCTGGTCTCGACCGGCGCCAACAAGTGGAACCAGCCGAAGGCGTTCCCGTGGAGCACGCCGGCGTTCTTCCTCTATGGCACGGAAGGCGAGATCTTCGGCCGTTACGTCGCCAAGACGAAGCCGGAAGGCAAGATCGCCATCCTTTACCAGAACGATGACTTCGGGAAGGACTATGTCGCCGGCTTCAAAAAGGGCCTGGGCGACAAGGCGAAGAACATCATCAAGGAAGTGACCTACGAACTGACCGATCCGACCATGGACAGTCAGGTGCTGGCGGCGAAGAATTCGGGCGCCGACGTGTTCTTCAACGTCAGCCTCGGCAAGGCGACGCCGCAGATCTTCAAGAAGGTGCACGAGCTGAACTGGCAGCCGATGCATCTGGTGGTGAGCCCGTCGACCGGGCGCGTTTTCCTTGAGGCCGCCGGTCTGGACACGGTGCAGGGGATCATCGGAGCCACCGCCTACAAGCAGATGACCAGCCCGCGCTGGGCCAAGGATCCGGACGTCGTCGCCTACAAGGAGTTTCTGGCGAAGTATCTGCCGAACGAGGACAAGACCAACGAGATTGGCTTCGTCACCTATTCCTTCGCCCACGTGATGGCGCACATCCTGCGTGAGGCCGGCGATAACCTGACCCGCGAAAACATCCTGCGCGTCGCCACCAATCTGAAGAAGGTGCATGGTCCGGCATTGCTGCCCGGCAGTTCCTACAACACCACGCCGGATGACTACGTGCCGTTCAAGCGGCTGGAGCTGCAGCAGTTCAAGGGCAACGACTGGGTCGTTCTCGAAGAGATGACCGCCGAGTAAGCCCTTCGCCTTGTTCCATTGGCCATTTCATCGCCAGGCCTGCCCCCAACGGGGCAGGCTTTTTGTTTGCCTGATTCAGGCGGGACCGCTTCGTTCAGCCTGTCTTAACCATGTTCGGATTTGATGGCGCCAGGATGGCCACAGTCCGCGCCGCGGTTGGCTCTGTCATGGCAACTCCCATATGTGGCCCAGCTTTCGACAGAATCCGGGGTGAGGACACAGGGGCAACAAGGCGCCGTGATGCAACCGGCGCCGCAACTGGTCAGGTCATGCATCCGCCCGGCGGAGCTGGCCGCCGGCGCGCCTCCGCTGTCGGGAGGCGCCCGGCCGGACAGGGATTCGCCTGTCTGACTGATGTGACGCCTTTTCTTCTTCGCGGAGTGCAGCGGCATTCCCGCGCGGAACATGTATCAGGCCGGAAGGAAGATTTATGAACCCCGTCGACGTAGCCCAGGTCGCCGCGCCGGTAACGGAAGTGTCGCTCTGGCACATGTTCTGGCAGGCGCATTTCGTGGTCAAGCTGGTGATGCTGGGACTTGCCGGCGCATCGGTCTGGTGCTGGGCGATCATCATCGACAAGGCGCTGCTGTTCCGCCGCACCCGAGAGGAAATGAACGCCTTCGAGGACAATTTCTGGTCTGGCCAGTCGCTTGAGGAGCTGTATCGCGCCGAAGCGCATGGGACGCCGACCGGCATGGCCGCAGTGTTCGTCGCCGCCATGCGCGAGTGGAAGCGCTCGTTCGAGGGCGCGGGACGCTCCATCGCCTCGCTGCCGCAGCGCATCGACAAGGTGATGGACGTGTCGATCCAGCGCGAGATGGAGCGGCTGGAATCGCGGCTGCTGGTGCTGGCCACCATTGGTTCGTCGGCGCCGTTCATCGGCCTGTTCGGCACCGTGTGGGGCATCATGACCTCGTTCCGCTCCATCGCCGCTTCCAAGAACACCTCGCTCGCGGTGGTGGCGCCGGGCATTGCCGAGGCGCTGTTCGCCACCGCCATTGGCCTGATCGCCGCCATTCCGGCGGTGATCGCCTACAACCGCTACCAGGCGGAGGCGGCGCGGGCGCAGACGCGCCTGGAAGGCTTCGCCGACGAGTTCTCATCCATCCTGTCGCGGCAGATCGACGAGCGGCACGCGGCCTGACCGCGACCGCCGGAAGGAGACAGGCATGGGTATGGGCATGGCTGGCGGAACAGGCGGCGGCGCCAGGCGCCGGCGCGGGGCGCGCAAAAGCGCAGGTTTCGCCGACATTAACATGACGCCGTTCATCGACGTGGTGCTGGTGCTGCTGATCGTCTTCATGGTCGCCGCGCCGATGATGGCGACCGGCGTGCCGCTGGATCTGCCGCAAAGCTCCGCTGCGCCGCTCAACATGGAGCAGAAGCCGGTGACGGTTTCGGTGGACGACCAGGGCCGCATCTTCATCGAGGACCGGCAATTGTCGGACGACACGCTGGTTCCGGCACTGCGCGAGGCGGCGAAGTCCGGCCCGGAAGAGCGCATCTATCTGCGCGGCTCCAGGAAGGTTGACTATGGCCGCATCGCCCAGGTGATGGGGCTGATTACCGCCGGCGGGTTCCGGAAGGTCGCCCTTGTCACCGAGCCGGATCAGAAGGGCTGAGCGGGCCAGATGAATTTCCGTTGGTCCAGACAGGAACCAGGACTGCTGCTTTCCGCGATCGGCCACGCCGGCCTGCTGGTCGCGGCGTTGATCGCGCTTGCCACCGCGCCGCGGTTTGAGGAGCAGGTGGAGGCGGTGCCTGTTGAGGTAATCACCGACAGCCAGCTGCGCGCCATGACGCGTGGTGAGAAGACCTCGAAGGAGGTTTCGGAAAAGCCGACCCTGCGCGCCGAAAAGCAGGCCGAGGTGCGGGACGTGAAGCCGGATTCGGCCAATGACCGTCAGGACGCGCCGGCCCCGCCCTCGCGACCGCGCGATCTGGCGCAGGCTGAGGAGAACACGCCGCCGCCGGCCGCCGTCCAGAAGCCCGAGCCCAGGCCTGAGCCCAAGCCGGAGCCGAAGCCCGAACCTAAGCCCGAGCCCAAACCTGAGCCCAAGCCCGAGCCGAAGCCTGAGCCTGCTCCGCTGCCGCCGCAGCGCCCCGAGCCCAAGCCAGAACCGAAGTCCGAGCCTAAACCGGAGCCCAAACCCGAACCAAAGCCCAAGCCCAAACCGGAACCAAAGCCTGAACCCACGCCGGAGGCGCCGGCGCGCCGCGATCTGGCGAAGCTGATCGAGGACAGCAAGCCGACGCCGAAGCCGGCCGAGAAGCCAGCCCATAAGCCGGCGGCCAAACCGGCGCCTGACGGCGAGAGCTTCAACCCGACGGACATTCGCAAGCTGCTGGCCAGCCGCAACGCCAACCAGCGCACCGCCTCCACCGGGCCGGAGCTGAACCAGCGCTCGACGGCGGGAACGCAGACCGGGACCGGACCGAAGCTGTCCATGTCGCAGCGCGACGCCCTGGGCGCCATGCTCAAGGAGCAACTGGCGAAGTGCTGGTCGCCGCCCATGGGCTCCAATCCCGATCTGAAGCCGGATGTGCGCGTGGTGCTTGGGCCGGACGGCGCGGTGGTTGGCCAGCCGGTGGTGACGAACAGTTCGTCTGATCCGGGCTTCCGCGCCATGGCGGACAGCGCCGTGCGCGCCGTGCGCATGTGCGCGCCATTCCGGGTGCCGCAGCAATTCGCGCCATTTTACAATGACTGGCGCAATTTCCGGATTGTCTTCGATGCCCGGGAGTTTCTGGGATGAGATCTGAAGCGATGATCGCCGGGCGGAATATTGCAACCGACATGGTTTTGCCATCTGCGCCAGGCAAAAGTTCCCTGGTATGGGAGCTGGCGGAGCGCGTGAATTTGCGGGTTTCACATGCGGCGGTCACGCCCGTGATGGAAATTCAGCTTCGCCGCTCCAGGCTGCAAGAATTAGACAAGTCCGATTATGACCACCTCAAAGAACGCCGGAAACACCATGGCCACTGAATACCTGTTTCGCCGCGTTGCCAGGTCCGCAGGCCTCATCCTGCCGTCAGCCGGCGCCGGGGATGGCCTTGTTGATCCTGGCCGGCGCAGCCTGCTCAGGGCCGGGGTCGCGGCGGGCGGCCTCGCGGCGGTAAGCGCCGTCACCACCTGGGCGCAGCCGGCGCGGGCTGAAATCTCCATTACCCTCGATCGCGCCAATTTCCAGCCGCTGCCGATCGCCATCGCCGATTTCGACGGCGACCCGGACCTGGGCGCGCGGATCGCCGGCGTCGTCGCCGCCGATCTGAAGCGCTGCGGCTACTTCGCCCCCCTTGATCGCGGCGCCTTCCCGCCCGGGCCGATTGAGTTCGATGCGGTGCCGGCCTTCCAGGCCTGGCAGGCCATCAACGCCCAGGCGCTGGCCACCGGCCGGGTCAGCCGCGACGGCGGCCGCCTGCGCACCGCCTATCGCCTGTGGGACGTCAGCGCCGGCCAGCAGATGACCGGCCAGCAGTTTGTCACCGACGCCAACAACTGGCGCCGGGTCGGCCACATCATCGCCGACTCGATCCTGACCCGCCTTACCGGCCTCAAGGGCATGTTCGACGCCCGCATCGTTTACGTGGACGAGAGCGGCCCGCGCGAGCAGCGCCGCAAGCGCCTCGCCATCATGGACACCGACGGCGCCAACATGCGTTTCCTGACGCGCGGTGAAGAGAGCGTGGTGACGCCGCGTTTCGCGCCCAATTCGGCCGATGTGACCTACATGTCCCAGGCCCGCGGCTCGCAGCCGCGCGTGCAGGTGCTGAACATCGACACGGGACAGCGCCAGATGGTCGGCAACTTCCCCGACATGACCTCCAGCCCGCGCTTCTCGCCGAACGGCCAGAGCATCGTGCTGAGTCTGCAACAGGGCGGCAACGCCAACATCTATCTGATGAACCTGGGCTCGCGCACCACCACGCGCCTGACCAGCGCCAACGCCATCGACACCTCGCCGTCGTTCTCGCCGGATGGCGCCCGCATCGCCTTCGAGAGCGATCGCGGCGGCGGTCAGCAGATTTACGTCATGCCGGCTTCCGGGGGCGACGCCCAGCGCATTTCGTTCGGCGAAGGGCGCTACAGCCAGCCGGTGTGGTCGCCGCGCGGCGATTTCATCGCCTTCACCCGCCAGAAAGCCGGCATGTTCGCCATTGGCGTCATGAAGCCGGACGGCTCGGGCGAGCGCATCCTGACGGAGGGCTTCCACAACGAGGGGCCGACCTGGGCGCCGAACGGCCAGTTCCTGATGTTCTTCCGTGACCCGGGCGGCGAGGGCGGCGGCAAGCTGTACATGACGGATATCACCGGCCGCGTCGAAGCGCCGATCCGCACGTCCGGCTTCGCATCGGACCCGGCCTGGTCGCAGGTGCTGTCGGAGATGCGCTGACTGGCGGCCCAGGCGCGGCGTCCGGGGGAGGGGCGGTCTTGGGGGCGACCTTGGTGGCCCTCGCGGCTTTAATCGGAATTTTACCACATCGCTGGTTGTGTGAGCGCTGATATGACAGCGCGCGGCTGGCGCGGACATGTTGAGGCGAAAGCTTCCAGGAAGGATTGATGATGTCGGCAGCAGTTATGGGCAAGGCGGACGGGCGGATGGGCCGCCGCGCTGCGTTCGCGGTCGTGGCGATGGTGGCGGCGCTGTCGCTCGGCGCCTGCGCCAAGAACAATCAGGACGGCGTCAATGGCGCCGGCGGATCGGGCGGCCGCTATGGCATGGGCGGCGCCGGCACGCCGGGCAGCGCCCAGGATTTCGTCGTCAACGTGGGTGACCGCGTGTTCTTCGAAGTGGACAGCACCTCGCTGACGCCCCAGGCCGTCGCCACCCTCGACCGTCAGGCCGCATGGCTGGCCCGCTATCCGCGTTACACCTTCATCGTCGAGGGGCACGCCGACGAGCGCGGCACCCGCGAATACAACTATTCGCTCGGCGCCCGCCGCGCCCAGTCGGTGCGGGACTATCTGGCGTCGCGCGGCGTGGCTTCCTCGCGCATGCGCACCATCTCCTATGGCAAGGAGCGCCCGGTCGCGGTCTGCAACGACATCTCGTGCTGGTCGCAGAACCGTCGCAGCGTGATCGTGCTGGACGGCGCCGGTTCCTGAGCATCCAGGCGCGCGTCGCTCCGCAAGGGACCCTGATCCCGGCGGAAGCGACGCGGCTGCCGGGATCGCCATTCCCTTCCGCATGACTGCCAAACGACAGGCCGACATGACGCTACAATTGCCAAAGTTTGCCGTTTCTTCGCAGGTCGCCGCCCTGTTCGGCGGTCTGGCCCTGGCGGCGATGCTCGCCGTGTTGCCGGCGCCGCAGGCGCGGGCCCAGGACGCCGCCGACATGGTGGTGCGCATGGGCCAGCTGGAGGACCAGGTGCGGACCATGTCCGGCCGCATCGAGCAGCTGCAATTCGAGAACCGCCGGCTCAATGAGCAGTTGCGCAAGTTCCAGCAGGACATCGAGTTTCGCCTGCAGGAAAAATCTGGCGGCGGCGGGTCCTCTCCCGCGCCATCAACCTCGCCAGGCCGTGAGCGTCGCGGTGATGCCGGCGCCGGCGTTTCACCCGGCGGCCCGTCGCAGGTCGCCGGCCAGGGCGGGAGTGGAAGCGCCGCCGGCGCCGATGCTTTTGAGAACGCCCGCGGCCAGTTCCAGCAGCGCCAGTATGCGGAGGCCGAAATGGGCTTCCGGCAGTTTCTCCAGGCCAATCCCCGTGACCGGCGCGCGCCCGAGGCCATCTACTGGCTGGGCGAAAGCTATTTCCAGCGTCAGCAGTATAGCGAGGCGGCCGAGCAGTTCCTGAAGATCTCGACCGAGCACGCCAAATCGGCGCGCGGCCCGGACGCGCTGGTCAAGCTGGGCATGTCGCTGTCGCGGCTCAACGCCAGACAGGAAGCCTGCGCCACCCTGGCCGAAGTGTTGCGCAAATATCCCAACGCCTCGGTTGACGTGCGCTCCGCCGTCGAGCGCGAACGGCGCCGCACCAAATGCTGAGCCATCGATGAGGCGCGGCGATCCGTTGCGGGAGGCCGGCGCCGTGCAGGAGCGGATGGGCCGGCGGGAAGCCGCAGATCCGAACGCCAGCCGCGTCCCAGACGACGCCCCTGTGACCGCCGGCGAGGCGGATTTTTTGTTTTCCGGCCTTGCGACAGCCGCGGGCTTGCTGCTGGCGGTCTCCGGCGGGCCCGATTCCCTGGCGCTGCTGCTGCTTGCCGCCCGCTGGCGGGCGGATGGTCTTGCGCGCGGCGAGCCGCGCCCACCCATTGCTGTCGCCGTGGTCGATCATCGCCTGCGCCCGGAAGCCGCCGGCGAGGCCCGCATGGTGATGGCGCGGGCGCGGGACGTGGGGTTGCCGGGCGACATCCTGATCTGGGACGGCGACAAGCCGGCGAGCGGCCTGCAGGCTGCGGCGCGGACCGCGCGCTACGCCCTGTTGTGCGGCCACGCCCGGCGCATCGGCGCCTCCCATGTGTTGAGCGCCCATCACGCCGATGATCTGGCCGAGACCATTCTGATGCGCCTGTGCGCCGGCTCCGGTCTCGGAGGTCTCGCCGGCATCGCCGCCCTGTCGCGGCGGGATGGGCTGTGGCTGGCGCGCCCTTTGCTGGCCCTGCCGAAAAGCCGGCTGGTCGCCGTCTGCGCCGCCGCCGGGTGGGACTGGGCGGTCGACCCTGGCAATCTTGATCCACGCAAGGGCAGGGGCAAGCTGCGCTGCCTCGCCAGCGAACTGGCGGCGCTCGGACTCAGCCGCGAACGGCTGTTGCGCCTTGGCGTCCGCGCCGCCCGCGCCGACGCGGCGCTGGAATATGCGACGGACCTGGCCCTGACTGACGCCGGCGCGCAAATGAGCGGGACGGACTTCAGCGTCGACATGCGCCGGCTGGCGCAGCAACCGGCCGAGGTCGCATCGCGAGCGCTCGGGCGGCTGGTGGCGGGCGCCCGGCCTGCCGGCGCAGCGCCCCCGCGCCTGGAGCGGCTGGAGCGGGCGGCGGACCGCCTGGCCGCCGCAGCCGCCGCCGGACAGGCCGGAGCGCTGACGCTCGGCGGCCTGGCGTTGCGGCTCGACCGCCACGGCGTCTGCCGCGGCGCCGCGGAGCCGCGCCGGCGCAGACGCACCGCCGCCTGAGCGGTTGTGGGCAAATGACTTGGGCAAGCGACCTGGGCAAGACGCCTGGCCAAATGGCGTGGAGCCGCCGGCGTGGGGCGCCGGCAAGAACTGCCCGTTAAGGTTGCCGGCCGGAATGTCTGGCAAACACTGTCAAAAAAGACGCCGGCCTGCGGCATAACCGCCGCGCCTGCCCCAAACAGGGCGCTTTTTGCGCTTAGAAGGCCGGCAGCCTCAATTCAACTTCCGTTTCCGGCGCGCTCCATTGACGGCGCGACCTTGGCAACAGGTCGCTTCAAGCCTAAATATGGGGCTGGTTGAGATCCTTATGGCGCGCGGCAGCCCGCTGGACCAGGACATATAATTCAAGATGAACCCCAATTTCAGGAATTTCGCCCTCTGGGTCATCATTTTTCTGCTGGTGCTGGCGCTGGTTTCCCTGTTCCAGAGCCCCGGTCAGCGCGGCGGTTCGTCTGATATTCCTTACTCGCAACTGCTGCAGGACGCCGACAGCGGTCGCGTCACCAGCGTGTTGATCTCCGGGCAGGAAATCACCGGCGCCTATTCGGACGGGCGCACCTTCAAGACGTATGCGCCATTCGATCCGGGCCTCGTCACCAAGCTGCAGCAGAAGAACGTGCAGATTTCCGCGCGGCCGCCGCAGTCGGACACGCCCTGGTTCATCGCGCTGCTGATTAACTGGCTGCCGATCCTCGTTTTCATTGGCGCGTGGATTTTCCTGTCGCGGCAGATGCAGAGCGGGGCGGGGCGCGCCATGGGCTTCGGCAAATCCAAGGCCAAGCTGCTGACGGAAGCGCACGGCCGCGTCACCTTTGAGGACGTGGCTGGCGTTGAGGAAGCCAAGGATGACCTGCAGGAGATCGTGGAGTTTCTGCGCGATCCGCAGAAGTTCCAGCGCCTCGGCGGCCGCATTCCGCGCGGCGTGCTGCTCGTCGGCCCGCCCGGCACCGGCAAGACGCTGATCGCCCGCGCCGTCGCCGGCGAGGCCAACGTGCCGTTCTTCACCATCTCCGGCTCGGACTTCGTCGAGATGTTTGTGGGCGTCGGCGCCAGCCGCGTGCGCGACATGTTCGAACAGGCCAAGAAGAACTCGCCCTGCATCATCTTCATCGACGAGATCGACGCGGTCGGCCGTCATCGCGGCGCCGGCCTTGGCGGCGGCAATGACGAGCGCGAGCAGACCCTGAACCAGCTGCTGGTGGAGATGGACGGCTTCGAGGCCAATGAAGGCGTCATCATCATCGCCGCCACCAACCGTCCCGACGTGCTCGACCCGGCGCTGCTGCGCCCTGGCCGTTTCGACCGCCAGATCGTCGTGCCGAACCCGGACGTGGTCGGTCGCGAGCGCATCCTGCGCGTTCACGTTCGCAAGGTGCCGCTGGCTCCCGACGTCGACCTGCGCGTGATGGCGCGCGGCACCCCGGGCTTCTCCGGCGCGGACCTGATGAACCTCGTCAACGAGGCGGCGCTGCTGGCGGCGCGGCGCGGCAAGCGCATCGTCACCATGCAGGAGTTCGAGGACGCCAAGGACAAGGTGATGATGGGCGCCGAGCGCCGCACCCTGGTGATGACGGAAGACGAGAAGCGTCTGACGGCCTATCACGAGGCTGGCCACGCCATCGTCGCCTTAAACGTGCCCGCCACCGATCCGGTGCATAAGGCCACCATCATTCCGCGCGGCCGCGCCCTTGGCATGGTCATGCAGCTGCCGGAGCGCGACAAGCTCTCCATGAGCTACGAGCAGATGACCTCGCGCCTCGCCATCATGATGGGCGGCCGCGTCGCCGAGGAGCTGATCTTTGGCCCGGCCAAGGTCACCTCCGGCGCCGCCTCCGACATTCAGCAGGCGACCAAGCTGGCGCGGGCCATGGTCACCCAGTGGGGCTTCTCCGACGAACTCGGCGCCGTGATGTATGGCGATGAGGGCGGCGAGGTGTTCCTCGGCTATTCCATGGGCAAGCAGCAGACCCTGTCCGAGGCGACGGCGCAGAAGATCGACGCGGAAATCCGCCGTCTGGTGGAGGAGGGGCTGTCCGAAGCCCGCCGCATCCTCACCGAGCGCCATGACGATCTGGAGGCGCTGGCGCGCGGCCTGCTGGAGTATGAGACGCTCTCCGGCGAGGAGATTCGCGATCTGCTGGGCGGCAAGCCGCCGGTTCGCGACGCGGGCAGCGAACCGCCGCCAACCCGCGGCACGCTCGTGCCTTCCGCTGGCCGGCACACGCCGCGCGGCGGCTCTGACGCCGGCCTTGAGCCGCAGCCTCAGGCCTGAGCGGCGTCGACCAGGTTGACCGGATTTGGGGGTGTGGGAGCGGCTGCTCTCCACCCCCAAATTTTTTGTGCCCCAGATTTTGTGTTTGTGCCGTTGCCCAATGGGCCTCGCTGCGTGGGGACGTCAGCCCCTGCGCATGCATGGCCTGGCGCAGTCTGGTTTGGTCTGGTTTGGTCTTGCGTATCAGGCCGCGGCTGGTTGTGTGGCGGCGCGCCGCCGCTCCAGCTCACGCCGGGCCTCTTCAGGGTTGCAAATCATCACCACGTCGGCGTTGGCGCCGACGCCGGCTTCAAGCGCCGCCCTGAAGTCGCTGGCGATAATGTCGTAAAGCCGGGCCCGACGCTGCTCCACATTGCGTGGATCTTCCTGGCCTTTGCGTCCGAGATTGATCTCGATGATGGTTTCGGCGGCCAGCAGGGTTCGGGCCACGTCGAGCCGTGCGACCAGCCTGTCGCCCGCAAGGATGCTGGTGACCCGCCTGCCCCCCATCTCGCCATCCTGCGTCACGAAACCGTGCTGGTTCAGCTGGCGGTGAAAGGCGCGCACGTAGTCGCGCTGCGGCGACAGGATGTCCACCGGCGGAATGACCACGATGAGGCCTGGGGCGCCGGGGGGCATGGCCGCGATGACGTGGCTGAGGAAGTTCGCCTCGTAGCCATGGGCGAGCGCGCGGGTGTAATAGACGCGTTTGATCGCCGGGTCGCGGGCGGCGCGATAGAAGTGCCCCGTGGCGAGGGCCAGCAGGGAGAGGATGACGCTGGAGACCACATCCTGCACATTCTCGCGCGCCAGCTGGGTGATGATGACATGGGTGTGCTCGCCAACCTGCGCCGGGAATGCCTTGATGAGCAGGAAACTGATCAGCAAAAAGCCGAACAGCGCGCTGAGCGCGAGATAGCCATAGCGGATATCTGGAGGGCGGGACGACATGCCCGGAAACCTGTCTGGAAATGTTGGACAGGTCAATCCGGCCGGTCTTTTCCGCATCTGGCTCCAGATGTGGCGCCAGCCATCCTCGCGGCGCATCAGCGGGCGCCGGAGAGGCGCGCTTCTGGCCAGTCCCGGATACCCGTCGCCATCCTTCCGGGCGGGCGTTGACGCCTTCAGAAGCATCGCGCCGGGTATGCCGGATCGAATGCTTCAGGATGTCGCTGTAATAATGTGTCACCAAAATTGAAAGCAGTCGTCAATTGGATGCTTGACGTAATGTTCGAACAGCGGCTTCTTGCAGATGTATGAAGCACGACTGTTGATTGCGCCTGCTTCCGGGGGCGACGTCATGTGTAAGGCCGCGACGGGAGCATTTTTTGAGAAACGCGCCTTTTGAGAAAGGCGTCGCCCAAATTTCGCAGGGAAGATGGGTCAGATTGGCGCGCATGTCGGTCAGCCGGAAACAGCTGATCGACCGGAATTCGCTCAAGGCAGGGAAAACTGGAGCAGTTTGCGATCCAGATTGATCGGAAACCGCTCTCGAGAGCTGGAATTGCTCAGGCCACGCCACCCTTGTCCGCGCGCCCCTGTGCGGATAGGGGGGTGCATTGCACGGCTACCGGCAAAGAATGGGTGCACATGACAAGAAGCTACTTCGGCACGGATGGTATTCGTGGTCGCGCCAACGCCGTCATCACGCCAGAGCTGGCGTTGAAGGTGGGGCAGGCTGCGGGCCTGGTGTTCCGCCGCGGCGATCACCGCAACCGGGTGATCATCGGCAAGGACACGCGGCTGTCGGGCTACATGATTGAAACCGCGATGATCGCCGGCTTCACCTCCGTCGGCATCGACGTTCTGCAGCTTGGCCCGATGCCGACGCCGGCGGTGGCCATGCTGACGCGCTCCATGCGCTGCGACATGGGCGTGATGATTTCGGCCTCCCACAATCCTTATGAAGACAACGGCATCAAGCTGTTCGGTCCGGACGGCTACAAGCTGTCCGATGAGGTCGAGCGGCAGATCGAGGAGCTGATCGACGGCGATCTGGCGCTGCGTCTGGCCAGCGCTTCCGATCTCGGCCGGGCGAAGCGCATCGACAGCGTCCATGCCCGCTACGTCGAGTTCGCCAAGCGCACCCTGCCGCGCGACGTCGATTTCGACGGCATGCGCGTGGTCGTCGATTGCGCCAACGGCGCCGGCTATCGCGTGGCGCCAGAGGCGCTGTGGGAGCTGGGCGCGGAGGTTATCTCCCTCGGCGTCGAGCCGGACGGCACCAACATCAACCGCGACGTGGGCTCCACGTCGCCGGAGGCGCTGATCCGCAAGGTGCACGAGGTGCGCGCCGACGTGGGCATCGCCCTCGATGGCGACGCCGACCGGGTGATCATCGTTGACGAGAAGGGCCAGGTGGTCGACGGCGACCAGTTGATGGCGGTGATTGGCCGGAGCTGGCAGGAAGCCGAGCTGCTGAGCAAGCCGGCGATCGTCGCCACCATCATGTCGAATCTGGGCCTGGAAAAATACCTTTCCGGTCTTGGGCTCGGGCTGGAGCGCACGGCGGTGGGCGATCGTTACGTGCTCGAGCACATGCGCCGTAATGGCTACAATGTCGGCGGCGAGCAGTCGGGCCACATCATCCTGTCGGATTACGCCACCACGGGCGATGGCCTGCTGTCGGCGTTGCAGATCCTCTCGGTGGTGCAGCGCGCTGGGCGGCCGGTCAGCGAGGTTTGCCGCGCGTTCGAGCCATTCCCCCAGGTTCTCAAGAACTATCGCTATACGCGCGGGGCGGCTCCATCGACTGAAAGCGTCGACGCCATCGTCGATATGGCGCGCGACCGGCTTGGCAAGAATGGCCGCCTTGTGGTGCGCCCCTCGGGCACCGAGCCGGTGATCCGGGTCATGGGCGAGGGCGACAACCTGGATGTCGTCACCCAGGTTGTGGACGACGTGATCGCGGAAATCGGCAAGATTGGTCGCGCCGCCGCCTGAGTTGCATGTTCCGGTAACGGAGCGGCCAGACTGACGCAGGCGCCCGAATGGGCGCCTGTTTTTTTGTTTCAACTCCCTGGCAGGGGTTGCGCGACCCGCACCACGCCGCATCCACATGGCGCTGATCCTGGCGCTACACGGCGCGCGCCGACGGAGCCGCGCCAGCCCGGTATGCCCACCCCGAATCCCCGCCCCCAAGCGCGTGGCCCAGTCGGCCTGCCCCACCGGCTGTGGGCATGGGCGCCCGGCGGGAGACGGCCGCGCCTGTCCGCCGGCGCCCTGATGCTGTCGCGCAATTTTCCCCGCGCCAGTTCATTGACCGTCGTCTGATTAACCATCTTCATTAAGGTTAAGCGGCCATTAACGGTTGCCTGCGAGTTTGGCGTCAGAGCCGGCCCCGTCCGGAGCGAATCGCGGCCGATCCGGTCCTGATGCGATAGCCGGCCTTCACTGCAAGCCTGGGATGTTGCGTTTGCGCGGGGTCTGATCCGGCCTGGCGCGCAAACGCAACATTCTCCAGAACGTCGGCGGCCAGCGGCCAGGCGCGACGCGACAGGGATGGCGGGGTCATGATCAGTTCGGGTTTCATTTCGGGGCGCGCGTCGCGATTCAGCAGGGCGCCGCATCGTGCGCGCGCTGTGGCTTTCGGTCTGGCCGCCGGCTGTCTCGCCGGCGTGGCGCCGGCGATCGCGGCGGATGTGTTGCCGGAACTGCCGTCCATGGAGCCAGAAAAGCCTCTGTTGGCCGGCGGCGGCTGGTACCTGCGCGGCGACGTCGGGGTGGGGCTGGGCCTGCGCGGCGCGCGCAATGCGATACCACTGGCTTATGCCGCGCCTGGCGGCATCACGCCGGTTGACGCCGCCATCGCCCGCGCCCGCATAGATCACGGCTGGTCGGCCGGCGGCGGCGTTGGCTATCGCATCGGACCATCCCTGCGCGTCGATGTGACCGCCACGGCCCTCTCCGGCGTGCGGTTGCATGGCGTCGGCGTCGATGACGCCTTTGCTTCCGGCGTCAGCCGGTCGGTTGGCCATTATAGCGCCGGAACCCGCTCGAACGTCGCTCTCGCCAATGTTTATTGGGACATCCTGAACTGGAACGGCCTGACGCCGTATGTGGGCGCTGGCGTTGGCGTGGCCTGGAACCGCCTCTACAGGGTGAGCCGCTTCGAGCAGGCGCAGCCGCTGGCTCCGGCAACGGATATGATCGCCGCGCGCCACGGCTCGCATTCCAGCGCCGCTTTCGCATTGTATGCGGGCCTGGCCTATGAGATCGCCCCCGGCGTCTCCGCCGATCTCGGCTACCGCTACATGCGGCTGGGCAACGCCAACAGCGGCCGCGCCATTTGCGATGACAGCTTCGCCTGCGCCGCCGCCACGCCGCTACGCGTCAAGACTCTGGAGAGCCATGAGGTGACACTCGGCGTGCGTTGGGAACTGGGCGCCCTGTAATCGCCACATCGGGCGTAATCGCCATATCGGGCGGGCGCGTCCGTATGGCGCGCCGGCGGCAGCATTTGCTGGCAAGGCTTTCTGCCAGCCCTGCCGCTGATCGCATCCGGACCCCGTCAGGGGCCTCCTGCCGCCATCTGATCTTTCGCTTACATGAATTTCTCTTGCGCCCTGTCGTCAACAGGCGTACCGCCATTGGCGGGACACTTCCCCCCAACGGGAAGCGCCCATCTGTGAGGATGGATGACATGACGACAAAGCCTGCTACCCGGCCCGCACGGCCGGAGTTTTCGTCTGGCCCCTGCGCCAAGCGCCCCGGCTGGAGCCTTGAAGGGCTCGCCGATACGCCGTTTGGCCGCTCGCACCGCGCCAAGGTCGGCAAGGACAAGCTGAAGCTTGCCATCGACCTGACCCGCGAGGTGCTGCAGGTCCCCGCTGACTACCGTATCGGCATCGTGCCGGCCTCCGACACCGGCGCCGTGGAAATGGCGCTGTGGTCGCTGCTGGGCGCCCGCCCGGTCGACATGCTGGCCTGGGAAAGCTTCGGCGAAGGCTGGGTCACCGACGTGGTCAAGCAGCTCAAGCTCGACGCGCGCATTTTCAACGCGCCTTACGGCGAACTGCCTGATTTCGCCCAGGTCGACGTCGCCAATCGCGACGTGGTGTTCACCTGGAACGGCACCACCTCCGGCGTGCGCGTCGCCAACGCGGACTGGATTCCGGCCGACCGCAAGGGCCTGACCATTTGCGACGCCACCTCGGCGGCCTTCGCCCAGCGGCTGGATTTCAGCAAGCTCGACGTCGTTACCTTCTCCTGGCAGAAGGTGCTGGGCGGCGAGGGCGCACACGGCATGCTGATCCTGTCGCCGCGCGCCGTGGAGCGACTGGAGAGCTATACGCCGGCCTGGCCCATGCCGAAGATTTTCCGCATGACCTCGAAGGGCAAGATTTCGGAAGGCATCTTCAAGGGCGAGACCATCAACACGCCGTCGATGCTGTGCGTTGAGGACTATATCGACGCCCTGCAATGGGCGAAGTCCGTTGGCGGCCTCGACGGCCTGGTCGGCCGCGCCGACGCCAACGCGAAGACGCTGAACGACTGGATCGACAGCCGCGACTGGATCGCCAATCTGGCGGTGAAGCCGGAGACCCGCTCGAACACCAGCGTCTGCCTGGTGATCTCCGACGCCGGGGTGCTGGCCAAGGGCGCCGAGGCTGGCGCCGCCGTGGCCAAGGGCATCGCCTCCAGGCTTGAGGCCGAGGGCGTGGCCTATGACATCGGCTCCTATCGCGACGCGCCGGCCGGCCTGCGCATCTGGTGCGGCGCCACGGTGGAGGCCGCCGATGTGGCGGCCCTGACCCAGTGGCTCGACTGGGCCTTCGCTGAGGAAAAGGCGAAGCTCGGCTGATGGTTTTCACGGCGCGGGGACCGCTCCCGCGCCGCCATGGCCGCCGAAACCTGAACGGCGGCCGTTTCCCCCGACATGACCGCGCCGCTGCCGGCAGCGTTTGGCCTGGCCGCGCGCGACGATGATCCCGGAAGGTGATCTCATGACCGCCAAAGCGCCCCGCGTCCTGATTTCGGACGCCCTTTCCCCCGCCGCCGTCCAGATTTTCCGCGATCGCGGCGTTGACGTCGATTTCCAGCCGGACCTCGGCAAGGACAAGGACAAGCTCGCCGCCATCATCGGCGACTATGATGGCCTCGCCATCCGCTCCGCCACCAAGGTGACGGCGAAGATCCTTGAGAACGCCAGGAACCTCAAGGTGATCGGCCGCGCCGGCATCGGCGTCGACAATGTCGACATTCCCGCCGCCTCGTCGCGCGGCGTCATCGTGATGAACACGCCCTTCGGCAATTCCATCACCACCGCCGAGCACGCCATTGCCCTGATGTTCGCGCTGGCGCGCGAGATCCCCGCCGCCGACGCCTCCACCCAGGCCGGCAAATGGGAAAAGAACCGCTTCATGGGCGTCGAGATCACCGGCAAGACGCTGGGCGTGATCGGCTGCGGCAATATCGGCGCCATCGTCGCCGAGCGCGGCGTCGGCCTGCGCATGAAGGTGGTCGCTTACGATCCATTCCTCTCGCCGGAGCGGGCGCTGGATCTTGGCGTCGAGAAGGTGGAGCTGGACGAGCTGCTGCAGCGGGCCGATTTCATCACCCTGCATACGCCGCTCACCGACAAGACCCGCAACATCCTGTCGGCTGAAGCCCTGGCGAAGGCGAAGAAGGGCGTGCGCATCATCAATTGCGCCCGCGGCGGCCTGGTGGACGAGGCGGCCCTGCGCGCCGCCCTCGACAGCGGCCATGTGGCCGGCGCCGCCTTTGACGTCTTCGTTGAGGAGCCGGCAAAGGACAATGTGCTGTTCGGCCATCCCAACGTGGTGTGCACGCCGCATCTCGGCGCCGCCACCACCGAGGCTCAGGAGAACGTCGCCTTGCAGGTCGCCGAGCAGATGTCCGACTATCTGCTGCGCGGCGCCATCCAGAACGCCGTCAACTTCCCGTCGATCACCGCCGAGGAAGCGCCGAAGCTGAAGCCGTTTGTCGAACTGGCCGAGAAGCTTGGCTCCTTCGCCGGCCAGCTCACGGAAACCGGCCTGAAAAGCGTGCACATCACCTACGAAGGCTCGGTTGCCGGGCTGAAGGTGAAGGCGCTGACCGCCTCGGCAATCGCCGGCCTGCTGCGGCCCATGCTGCAGGACGTCAATGTGGTGTCCGCCCCGTCCATCGCCCGCGAGCGCGGCGTGGTGATTGAGGAGACGATCCGTGAGGCGGAAGGCGAGTATGACGCGCTGATCACCCTCTCGGTGACCACCGACACCCAGACCCGCGCGGTCGCCGGCACGGTGTTCGCGAGCGGGCGCCCGCGCATCCTGTCGGTCAAGGGCATCAAGATCGACGCGGAGCTGGGGCCGTCGATGCTCTACGTCTCCAACGAGGACAAGCCGGGCTTCATCGGCCGCTTCGCCAGCATTCTTGGCGAGGCGGGCGTCAACATCGCCACTTTCGCCCTCGGCCGCGACCAGCCGGGCGGCTCTGCCATCGCCCTGGTCGAGGTTGATGGCGTCGTGCCGGAGAAGGCGATCGCGGCGGTGAAGGACATTGCCGGGGTCAAGCAGGTGAAACCGCTCAACTTCGCGTAACAGACCGCCGGACTGCATTGTCCGGCCACTGCCGCCATGCGGCCCGCAACTCTTCTGTCGCCATCGCAAGCTGATTGCGGTGGCGATTTTTATTGCGATACACTGTTGGCATATCTGTCATTCAGCTCTTCACATGACGTAATCCTGCAAGAACAGGCGGCGCATGCGGTTTGCCCGCATGATCGCCGCCATGCGTCTGGCCAGCCGGTGGGGTCGCCATCTGGCCCGGGCGGCGGGCGCCAGATCTCACGGGCAATTCATGCGTGCATCGGCAGCCATGAGGGATCTGCGGCCCAGCTTTATCATTTCCGGGCGATCGTGTAATTTGTGAATATTTATATGTACTTACGTGTATAAAATGATTGTTGTCAAGATTTCAGGGTTTATATTTTTGTTGCTGCTTCCCGTGTGCCTGATGCGGCAGGTGGTTGTGGAAGAGGTCCACGTTAACGCGCCGGGCGCGGCGCTGCCTGTGATCGGCCCCCCATGTGGCGACGCCAGCCGTCCAAAGACGCCCGGAGCGCTGGCGTCCGGTGGCGATCATGCCCCCGAGGCTGGCAAGAGTTTCGGCGTCGCGCCAGCCTGCAAGGTGGATCTGGATCAGGCGCGTCAGAATGGTCTGCCCCTGTTCCCCGACGCCGCCCTGCGTTAGCGCAGTTTTGGATCAATCTGGAGCGCAAATCACTCCAATTTTCCCTGTTCTGGGCGAATGCTGCCCGGAAGGCGCGCGAGCGCGGGATGCGTTCGGGTTGAACGGTAGCTCCACTCCAGCGCATTCGTTTCGCATCATGCTCTGGCGCGCCCGCTGGCAGGGCGCCCGCCGCCGCGCATCGGCACGCGCGGCGGCGAGGCCGGACGGAGACGGGCTCCGCCTGGCCGGAAAGAGCTTCAATATCAGTCGCGGTAACCGGGGTTGTGCCGGTCCAGCTTGCGCAGCAGGGCGGGCCAGGCAAGGCGGTCGGCCACCTTCATCAGGCCATTGGGAGAGGAGCCGACTTCCGCGTTCTTCTCGATGACCTGTTCCTCGGTCGGGTAGATGGCGCTGCCCATGGCGAAGGTGCGCACCTGCATGGAGCAGGCCCGCTCCAGGTAGTACATGCGCATGAAGGCAGTAGCCACGGTCTTGCCGACGGTGAGCGTGCCGTGGTTGCGCAGCAGCATCAGGTTCTTGTCGCCAAGGTCGCGCTGCAGACGGGGACGCTCATCCAGGTCGAGGGCGACGCCTTCGTAGTCGTGATAGGCGAGGTCGTCGGAGATGAGCTGCGCCGTCTGGTTGAGCGGCTGCAGGCCAAGCGACGTCGAGGCGACGGCGGTGCCATCAAGGGTATGAAGGTGCATGACGCAATGGGCGTCTTCCCGCACTTCATGCACGGCGGAATGGATGGTGAAACCGGCCGGATTGACCTTGTAAGGCGTTTCGCCAACCGGATTGCCGTCCAGGTCGATCTTCACCAGGCTCGAGGCGGTGATCTCGTCGAACATCATGCCGTAAGGGTTGATGAGGAAGTGATGCTCCGGTCCAGGCACGCGGGCTGAGAGGTGTGTGAACACCATGTCGTCCCAGCCATACATCGCCACGAGGCGGTAGGCGGCGGCGAGGTCTATCCGGACCTGGCGCTCGGCTTCGTTCATCTTGTCGAGGCTGACGACATTGGCCGCTGTCATGGCATTTCTCCCTGATAATCCTGTCTCGCCGGAGAACGGAGGCTGCTTCCGGCCGGCGGCGTGGATTTTTTATAACGCCCAGATTTATGGACCCAAACACAAGCCGGCGCCACCCGCATATGCGTGATGCCAGAACCGGGAATGCTGGAGCCTGATGCGAGTAAGCGGATATCGCTTATTCGCAAAAAAAATCATGCGATGCCAAAAAGTTAGAGCAGTGATGCGATGTAGCCTGAACGCATCACGCTCCGGGGTATCCGCGACCGGGTTTCACGCCAGCCAGCCGCCAAGGCCGAGCAGCGTTCCGGCGGCGCCGAGACCCATGGCGGCGAGCCACGGCCAGCGGCGCGGCCGGGCGATGATCGAGATGGTGGCGATGGCGATGGCGATCTGCACCAGCATCACCGCCCAGGTCAGGATCTCGTGGCGGTCGCCGCGCCGTTCGGCCTCCCGCAGGCTGGCGAGCGACAGGTTTTCCTGGGCGCGGGCATGGGCGGCGAGGGCCTCGTCGTCCCTGTCGTTGAAACGGGCCTGCGCGTCGCCTGTCCTGCCCAGCGCCTGCCGCACCATGCGCGCGTCCAGCGCCGACCAGGCGTCGGTGGCCTTGTTCTGATGGATCAGCGCCTGGGAGGCGGCGGCGGAAGACGCGGCGCTTTGCATGGATTCGATGCTGCCGAGAATGACGCCGGTCACGGCGAGAATCGCCATGGTGACGGAAACCCGCGTCACCAGCGGGTCTTCCAGCAGCGGTGGTTTGCCGCTGTCGCGCGCCGCCTCCAGGGCCTCGTTCTCGCTTTTGAGCTCGTCCGCCGTCTGTTCCGCCAGTCTGGCCATGGGGGCTCTCCGGTTACGGCAACGCCAGGCGGCGGATCAGTCCAGCGGCGTCAGGCGCTGCTCCACGCGCGCCCGCTCGGCTTCGGACAGGGCGACGGCGCGGCGGCTGTTGTGGTCGAGAATGGCGACGATCACCTCGGAAGCGGCAATGCGCCGGCCGGTGGCCGCGTTGTACATGCCGTGTGAGAAGCGCATGGTCTTGCCGAGGAATTCAACGACCTGGCTGTGCGAGACGATCAGTTCGCCGGCACTGGGCATGTCATTGTAAGTGAGCCGGTTTTCGACGACAACACTGCCGCGGTGGCTCGCCAGCAGTTCGGCGACGTCGAGGCCCATATGGGCGAACAGATTGCCGACGCCATCGGAAAACCGGCCCATTACCTGCTCGGTGGCCATGCGGCCGGAGACGTCGCAATCCCATGGCTGCACCATGCCGCGATAGACTTCGACGAGGCCGCGCGCCCGCGCCCGGTCCAGATCGAGCGGCTGGCGCGGCTCCTCGAAGGCGACGCTGCGCGGGGCGTCGCGCTCTGGCAGGGCGCCTGAGAACTGCGCCATCAGTTCGCGCTGTCGGGCGCTCCAGGCAACCGGCGCGCCGGAAGCGCGGTCGATCTGCCGGTCGATGCTGATGAAGCTCGTTGCGACTTCGCCCGCGCAGTGCAGCTCGTGATGCAGCACGAGGCTGTCGTCGCGGATCTCAATGACCCGCGTGCGGAAATCAGCCATGTCGCCGGTGTTCAGCTCACGCCGGTAACGGATGTGATGGGTGGCGGGAATGAGGGCGCAGCCGGCCGGAACCTCCAGCGCGTGGGCGACGAAGCCCATCGTCTGCGCCAGGCGCGTCATGTAGAAGCGCACGTTGAGATGGTTGTTCTCGTCGCATTCCCAGGCGTTGACGCCATTGCGGCAGCCGCTGATCCACTTGTCCGTCACGGGTTGTTTCCCACCTGTCGCATCATGTGCCGCCGCCTTCAGGGCGGCGTTGGCAAAACAATCCGGCCAGACATGGCCTGGCCGGACGATATCTTCACGCCGTTGCATGTTCTGGCGCATGTTCTGGCGGAAAGCGGCGCGCGCCTCCCGCCAGGACTCCTGGCCTCAGACGGCGCGCTCGAACACCGCCGCGATGCCCTGACCGCCGCCAATGCACATGGTCTCAAGGCCATAGCGGCCGTCGCGACGCTTCAGCTCGTGCATCAGATTGGCGAGGATGCGGCCGCCGGTGGCGCCGATCGGGTGGCCGAGCGAGATGCCCGAGCCGTTGACGTTGAGGATGTCGTGACGGCTGTCGTCGTCCGACCAGCCCCAGCCCTTGAGCACGGCCAGCACCTGGGCGGCGAAGGCTTCGTTCAGCTCGACCAGGTCGATATCGCTCCAGCTGATGCCGGCGCGGGCGAACAGGCGCTCCACGGCCGGCACCGGGCCGATGCCCATGCGCGACGGCTCGCAGCCGGCGGCGGCCCAGCCAACGAACCAGCCCATCGGCTCCAGACCCAGCTCTTCCAGCTTGTCCTCGGCGACGATCAGGCAGGCGGCGGCGGCGTCGTTCTGCTGGCTGGCGTTGCCGGCGGTGGTGACGCCGCCCTTCTCGATCGCCCGCAACTGGCCGAGGCTCTCGGGGGTGGCGTTGGCGCGGATGCCCTCGTCCTGGGCGAAGATCACCGGATCGCCCTTGCGCTGCGGCACGGCGACCTTGACCAGTTCGTCGTTGAACTTGCCGTCCGCCCAGGCGGAGGCGGCGCGCTGGTGGCTGCGGGCGGCGTAGGCGTCGCAGGCTTCACGCGAGATGTTGTAGTCGCGGGCCAGGTTGTCGGCGGTCTCGATCATGCCGGAGATGACGCCGAAACGGCTGATCGGCTGGCTCATGACGCGGCCGCGGGTCAGGCGGTCATGCAGGGTCACCGAACCGGAGCGGGCGCCATTGCGCATGTCGGTGGAGTAATACTCCACATTGCTCATGCTCTCGACGCCGCCGGCCACGACCACGTCGGCGACGCCGGTCTGGATCAGCATGGAGGCGTCGATGATCGCCTGCAGGCCCGAGCCGCAGCGGCGGTCGAGCTGGTAGCCCGGCACCGAGATCGGCAGGCCGGCGGCCAGCAGCGACCAGCGGGCGATGCACGGGGCCTCGCCATTGCCGTAGCCCTGGGCGAAGACGACGTCGTCAATGCGCTCGGGATCGATCTGCGTGCGCTCGACCAGTTCCTTGATGATGATGGCGCCGAGATCGCCAGCGGCGATGCTGGACAGGCTGCCCTGGAACTTGCCGACGGCGGTGCGGATGGGGGAGACGATGGCGGCGCGGCGCAGCCCCGGGGTTTTGGTGCTCATCCTGTCGTTTCCATATGGACGCGTTCCCATTGGGGGAGCCGTCGGTTGCCCCACGCTGGCGGGAAGCCGGCGCGGGAAAAAGAGGGATGCAACGCCGGGGCGTCGCCACCCCCGCGTCGTCGGCCAGAAAACCCGGCTCCTGGCCTTCTTATAGCCCCGCGGCGGCGTCGCCAACAATTGCTGGCGCGACATGCCTGGCCAGCCAGGGTCAGCATCCGCGTCTGGCCGCCTGTCCGTGCGTTGCGCACAGCCAGGACGCTTACTGGACCAGCCCGCCCGAGATCTCCCAATCGTCGCCATTGAACGCGCCCATGTAGAATTTCGTGACCGGCGCGTAGTCGTCGGGGGAGATGTTCAGGGTGATGCCCGGCAGCAGGATCGGGCTTGTCTGTCCCTTCAGATTGGTGGCGTGCTTCAGTACGTTGGCGCGGGTGAGGTTATCGCCGCAGGCTTCCAGAATCCGCTTCATGACGAGGGCGCTGGAATAGGCGTAGAAACCGACGTCGTCGTCCGCTGGCGTATCCGGCGACCACTTCGCCCGGAATGCCTCATATGCCTTCACGTCCGGGTCATTCTTCCATTTCGGGCTGGCGACGTGCTTCACGCTCTGTACCGTCATCAGACCTTTGGCGTTTTGCAGCCCCGCGCCTTCCAGCAGCATGCGGGTGGCGGAGGCGCTCATCAGATAATGCAGGGCGGGCCAGTTCAACTCCTTCACCTTGCGGATCGACTGGGTGACGAACTTGCCGGTGCTGGCGTTGAAGAACACATTGGCCCCGGAGCGGGACAGGGTGAGGATCTGTGAATCAACGGTGGGTTCGGTCAGGTCGTACATCTGCTCCGAAACGATCAGCCGGCTGGCCTGCTCGCCGAGGCCCTCGCGCAGTCCCTTGATGAAGTCGCGGCCAAGGTCATCGTTCTGGGCGAGCACGCCGATTTTCGCGTCAGGCCGGTTCTTCAGGATCCAGCGGCCAAAAATCTTGCCCTCGGTGACATAGAGCGACAGGGCGCCTGTCGACCAGGGGAAGTTTTTGGGATCGCTCCACCGCGATGAACCGGAGCCGATCATCAGTTGGGGGATGCCCTTGCCGTTGAGGTATTTCTGTACGGCGGCCTGGGTCACCGTGCCGTTGGACGACAGGGTGGCCAGCACTCCGTCGCCTTCGACCAGCCGCCGCGTGGCCTCGACGGTCTTGGCCGGATTGTAGGCGTCGTCCAGCGAAATCAGCGTTACCTTGCGGCCGTTGATCCCGCCCTGCTCGTTGATCATGCGGAAATAGGCCGTCTGGGTGCGGCCGACGATGCCCACATACGAAGCCGGACCACTGTACGGCATGGTCTGGCCGAGTTTGATCTCCGTGTCCGACGCGCCCTGGTCATATTTCTTGTCCGCCGATGCGGCTGGAAAACACAGGGCCACGGTCGCGAGCGTGGCTGCAACAAGCCTGCGTATCATGCGCTTCCTCCAGGTTCGCGCTTCCATGTCCGCTCTTGCGGCGGTCAATGGAGGTTATGCGATCCTGCGGCGCCGTCCATGAATTTTTGACGGTGTTATAAAATTAATATGTCAATCTATTGATTGACTTGCCCGCGCTCCGTCTCGCACGGCGCTTCCGCACGCAACTCCTGGGCGCAACGCTTGCGCCGCGTTCTGGCGCGGCGCTCAACTGAGGATCAGGTCAGCGTATTGGGGGTGCTGTTTCAGCATGCGCTGCACAAAGGGGCAGCGCGGAATGATCTTGCGTCCACGGGCGCGGATGTTGTCGAGCACGCCCAGCACAAAGCGGGCGCCGACGCCCTTGCCGGCAGCGCCTTCCGGGACCTCGGTATGATCGAGGCTGATGGCGTCGAGGGTGTCGTGATAGTCGAGGATGGCAAGGCCCCATTCGGTCTGCATCTCGAAGCGTGAAGCGGATGTATTGTCGCGAATGTCCGTCACTGGTCGTCTCCCGCGTCGTTGCGGCTCCAGGGCAAAACCAGCGCATGTGGACGCCGGGTTCCGCGTTTGTCAGGTCTGGCGCGTCTGATGGCAGGTTGTGGCGCCGGACAGGTTCTGGAGAAGCGCAATGGCCTGAGCATGGGCCGCGCCGGCCGCGCTTGCAACCAGGCGGCGCCTGCAACCGGGTGGTTCACCAGACCCAGAACAGCATGACCCAGTGGACGAGGCCGCAGGCGACGGCGAGGGCTCCCGCCGCGAGGCAGGCCAGGCGGGCGGCGGGCGCGCGGGCGTAGCGGCCGGCGATCGACCAGATCAGCCACAGGCTCCAGGCGCAGGCGCCGGCCAGCAACAGGGCGCGGGCGTCGGAAATCCAGCGCAACCCCAGGCCTTCCGCCCGCAATTGCGTGACGGTGATGGCCGACAGGCCAAGGAACACGCCGCAGCCGGCGATCGGGATCAGCCCCTGCGCCAGATGATGGAAGCGACGGCTGTCGAACGCGCCCAGCGCCCGCGTCGCCAGCCCCAGACAGCCGTAAACCGCCGCGCCGGTGAGCGCGGCGGCGGTGAGCACATAGGCGATCATCAGGCCGCCGTCGAGCGGCGTCATCATGTCGTTCTGGTCGGGATAGTTGGTGAGGATCCACCAGGGCAGATGCGGGTTCAGCGGCCAGAGCAGGCCATGACCGACCAGCCATTCCGCCAGCCACTGCTTCGCCGTCACATAAAACGGGCTCTGGGTCCATTCGAACGCCCCGGCGGCGAGACCCATCAGGCCAAAGGCGATCAGCGCGGTCTCCCACGGCTTCGTCTCGTCGCCGGCGACGGAGACGACCTCCTGGTTTGGCGCGCGCGGCGCCATGGCCACCGCGTCGCGAAAGCCGGCGCAGCGGCCGCACATGTGGCAGGCCGAGCCGCCGCGCATGGTGCGGATCGGCACCAGCGGCGCGCAATTGACGGCTGGAGGCGGCCCGTCCTGGTCACGCCGCCACTGGTCCCACTTCAGGCGGTCAACGCCAAAATGCACCGGCGCCAGCTTGGCCAGCAGGCCGAACACCCCGTTGACCGGGCACAGGTAGCGGCACCAGACGCGCTTGTCGCGACCGTACAGGAAGCCGATGACCATGGCCGCCAGGGTGGAGCCGCCGAGCACGATGATGACCGGCTTGGGGTATTGATAGACGCTGACCATCTGGCCGTAGATCGTGGTGCCGGCGAAAGCGGCGAACGGCCAGCCCTTCCAGCGGATCCAGCGCGGCGTGGCGCGGCCAAGGCCGCGATGGCTGGCGAATTCAGCCAGCGCGCCCTCCGGGCAGAACACGCCACACCAGGCGCGGCCCATCAGCACCATGGAGAGCAGCACGAATGGCCACCAGATGCCCCAGAAGGCAAACTGGGCGAACAAAGTGGCGTTGCTCCAGATGTGCGACAGGCGGGTGGGAACCGGCGTCAGCAGCGGCAGGAACAGCAGGGCCGCGTAGGCGGCGATGATGAACCACTGCAACCGCCGCACGCCGCGCTGGTGGTCGCGCAGCCATTCCCCGGCGCCCCGCGCAAGCCTGGAGAGCGGGGACGGGGCGGTCAGGCCGCGCGTGGTTCCGGACGGTTGAGCAGCCATGTCATACATATCCAGAACGCGGCGAGCGCCAGCACTTCAACCAGAACCGGGCGGGCCCGATAGCCGGTCAGGCTGGAAACCAGTCCGCCGAAGGCGCCGCTGTCCGGCAGCAGCGCCGAGGTATCCCACAGTTTCGACGACAGTTGCGGAATAACGCCAAGAGAGATCAGGTGGTCAAGCCCGTTGATCACCAGGCCGCCCGCCAGCAGCAGCAGCATGACCTCGGTCACCCGGAAGAACACCCGCCACGACAGCAGCCGGCCGCCGGCCTGCAGGGCCCAATAGGTCAGCGCCGCCGCGCCGAAGCCGAGCGCCGCCGAAAACGCGCCGCTCCACCAGGAAGCGCTGGCTGAGGCCATGGTTCCATACAGGAACACCGCCGCCTCAGCGCCCTCGCGCAGCACGGCGAGGGCGGCCAGAGTGAACACGCCCAGCCAGTGGGAGCGGGTGGCGGCGTCGTCGAGCGAGGCGTGCAGCTCGGTTTTGAGCGTGCGGCCATGACGGCGCATCCAGAACACCATCTGCACGATCAGGGCGGCGGCGATGAACATGATCGCCATCTGGAAATATTCCTGGCCCTCGTCGCCCAACGCCTCACCCGCGAACAGCAGCATCGCCGCCAGGGCGACCGCGCCGGCAAGGCCCGCGACCACGCCGGCCCACAGCCATGCCCGGCCCCGGGCGCGCTCCGCCGGCGGGCGCGCCGCCAGCCAGGCGTTGAGAATGCCGACGACGAGCAGCGCCTCGATGCTCTCGCGCCACATGACGAAAGCGACGTTGAAATCGGGAGACAACATCAGCTCAGGACCTATTTCGCGACCAGCACGGCCGGCGGCGAACCGGGGTGAAAATCATCGAAGAAGCTGTATTCGCCCGGATCAAGCGTGCGGATCACCATTACGGTTTCGACGCCTGGCGCCAGCACCTTTTCCTTGCGCAGCTCCAGGCTTTCGAATTCGGCGGCGCTGGTTCCGTGATTGACCAGCTCCAGCCTGAAACGGGTTTTGGCTGGAACCTCCAGCCGCAGCGGCGTGATGACGCCGTCGCGGAATTCGATGCGGAAGGTCGGCTCGTCGGCGGCGTGGGTGGGCGTGGCGGCCAGCGGCAGCCCAAGGGCCATGGCGGGCAGAACCAGGACAGGAAGCAGGTCGCGCCGCCGCATCAATAGCCGCCCTTGCATCAGTAGCCGCCCTTCTTGCCGGTCCCGGCGTAGACGAATTCATAGTCGACGCTGAACGGGGCGAACCAGGGGCCGACGCCGGTTTCCTTGTCGACGTGGCGGCCGAAGTGGGCGTGCCCATTGGCCGATGGCGGCGCGATGGTCAGCTTCAGACGATATTTGCCAGGGCCATCCAGTTTGACGTTGTCGCCGTAGTGGGGGCCGTCATTGGCGACCATGGGCATGAAATCGCCCTGGACGGTCTTGCCGCCGTCAAGCCGCGTCAGCTCGTATTTCACGTTGAGATAGGGGATCCAGTCGCCTTCGGCAAAGCCGTTGGGATTGCTTTTGGCGGCCTTGATGTCGGCCTCCATGTGCACGTCGGACTCTTTCGCATCGCGCATCATCCCCGGCGGCTCCATCTCGATGGGCTGCAGGTAGACGGCGGCGATTTCCATGCCGGCCTGCTGCTGCGGCGTTCCGATCGGCGTTTCCCGGGCGGCGGCGGCTGTGGCGGTGGCGGCGATGAGGGCGGCAAGGACAATGGAGCGCATGGAAGCCTCGGAAAAAGATGTGGCGAACGGGGCGCGACCTCGCGCAAGGGTTTCCCGAACAGATCCAGATATGACGCAGCGGAATTTTAAATTTGTTACAGTCAATATTTGTATTTAAGTGTATTTTGACGTTCTTATGAGCATAAATCCGTGAATATCTGGTAATTTCCGGAAAATCCAGCGTATTCCAGCGCCGGCGGGATGGATGCGGCGCCCGAACCTGTGTTGCATGACAGCGACTGCAGCGTCATGTCAACAGAATGTTGGAATCGGGGATCGCGGACCTCCGTTGATTATAATTATTATAAAGTAATTTTCTTGTATTTCCGGCGACCTGACGTTCTCGCGGTTCCTTGACTTGACCTTGCGGCGCCCCTGCCGTCCGCTGGCTGCATGACGACCGCGTTGGGTGGAGGCGATTTATGGGCGGTGGCTGGACAGCGGGCCTGGCGGTGGCACTGGTTTCGGGCGGGATGGCGACAGGCGCGGCGCGCGCCGCCGATGGCGACTTCGGCCTGGAGTACAGGGTGGAGCGGGCCGAGGCCTCCAGACTCAGCCTTGACCAGTGCGCGCGGGTGGTCGAGCAGGCGGCAAGCCAGGCCGGCTATCGCGTCAGCATCGACCGCTATCCGGGCCAGCTGGCGGTGATCGCTGGTGGTCCGCCGCAGGGCGGCTGGTCCTATACGGTGTATTGCATCGCTGTCGACCAGAAGGTCGCCCACGTCGTCCAGGGCATCAGCTACCGCCCGGGCGGCAACGTCGCCGGCTTCGTCAACCGGGTGCACGCCGCGCTGCTCAAAGCGGCCCGGCCGTAAAAGCCTGCCGAAAATTCCGTTGCCGGGCTCGCCGGCTTTGCTTTAGAGCGCTTTTCAATCTGATTGCATCAGATCGGCGCTCCAGATTTTTGGTTTTGCCGCATAATCTTGTCGATCCTCGTTTCACTCCGGTCGGATTATGCTCTAGCCTCCCTGTCTGAAGCGTCAAAAGGCGCGCGGGCATACGCCACATTTGGGGAGGTAAGCGCCATGGTTGATCCGCAGACCGCGGGGTTGCTGCAACTGATCGCCAACAGCGGCATGCCGGGCGTGCATGAGTTGTCGCCGGTGGAAGCGCGCAAATGGTATCTGGAGCGCCGCTTTTTCTCGCAGCCGGAGCCGCCTGAGGTTGGCGAGACGCGCGATCTGGACGCGGAAGGGCCAGCAGGGCCAGTTCCACTGCGGCTCTACCGGCCATTGGGCAGCCAGCCAGGCGCGGTTCTGCCAGCGCTGATCTACATTCACGGCGGCGGCTTCGTCATCGGCAACCGCGACACCCACGACGTGCTGTGCCGGCAACTGGCCAACGCATCCGGTTGCGCCGTCATTTCCGTCGATTACCGGCTGGCGCCCGAAGCGCCGTTTCCCGCCGCCGTTGAGGACAGCATGGCGGCGACGCGCTGGATACACGCCAACGCCGCGTCGCTTGGCGTCGATCCGGATCGCCTGGCGGTCGGCGGCGACAGCGCCGGGGGCAATCTGTCAGCCGTCGTCTGCATCCTGGCCCGCGACGCCGGCGGCCCGCCGTTGCGCTACCAGTTGCTGATCTACCCGGGCACCGACGTGGACAGCGACCGGCCGTCGCAAACGGCCAATGCGCAGGGCTATATGCTGACCAAAGACAGCCTCGACTATTTCCACGGCCATTATATTCAGGATCACGCCCACGGCGCCGACTGGCGCGCCTCGCCGATGCTGTGTGAAAACCTGGCCAATTTGCCGCCAGCGCTGGTGCTGACAGCCGGCTTCGATCCCCTGCGCGATGATGGCCTGGCCTACGCCCAGCGCCTCAGCGAAGCTGGCAACCGGGTCTCCTACATATGCTTTGACCGGCAGATCCATGGCTTTATCACCATGGGCAAGGTCATCGACGAGGCCAATACCGCTGTTTACGTTTGCGCTGACGCGGTGCGGCGCGCGCTGGCCTGATCGCGGAGCCCTGTCAGTAACGGATGGCGCCGCCGGCGCGCCATCCGCCTGTCAGAAGCGGCATGCAGGCCGCATCGCGGGCAAGCCGCACAAACAGGGGTGGCAAACCGGAAAACTGGCATTCAGGGTGTGCAGCCCCCTGTTGCGGCGCGACGCTTCGTCAATGCGCCGTCGCATTGCGCGCGGCTCAAGGCCTGCCGCGCCGGCCCGTCAGCACGCCCGAGACGTAGACAAACAACAGGGTCGCCAGTCCGGCAAATACATGAACCTGACCGCGCATGGTTTCACTCCAGTGAGCCCCTGGAGACAGTATGCCCCAGGACGGGCGGGCGCGGCGAACCCATGAATATGGGGGAGTCCGCTCGCTGGCCCCCGGCGTCCTTCCGATGGGGCATGGCCAGATGGCAGGCCGATGGAGAAGAGCCGACATGCTGCTGAAGAAGCTGTTTTCAGACGGCAGCAAAGTTGCTTGACGGTTTTTGCTGTTACCGGAATATCTTCCTGCAACAATTTTGCCGACGGCGGTATTCCTGAAGTCATGGCCCAGGCCCTGGCGGGCGATGATTGCCTGTCCGGGCCAGATCTGGATGCGGGTCCGGGACAAATTGGGCCGGGTCCTGGGCTACAGACCGATTTTTCTGGGGGGAAGGTGATGTTCAGTCGTGGAGCCGTGTGGGGATGGGGCATATCGTTTGCCGTCGCCCTGGTTTGCGTCGCCGATCTGGGCGTAATGCTGTTTGCGCCGGGGGTGCTTGCCGAGCCGATGCGCGCCACGGGCTTTCCGCAAGCGCAATTGCCGCTGCTTGCCGGAATTCTGGGCGTATCGACGGCGCTCTACCTGGCGCCGCGCACCGCGCTCTGGGGTGCAATTCTGTTGACGGGTTTCTTCGGCGGGGCCGTCTGCACGCATGTCCGCATTGGCGAGGTGGGGTCGCCGCCCCAGATCGTCTGCGTCGCCCTTGGCCTGGCGGTGTGGCTGGGGCTGGCCTTGCGCGATCCAGGGATCCGGGCGCGCCTGCTCGGCGCGACGCCTGGTGCGCCGGCGTCTGCCTGAGGGCCGTTGTCCGGACGCGGGCCGGGACAATTGGACATGGCGACCGGCCGCAGGCTGGTTGCTGCGGCCGGTTCGTTCTTGCGCCGCGTTTTCAGCGAACCGGCCGCTGTCCTCGCGTGAAAGATGCCTCAGGCTGCGGGAACAGGACAGCTGCGGGCACAGGACCAGAGGCCTGGCAGCCGCAGCGGCATTGCTCCGCCTGCCTCAGAAGCCGTGCATCTGGCCCCATTCGGCGAACGGCGCGCGCGGCGCGTCCAGCGCATTGATCGGGGCGGCTTCGTCGCGATAACCCAGCGCCACGCCGCAGAACAGCATCCGGTCTTCCGGGACGTCAACGAAGCGTTCGATGGTGTTGGCGAAACGCGCCCAGTATTCCTGCGGGCAGGTGTCGAGGCCGCGCTCGGTCGCCAGCAGCATCAGCGTTTGCAGATACATGCCGAGGTCGGACCACTGCGGCGGACCCATCTTGCGGTCGATGAAGACAAACACGCCGACCGGCGCGCCAAACAGCATGCCGTTGCGGGCCAACTGGCGCAGGCGGCCAGGCTTGTCCTCGCGAGGAATGCCGATGCTGGCATAGAGCGCCTCGCCAATCTGGAAGCGGCGCGTGCGGTAAGGTTCCCACAGGTTGTGCGGATAGACGTCGTAAGCCGTTTCCGGATCGGCGCCGTTCTCGTTGGCGCGGGCAATCAGCTCCGCCAGCGGCGCGCCGGTGAGGGCGTGCACGTGCCATGGCTGCACATTGCCGCCGCTGGGCGCGCGGGCGGAAAGCTCCAGCAGTTCGCGAACGAGGTCGGCGGGCACCGGATCCGGACGGAAGGCCCGGACGGACATGCGGCGCCTGACGGCTTCAGATACATGCATAATGTCGATCCTGTTTGACAGGTTAACTGATGGCGGGACCATATACGCGCCACTGTATCAGCACTTCCCATCCACCAGGGATTTCATATATCGAATTTTCCGATGAATGGACCAAACCTGCAAAATGTGGCGACGTTCCTGCGGGTGATCGAAGCCGGTGGTTTCGCCGCGGCGGCGCGCGAGCTGGGCGTGACCCAGTCCACGGTCAGCCGTCGCGTCGCGGAGCTTGAGCGCAAGCTGGGCCGCCGGTTGCTCGAGCGCACGACGCGACGCCTGCTGTTGACCGAGGCCGGGGAGCGCTACGCTGATGCGGTGCGCCTGCTGGTGGCCGGGATTGCCGACGCCGGGGCCGACCTCAACGATGACGGCGCCAGGTTCCACGGACCGTTGCGCATCACCATGCCGTCCGGTTTCGGCCGGCTGCGGGTGCTGCCGGCGCTCGCCGCCTTCGCCGCGCGCTACCCGCTGGTGCGGCTCGAGGTGGACCTTTCTGACCGTTATGTCGACCTGCTCTCCGAGGGCTATGACCTCGCCGTGCGCATGGCCGAGCCGGAGACCTCTGGCCTCGACGTGCAGTTTCTGAAGAAAATCGCCGTGCACATCTGCGCATCGCCCGCCTGGTTGCGGGGGCGCCCCATCCGCTCATACGCCGACCTGGAAAATGAGTGCTGCCTGGTGCAGAAAACCTACGCGCCCAAGAATGTCTGGCGGCTGGAGGCGGGCGGCGTCATGCGCCAGATCACCATCCGGCCGTTGATGACCCTGAGCGACACCGAGGCGGTGCGCGCCATGGCGGTGGCCGGTCTCGGCGTGGCGCGGCTGCCGGATTATCAGGTGGAGGACGATCTGCGCGGCGGACGGCTGCAACTGGCGTCGCCGGAGCTGCGCGCGCCAGACGCCTCGGCCTGGCTGGTCTGGCCGCGCCACAAGGGCGCTCTGCCCCGCGTTCAGGCGCTGCGGGAGCACCTGGCGGCGGAGCTGGGGCAGGGCGCTGACCCAGCCGGACAGGCAGCGACATCATGAGGCGCGCCAAAACCCCATGAGGCTCACCCATCGGGTTTTGGCCGGCCTGAGCGGCGCGCGGCATGTCCCGCAGGGCCGCGCGCTACGCGCAGATGCATTTTGCAGATCGCGGATGCTTCAATAGCATTGCGGCCTGGCGCCCATCTGCGGACATGTCGGGTTCAGCGAAACGCCCGCGCCACTGTGGGACCAGACACGGCGCCCGCCGCCCCGCCGACCACAGCGCCCACCGGGCCCGCGACCAGCGCGCCGGCTCCCGCGCCTGCCGCCGCGCCGCCCACGCGCTGTCCGGTCCTGCTTCCGCAGCCACCGAGGGCGAGGGTGGTGGCGGCGACGAGGGTTATCACCAGAAAGCGCATTGTTATATTCTCCAGGAGTGGCAAACCATGCCCCCAAAACCACGCGCCAAAAATCACACGTGATGGAGCCGGCAGCGAAGCGCAAGCTGGTCCTCCGGCGGGAGGCCTCGCCACAGCCCGGCGCGGTGGGGCGCGCCTTGGTCCGTGATTTCTGCGGCGAGGCTGAGGCGAACTTGCGCAAAAAAAGGGAGCGCCGGGTTATCCGGCGTTCAGCGCCGCCATCGGCCCGGCCGGTAACGCCAGGGAGCTTCCCGGCCAGACGGGATCGTGCGGTTGACCGGCATGCGCTCAAGGCAGGGAAACTGGCGCAATTCCCGATCCATCTCGACCGGAAATCGCTCTGCGGACCCAGGCGCCGCGCAATCCGGACGCCTGCGGATGAAACAGGTCAGGTCGTTTCAGGAAACCGAAATCCGGTTTCCTGAAAGGGGGGCGTGCGAACGGCGCGCGCCTGAACAAGGCGATAGCGCGCTGCCGCTATGACGTTTTTCACCCGAAGCCTGCTGCTCCCGCAGGCGGCCATGTCGCACGCAGCGTGTTTCGCTCCTGTACTTCAGCTGAACGTAAATGCTTCAGCCAGAAGCGCCGTCCGGGCTGGAGAATTAGCTGGCGTATCGCTGTTTTCCATCCATCCAGGTTTCGCTGATCTTGATCTTGCCAATGGCATTTTTTGTTGTGAGCGGATTTTCTTCGAGGATCGTCAGGTCCGCAAATTTGCCAGGCGCGATGCTGCCGGTGCGGTCGTCTGCATGGCACTGCCAGGCCGCATCAAGGGTGACGGCGCGCAGGGCGGCTTCCACCGGAATGCGCTCATCCGGGTAAAAGACGCCGCCGCCCTCGTTCATGATGCGGGTCACGGCGTTCTCGACGTAACGCAACGGTTCGATCGGCGTCACGTTCCAGTCGGAATGCAGTGAAATCCGCAACCCCGCCGCCAGGGCGGAGGCGCAAGGGTCGTAAAAGCGCGCCCGTTCCGGACCAAAAATCCGGTCCTGAAAAGCCTTGCCCCACCAGTGCACATGACCGATCAGAAATGACGGCGACAGACCAAGCTCCTTCATCCGGACCATCTGCTCCGGATGCAGCATGCTGCAGTGCTCGATACGATGGCGCAGGTCGTTGGCCGGTTTGTCGCGCAGCGCCGCCGCATAGGCGTCAATCGTCGTGTCGATCGCCGCGTCGCCGTTGGCGTGAACGCCAACCTGCCAGCCGCCATCATTGGCGCGCCGGATCGTTTCCGTCATCTGCTCCAGCGAATAGTTGAGCGCCCCCCGCTTGTCGGAGTTGAGATAGTTCTCGCGCTGGTATCCGGTCTGGGCCTGGTTCGAGCCGTCCGCCCACGCCTTGATGCCGGTGAGGCGGAAGCGGTCATTGCCCTGGTTGGGCTTCAGGCCCATTTGCTCCCACTGATCAAAAAGCGTCGAGATCAGCATGCCCTGGTAGCGCACCGGCGCATCGCCGGCCACGACCGCCTCCAGCAGCGCCAGGTCCTTCGGGCCGGCGAGAAGCCCGATGCCGCAGTCATGGAAGGATGTGCAGCCGACCGATGCGGCGAGATCGAACAGGCGGCGGACGCGCGTCTGGAACTCGGCGGCGGATGGCTGCGGCATCCGTTTGATGAACAGCGCCTGCGCCGCCATTTCCTCCAGCCGGCCGGTCAGATTGCCGTTGGCGTCCCGGTTGAACCGGGCGCCGGGCGGGTCGGGCGTGTCCCGCGTAACGCCCGCCAGTTTCAGGGCGGCGCTGTTCACATAGGCGATGTGGCCGTTGCTTTCCTGGATGAAGACGGGGTTGGCTGGGGCCAGCGCGTCCAGCTCCGCCAGGGTGGGAGCCTTGGCCCCCTTGGTGATGCTGGGATCGAATTGCTGGGCCTGGATCCAGTCGCCGGGTTTGGCCTGGCTGACGCCCGCCCGCAGCTTTGCGACTGCGGCGGCGAAGTCCGGGGTGATGATCGGGCTGAGGTTGATCCAGCCATCAAACGCCACGAAAACAAAATGGGCGTGGGGCTCGACAAACCCGGGCAACATGGTGCGGCCCTTGAGGTCCACGGCCTGGGTTTTTGGCCCCGTCAATCCATCGATGTCCTGCTTGCGCCCCGCAGCGACGATGCGGCCGCCACGGATCGCCACCGCCTCGGCCTGGGGCGCGCTGGCGTCCATCGTCAGGATTGGGCCGCCGTAAAATAAGACGTCGGCTGGTCCCGCCGCTCCCTGATCAGCCGCCGCCAGGGCGGGGCCCGCCGCAGACGCGGCAAAAGCGGACGTTGCCGCGACGCTCATGTATTTCAGAAAGTCGCGCCGCGAGGCTGCATTGCGAATGATGGCCAGTTGGCCAGGATTGCAGGCGATACACATGCGCACGTCTCCCATATCAGGCGAAAACGTCGAACGCCCCCAGACGGCGCCCCATGCCATTCAGGTTTTACAGGAGCGCCAAAATAGAGCTTGGGAATTGTTTCTGCAACATTTTCGTTTCAGGCAATGTGATATTGTAGTTGAGCTGGGTGGTGTGATTACTTTGGTGAATATTTCCAGATTCCGAAGCATGTGAGAGTATTATTCATTTATATTTTCATATTTTATGGCATGTTCATTCGCGCATAAATGCAATTCTATTTAATTTGATTGAATCGGGGCTTTGAACAATGAATTAATTCATTTCATGCATATCAATTTGATAATTTTGCCACGTAAGCGGATGTACATCGCGTATCCAATGGCGCTCAATCATCGGTCTGGTTGATTTTTGTTTCAAGTGTTGCGAGTTGATAGGAAGCGTAACGTATTTGAATGGAGTGCATTTAAATCATGTCTGCGTTAAACGCGGCCTCATGAAGTCGATGTTGTTGGTGCGTTCATAATGTAGAGCGGACGTGCAGCTGGAAGGCCGATTTTCAGCCCATTCGTACTGTTCGGCGAAATGTGGCGCGCGCCCTTTCCTCGCGGATCGCGCGTCATCTTCTCGGTATAGCGTCCATCCGCTTTCCTGCGCGCCAGCGGGTGCGCAGGGCGGGTGGGGCGCTTATCAACACCCCTCTCGTCCCGCGAGGCGAATATCGACACAGCGATTGCGGAAGGGACGATGCTCGGATAATGTCCGGACCGTTAGCGCCCGTAGCTCAGCTGGATAGAGCGTTGCCCTCCGAAGGCAAAGGTCACACGTTCGAATCGTGTCGGGCGCGCCAACAAATTCAAGTACTTAGCTGGTTGGTTGGCCCGTGCTTCCTCCATATGAGTCACGAGCGAGTCACAACGCAGCGGAACAAGCCGTTGGCAGGCCGTGGGGTGGCGGTGCTCGCGCGTATCTATTCATTCTGGCCGGTTACAGTGGTTACACCGGTTACAGTCTATCTTTCTATCTAATTAAATAATTGATTTTATTGATATATATATCATTCAGGCCAGCCCCCCCCGGCTGTAACCGCTCCCATTGTCGCTACTGGTTACACCGGTTACACGCCCCCGTTCGATGGCTTTTTGATTCCCCGCTTTTGCGGGAAGCGCCAACCGGTGCGAAATGATGCAGAAAACCCTGTCCACCTGTCACACCTGTCACAAAGGTATATGCAGCAACGGTTTGAGGGAGTGGGGCAGGGGGCGGGTCGACCCCCCTTGTCTCCCAGGCGCACCGTTCCGGCTTTCCTCGGTGATCAAGCCGGGCAAAACGCAGCACGGAATCCGCGAAAATCGACCAAATGCCAAATCTGCGAAAAAATGAATTTCGTCCCGGCGAGAAAAAAATCTGCGCGTGGGCATACCGGGCGGTCGCTTCCTTTCAACCCCCTGGAGATTCACCCCCCCCTATCCCTGGCGCTCCCTGTCGTGACAACCTGGACGCCAGAAGCACGATGCGCCGTGACAGCGTCGAGCCGGGGGCGCTACCATCTTGATCCTTCATGGCTCTTGGCCCTTCGGAGATCAATAAGGCCTGTCGGCGAAAAAAAGAGGGCGACATCGTGAGGATAGGGCAATACGTTGACAGGGCCAAATTTGGGGGGCGTAAATTTGCGATATTGATTGGCGTTCCGCACCCATTGCCCTAAAAGTCGTTGCCATTGGGGGGATGTTCGGATGAAGCTGGCTGGCGACGATATTTTACAGGAAATAACAGAAGAATTTGCAAAAAAGAAGAACGGCTTTCCTCGCAGCGGGGCCTTCGACTATCCAGCCGTAATTGCAGGTTGGATTAAGCAGTTAGAGGGCTTTGTGTTGCCGTATGTCACCGCAGGTGCCAACGCGGTAGACGGGACCGGCCATCTGACTATGCACGATGCCGAGCATGTCAATCGGGTTCGCCAAGTCGCCGCCAATCTCATCTCCCAGTCTGACACCATTGATCTCACCCATTTTGAGCTTACGCTCCTGTTGGTCGCCATCTACCTTCATGACGTTGGTAACAGCCTGGGCCGGGCCGGGCATGAACGTCAGATAAACCGCGCATTGAATGCTGCCGGAACGATGCTGCAGATCGACACGATAGAGTACGCGACTGCCAAGCAAATTGCTGGCGCCCATGGCGGTACCGTGAACGGCTCCAAAGACACCATCTCCCGGTTGCCGGAGAGGACCGCGGCGCATGGCGCCCATGTGCGCCCTAGGTTATTGGCGGCTATATTGCGGCTTGCGGACGAGTTGGCAGATGATCCAGCCCGTGCAAATAAAGTCCAATTAGCGGCGGGGATTCTACCGTCCGGGTCCGAAGTCTATCATGTTGTCGCAGCCGGCCTTCACTCCCAGATGCCGGAGGCCAATACGCGTGAAATTGAACTGAAGTTTACCTTTTATGACCCCGGTCTGTTCAAGCGGAAGCTTGGCAAAGGTAACGGGGATGTTCATCTTCTCGAAGAAATTTTCGAACGGTCGATCAAGACGTTCAATGAAGCTCGTTATTGCTCCCGTTTTATGCGCCCATATCTCGAATTTGAACGGGTTAAAGTCGATATCATAATTTTCGACGACCAATTGGAATTGCTGCATAATATTGTCTACACAATCGCAGAAAATGGTTACGGTGACCAGCGATTAGATATTTACGCGATGGTTCCTGAGCTATGTGCCTACAAAGGAAACGGTAGATTAACCCCAGCCTACTTGGAGCAACTAATAGCTGCGGCAGAGGAGGAGCAACCGTGACCACGAACCCCTTTGCTGTATTCACGCCGGAAGGTTTGACCGCGCACACTGTCGTTGCGATTTTTTCGACAGAGATGCCGGGATTAGGGAACATCGAAAGCGCAGGCCATGCATTCGTGGTTGGTACGCGCGGTTCCGGGAAGAGCATTCTTTTTCGTTACCTCGAACCGGATTGCCAGCGACTGGTTACCGATAAGATATTGAAGGAATTACCTTTTCTGTCTCTCTACGTTTCGTTTCGCGAAACGCAGGCGCAGATCAGTGAACTTGCGCGATTTGACGATCGTCACGGCGAGGTCTTTTTTAATGAACATCTTCTAGTTCTCGCAATTGGCGCTCAAGTTATCCTCCGTCTTCTTCGGAACAACGATATCTCAGCCGACGACCTGAGTATGCCTGCCAAGGAGTTGCATGACGAGCTATTCACGCTGCTTGGCGGAGAGGTGGTAGACCGTGCTGTCAACGCGCGGGATGCGCTTAAGGCGATGGCCACTAAACTGCAGGCGGCATACCGCGGAGCGATCCAATATGTTCGACAACATGGCTTTAAATCAGAAGCATTGACATATACCGGAGAGCTTTACGGATTTGACGACCTTCTTCTTCCGCTAATCGATTTCCTTCGCGCTGCGCTTCAAATCTCAGATGCCTCCCCAATCCTACTGTTACTTGATGACGCAGACAGCTTGACGGAGACGCAGACCCGAATCGTCAACTCATGGGTTGCACGGCGGCTATCGAGCCGTTGTAGCCTCAAGATCGCTGCCCAGACCACTGCCTACAAAACAATGGTGACGGTTTACAACACCCGGATTGAAGCTCCCCACGATTATCAGGAGATCAATCTCTCTGACGCGACCAGCCGTGCCAGTGAGAAGGCTTACCGAAGTCGCATGGTTGGGATCGTTCAACGGCGGCTGAGGACCATCAACGTTACGGAGTCTGCCGATGGGTATTTCCCTGAAGATGAGACGCAACGCATTGCGATCGAGATTGAAGGGAAGCGATTGATAGCGGAATGGGAAGCTGGTCACGGACGGGGGTATCGCGCTCGCGATGATGCCTATCGCTACGCCCGACCGAATTACATTGCGGGATTGGGTGGGGACCGGAAGAGCCGTAGCACGTACAGCTACAGCGGTTTCGAGCAGCTGGTCCACATCTCATCAGGCGTGACCAGATTCTTCCTTGAAGCGGCAGCCGACATGTATTCTCGCTCAGTTGCAAAGGTCGCGCACTCGAACGAAGAGGCTCGGGTAATTGAGCCCAGCATTCAAAATGCGGTCGTGCGGGAGCATGCCAGCCGACAGATGATCGTCGACCTAAAGGATCTTGAACGGGACGTTCAGCGGTTGAAGGGCGATCCACAGCAGGCTGTCCAACTTAGTAATTTGATCAAAGGTTTGGGTGCCATATTCGAAAGCGCCTTGGTCGACGAACTCGCCGCCGAACGCAGATTATTCAGCTTCGCTCTTACCGACGAGCCGACTCGGGAAATGGAGGAAGTTTTGCGGTTGGGCGTGCGCTATGGATATCTCTTCCAAGGCGTGATTGGCCGCAAAGAAGGCGCCGGGCGGGCCCCGCTCTTCATCCTGAGCCGTCGCCTAGCGCCATTGTTCAATCTCGATCCCATCGGTTTTTCCGGCTATAAGTTTATGACCAATCACGAGGTCGAGATGTTAATGAACGACCCGGAAGGCACCCGTTTGAGGTTGCGGCGCGGCAGGAGCCTCGTCAACAAGAACCAGATGACCATGGACTTCTCGATAGGCGGCTCCGATGCGTGAAATTACCCGGGATGCGCTTTTGGAGCAAATGCCGGAATCGATAGCTCTGGTTAGTTGCCTAAGCTTCGAAGATCGCAGTCTATGCGTGGCAGAAGCGCTCTCGCCGAAGCTCAATCGCTGGCTTGTCATAGTCAACGAGGACATCGAGACGGACATCACTGCCATTCGGGAGAGGGCAGAGGCCATTGCCACTAAAGCGGACTTGCGGATCGAATATCTCAATGCCGCGAAGCGGAATCCTTTGTTGCTCGCGGATGCGTTCATGGGTCTTGCCGGGGAGCAAGTGCGGGAAGACGGCGTTCATTGGGTCGCCGATATAACCACCATGACTCATGAGATGTTGCTTATCCTTGTGGCTGCTGCTGATGAAATCATGATGCCTTGGCGCGATCTGCAGCTCGTATACAATGTGGCTGATGTCTATTCGGGAGACGATACCCCTGAAGAGAAGTGGATTAGCCGGGGTATCCATGAAATAAGATCTGTAATCGGCTATCCAGGGTCATGGTCGCCAGGGGAAAAGACTACGCTGGTCGCGCTTCCGGGCTTCGATGCCGAACGGATGCGTCGGATGGTGGAGGAGATTGAGCCCGACCAGTTGGTGGTTGGGATCGCCTGTCCGGTTGATGATCGGCATGCATGGAGTGCGCAAAAGAATCGTGATATCGCTGAGCGTCTGCTGGAGACACGAGAAGGTAAGACGTTCGAGTATCCAGCGCTTGATCCGCTAAAATCTATAAATTCTATCCTGACTGCACTAAAAGATGCGAGCGGAAACATTTTAATTGCGCCACTGAATAGCAAGGTGTCGACGGCTGCTCTTGGGATATTGGTTCGACTAAAACCAGAGTGGCAGATATGCTATGCGCCGGCGTTCATCTATAATTTAAAATACGCTACGCCATCTAATTGCTTCCTGACATGCTCACTGGGGTCGCTTCGTGAGCATGTCGTTGCGCAACTTGCTGCGCAGGGAAATGGGGGCTGAAGAGGTGATTGGCATTGATTTGTTCGCCGGCGCAGGTGGAATGTCTCTTGGCGCCCAGCTGGCAGGTGTTGCGACGAAGATCGCTGTCGAAATCCATCCCGCTGCGTTTGAGACCTATCGACACAATCATCCTGAGTGCACCGTTCTTCAGATGGGGGTAGAGCATCTGCAAAATCTGTCGATTCCATTTCCATCTGATGATCTTATCGTATTCGGCGGTCCACCTTGCCAAGGGTTTTCTACATCAAATCAACGAACTAGGACTGCAGATAATAAGAAGAACTGGATGTTTAAATCTTTCATTGCGTTTGTGAAGCGGTCCAAGCCGGCGTGGGTCGTCTTTGAGAATGTGCGAGGAATACTTGAAACTGAAGGTGGCTTATTTGCCAGGCAAATTAGATCTGAACTTGAGAATTTGGGGTATATCTGCGAGCAGGGACTGTTAAATGCGGCGGATTTTGGCGTTCCGCAATCGAGGAGCCGCTTCTTTATCATTGGACGGCTTCGCGCAAACCCTCCTGTACTGCCATCAGGCGGAGGGCCTAGGGTATCAGTAGACGACGCGTTACATGACCTCCCCACGCTCACCAACGGTGCCACTGTAGAGGTAATGCCGTACGCGTCAGAAGCTCGTACTGAATATGCGCGCCGTATGCGAAATGGGCTGGCCGAATGTAGCGGCCATGTCGTTTCGCGGAACGCTGATGCCATCATCGATCGCTACCCATTTATACCCCCAGGAGGGAATTGGGCTGACATTCCCGAAGAGATGATGGGGTCCTATAGGGATCGTAGACGGTGCCACACCGGCATTTATCGTCGTCTCGACCCCGAAAAACCTTCGGTTGTTATCGGTAATTTCAGGAAAAACATGCTTATTCACCCTCGTGAGCACCGTGGGCTTTCCGTGCGTGAAGCGGCCAGACTTCAATCATTTCCAGATAATTTTGTATTCAAGGGTTCGATTGGCTTCCGCCAGCAGCAAGTAGGTAATGCTGTCCCACCTTTGCTAGCCGAGGCTGTATTCCGTACGATTGTGCAATCGCATTCGTCCTAGTGATCTGTTAGGCGGCCTGTCGTTGCCCCGCGCAATCATCCCCCCCCCCAGCGCTCGACGACGCGCGTCGTCAGGGTGTCGCGGGTAACAACGGTATGCTGGGCAAACCCGCCAACCATGCGGATTGGGCGCCCGCCGCCGAACTCATAGGGGAAGATGCAAGCCCGCTGTTCGCGCATGACCTGCAGCCAGTCGGCTGGCGTTTCAGCGTTCAGGCCGTCGGCGTCAACCAGCCCGACCGCCTCCAGCCGCGTCATCAGTTCGGGGCTGGCCGGCGATACCACCACGTCGTCGCGGTCGATCAGAACGGCCTTGCCCGCCTCATGATGGGCCGTTTCGCCGGCTCCCGCTGACCACACCTCCAGACGCTGCCGGCTTTCGCTCCAGCCCGCCAGGCGGGCAACCGTCGGCTGGACCGTATAACCAGCGTTGCTCGCGCTGAGGCTGTCGAACACCTGGGCCATGTAACCGGGAAGCCGTGCCAGCACGCCGTCGAAACTGTCTTGCGCGGCCATCGCGTCCATCGCCAGCGCATTGGCCACAACCAGATCACCCGAAACCGCCATGGCGCCGATACCGGGCAGCAGGAAGGTTTTCGGGACGAACGCCAGGACGTCACCGCTGGGCGTGTACACGGCGGCATCGGTCCAGATATGAATGGCGTCGGCTTCCTGGATGATATTGCAAGCGCTCATGCGGACTCCTCCGGGCGATGGGCCCGCTTCAGATGGACGGATTGGGAAACGGGAATGCCAGCGGCGCCTATCTGGAGCACTGTTGCCCCGGAAACGCCACCGCCCAACGCGGCAACCGGACCGGTAAGGCCTACTGCTGCACCAATACCCGGCAACGCGATGGCCAGTGCGATGGCCGCGACAGCCATACCGATTTGTTTGCCTGCCTGCTTCCCCTGCGCGCCGCTACCGCGCGGCAGATAGGTGATCAGCACAGTGTCGGCCTTGCCGACCAGGGTATTGGCCCATTCCTTGCGCGGGCGAACTGTCGCGTCAGAAACAGCGACAGGATCGCCCGCGCGGATCACCGACACCATGAACGGCCGACAGTCGTTGGCGTACCGCTTCGCAATGGTCGACAGCCGGCGCATGTTGCCACGGATCGCCACCGGTTCGCCCTGCGGCACGCCTAGGACAGTCTGGAAGACAACGGACGCCATGGGTCAGCGCCTCCCGGCTGCGCGACGGCGGTTGCGGCGCCGAGGTCCAACCCGGGTTTGCGGAAAGACATCACTTCAGCGAACAGCGCCGGGTTGACGACGTCACAACCCGACTTCTGGCGTTCGGTGGGGGCAAAGAGCGCCAGGGCCGTTGCCCCGCTCTCGAACAGCATGCCGGTGTCGCGGATGACCACGACCTCGTCCGGGTCACGGGAGGCGCCGAACGCGCCGCGTTCAGTGAACTGGACCGCCGCTGCCGCTGCTCGGGCAGGCGTGTGGCCGAGACGGGTGAGTTCCGCCATGATCGCCAGCCGCATGATGTCGGCGAACGAATAAACTGGTCGGTCCGCATCGTCTCTGAAGATGCGCGGAAGAACACCGTCGAAACGGTCATTCCAATTGTGCAGTGTCTTCGAATCAATCCGGGAAGCCGCGCGTGCTTGGGCCGGGTTGAACTGCGGATGGCGGATATTCGGCTCGTATTGTTCCACGGCTTAAGCCTCTGTCTGGTGTATCCTCACATGAGGATGGCTTGGCCGGCTGGTATTGTAAATAGTTGCAGAGGGTGCGAATCCAGCCTGAGTTCTCTCCAAAGTCTGGTCAGCACAGAGATTGCGACGCTGAATATTTTCTCGGTTTTTCCTAACCCTGTGCATAAGTAGTTGGGGGTGATTTCACTGCGCCGTCAAATTGAAGGCGTCATCAGTTCGGCGCCGACGCGGCTGAAAAAGCCAGCTTCGATCCCGGTATATCGACCTGATTTCGCAACGGCCCGGATAATGCCGTTCACTATGCGCGGATTACGGTCGCGGCGGGACGCGCGGATGAGGGCTTCCGCCATGCAGTCGCCGGTAGCGAAATCCGCATCGTAGTCGCCTGTCGGCGCGGTTTCGAGGAACCGGCGGCCGATTGGTGGAAGTGGGATTTCATCCTTGTTTGCCATTGCATTTTCTTCCTGTGTTCACGTTGATGAACGCAGGAAACGACGAAGTTTTTGCGGAGTCAATATGTATAAATTTACATAATTTCACGCAATAAACATATAACTCAAATAGTGATATTCTTATATCTGATAAATTAGCACCTCTATATCCATCTGCCCGGCAATCCGATCGGCTACGGCATTGGCCGCTGCCAAGACGACGGGATCTTCTAGGTGCATGTAACCTGCCGTCACTCCGGCGTGCGAGTGACCCAACATCGCGGCGATGGTCGCCGTTGCGTAGCCTGTGTTCGCGGCGACGGATGCAAAGGCGTGGCGCAGGATGTGGCTTGTCAGACCGGGGACGCCGGATTCAGTGTAAATCTTGCCAACGAGGGTTCGCGTACCCCCGTGCGGTGCATTTTCGCCCCGCGGTGACGGAAAGACGAAATCAGATCCGGGTTTTCGCCCGACCTGTCTCAGCAGGAGCTTAACCGGGATAGTCAGCGGCCTAATAGATCTGCCTGTTTTGCTGTCGCCCAACTCGATCCGGTTGTTGTCGAAATTCACTTCGCTCCAACGTAGCTTGGAAATCTCGCCTAACCTGCAACCAGTCAAAGCGAGGAGAACGACAATACGCGCGCCGGTGGGGTCGACGCCGCGCTTGTTCAAAACCTTACCCAATGCGTGATAATCGGCCGGGGTCAGGCGTTGCATCCGTTTGCCATCCCGGGGGCGTTTGACGCCAGTGACGGGATTGCTGGTTGCGTGTCCCCGATCAATCGCCCAAGTGAATATTCCGCCGAGCAGCCCCGTGGTCCTGGCTGCTGCGCCCTTTCCGCCGCGAACCACCGATCGGCCACGCTTCTTTTGCGTTTTCACGTCACGGCGGGCTTCTCCCGACGTGACGGCGTCAACAAACCGGGTGATATCAGCCCGTGTAATATCGCGAACGCGCTTGGAGCCGATGAGGGGGATAATCTGGGCTTCGATCCGGGATCGGTCGCTCACAAGGGTGGATGGCTTCTTTGGGGTGCCTCTCTTGCCGAGGACGAGTCCGACTTCACACGCTGCCAAGTACTGTTCGCACAAATCGCGCACCGTCAGCTCCGACCTCCGTTCCTGTTTGGCTAGGATGGGGTCGGCGCCCTTGATAACCTCGTGTCTGTGATCGGCAGCCATCTGGCGGGCCTGCTCGACGGAAAGCACGCCGTAGTCGCCGAGTTTCATACGACCGCGCTTGCCGGTGTCACTCGCGGTGTAGTCGACATAGAAGGTCTTCCGACCGGTTTTATACACCCGCACGCCAAAACCCTTGAGGGCGTCACACCAGATGAAGTAGGGGGCCGCTTTTGGTTGTGCCGCTTCAACAACCCGTTTGGTGAGCTTTCCCATACCGTGCCCCTGTAACCGGTGTAACCAGCCCATTTTGAGGGCTGGTTACGGAAATTACCATTTAAAATCAAATATATAACCGACGTAACCGGTGTAACCGCTGGAAATCGGTCATTTGGAATATGGAGAGTGAATTCCATTGACCCGTTCTGACTGTCCGCGTGAGCCACAATAAGACGAGTCACAGGAGAGTCACAACGAGAACTCGTGTAGGCACCGGTATGCGCGGTTCCGTCAGCGTGCTTGAGGTAGGCGGAATTTGCACATGATCATTGATCTTAAAGGATTTTATGCGAAATTAGACGATATCAGGGATGTGGAAGCCGAATAAAGATTTGCCCTCAGAAGGCAAAGGTCACACGTTCGAATCGTGTCGGGCGCGCCAACAAATTCAATCACTTAGCTTAAATCGCGGGATGGGCGGCAAGGCGTGAATCGCCACCGAGTCGCCACCGTGATGGGCAAGCCAGTCCAACAGAATCAAAGGCAGGTAGGCAGGGCGATCGCCGCCCGCCGGGGCCGTTGCGTATCTCCTCCGCTTGCCCCGGCACGTCTGGCCTGGTGGTGTCAGGCCATAGTGGAGCCCCCGGCTGGATTTGAACCAGCACCCTGCGGTTTAGAAGACCGCTGCACGTCCGTCGTGCTACGGGGGCAATCGGGTCAGGCGTGCATCAGGCCGCCGCTTGCAGGGCCATGTCAGGGTCGTGCTTGCCGTCGCACTTGTGAACGGCCCACACGTCGGTAGCGCGGAACTGCATGAACCCGCCTGACACTCCGTGCCCGATAATGGCCGGTATTATCTCTTCCGCATGTCCAGGCTGCCACGGCATTCTGTCGAACATGCCAGGAGCCAGCGGCATGGCCAGGTACATCAACTGCGCCATTCCTTCCTTGAGGTGGACGCAGACGACGTCGCCAGCAAGCGGCTCCTCAAGCGTGTTGATGGCCATCAGGTCGCCGTCCCTGTAGGCGCCGCATGTGCTGCGGCCAACAAATCGCATGGCGTACACCAGCGGGAATACAGGAGCCTGTTGCGGATGGGCGGTGGCGTGGGGCATGGCGGTGTCCTTGTGCTGATGTCTTAAATTGAGTACACAGTGCTTATAGAAACACATTCGCAGCACGTCAACATAAAAAAAGCACAGGGTGATAATTTTGAACGCAGTGCAATGCAGGATGGCGCGGGCGGCCCTTGGCTTGGGGGTGCGCGAATTGGCAATGCTCGCGAACGTGGCGCCGGCGACCATCACCCGACTTGAACGCGGCGAGGATCTGTTGCCCCGCACGGTTGCCGCCCTCCAATCAGCCCTCGAGCAGGCCGGCGTCATCTTCCTAGACGCGGGCGCTACAGTGGACGGCGGCCCGGGCGTAAGGCTCAAGGGGGAAACCTGAGTGAAACACAGGTTATAACCTGCCTGACAGTCAGGTTATAACCCCGGAATTTCCGGGGTTAAGCCGAAAAACCCATACGCATCAACGTAAACGCAAAATTGTGGGAACGTGCGCATTCCTGCGCCATGGCTGGAATGTCAGCCGTGGGCCAGAGAACGCAAGAATGCGTTACCTGCCCAAGGGCCACTGAGCGCAAAAATCCGCTCGGCTGAAAATTCAGCCCAGCCACTGCGCCCATACCATCCGAAGGCCATGCCAGTGATCCTTACAGAGCCTGATCAGATCGAGGCCTGGATGACAGGGACATGGACTGAGGCCAGCGAATTGCAGAAGCGCCAGTTCCCAAATGATGCGCTGGAGATTTTTGAACGCGACTGACCCCAGTTGGGGCCGGTTCAAGGTGCATTTGCCGCCCAGGATAGATCGTTAAATTGCCGACCATTGGCATAAAAAAAAAGCCCACAAGTTGGCGGGCTTTGGGGAGCTGACGAAGGAAGGGGATCCGCTAATTCTGGGAGTTGGCAATCCGGGGCGAGGCCACCTGTATCAAAGCGAGGGCAGGATTGTTAATTCCGATCCGGCGCAAGATAGCTTTGTCCGCGGCGTCTTTTACCACATGGCTCAATTGATGGGCGGACAAACCAAGCTTCCGGGTAGCTGCATCAAACCGGGCGCGATCAAGCTCCTGCCAGTTGAGGGTCATCATATAGAGCCCATTGGCAGCCTCGCGTGGCGTTGGCAGTTCTATGTCGACATTGCCCCTGACTGTCCTGACTTCAAGGAACCAGGTGGGATAGCGGGCACCCTCGACCTGTACGGTTCTAAAGCGCGGTTTTCCGTCAGCAAGCCATTTGAGTTTTGGCTTGCTGAGCAAAATAGACATCGAGCCGTTGACGGGACCTCCAAGCGCGGCTGCGTACTCATGCATGGAATTCTCTTCGACGATCAAGCGTCCGAGCTCAACACCCAGATTTTTCCGGAACTCTGCGGAGGAGGCCAAAAGACAGGAGGTTGTTAGATAGCGATCCTTAAATCTGCACGCAGTTTCAATCTCTCTGCGTTCGTCATCCTGTGCATCAGGACGAACATCAAGACGGGCCCACAGGGCTTTTACAGCCGCTGTGACCTCGTTGGAAGTTTGTGTCTTGGCATCGTTCCGCGAGCGAAGGGCGTCATTTAGCGCGGCAAGCTCTTTTTCAATTGGCTTGCGATCCTCTCCTTTGATCGCGTATCCAAATTCATCTTCAGACAGCCATTTCAGCGCGGAATTCGCGAGAGGCACACCCGATAGTAAATATTGCTGGGCCATTGCGACATTAAGAACGTCAATATGCTGGTCGAGCAATACTAGCGGATCAACATCTGTGGCGGCGGCCACGGGATCCACTTTTGCGTTCCTAATTTCATCTTCAGATTTCAGCCAAAGCGCGCCATCTTTCCAAACGACGAGCTCGCGATAGGGCGAAAGGTGCAACAAAATTCCTGTAATGGAATTGATGAAAGGCGGATAAAGCTCCTTCTGCAGAAGGCTGCTTCCGGAATGGGCGATAAAAGAAGCAGATATGTAAGGACCTAATTTTGAAACTTGGGCATCGTCGCAGACCAGACCACGCTTTGGAGGATTGTTTACTGATGCAGAGACAAACACCGAAAAAAACTGATCCGCACAGCGTTCCTCTTGCGAAATATTAGTGGCTCCTAACGCTCGCCATGTCTGCGACTTCATGGCTTCGAAGATTGGTGTACGAAGGTTCTGCCCTCTATCGAACTGTCCTTTGAGGCTTGTTCCCAGAAAATGCGCGTGCTGTCCAGCAGACGGAGCCAGCAGCAGATGCAGTCCTGACAGGCAAATGTCGTAGTCAGCTCGTCGCGCGTTGAAATGGCGGATCCGCTCTGCATAACTGTTAAAGGCGCCGCCTTTGCCGACATAAAGTGGGCTGTAAGAGCTGGACACAAAATTTTGGCAAGCTTCATACTTGGCCCAAGCGTCGCTGGTGATCAGAACCTGTAACTCGTCAAAACGTCTGTCAACGAGATTGAAGCGATAGGCGATTTCTTTGCGTAGATGGCGAACTTCTGCAAGGGTGTCTTCTGAGATCTTGATTGATGTCTCGAGTAATTTTTTGATATCTCTCAGTTGAGCCATAGTTTCCGCATGGTTCGCTTGGCCTGCTTCAATCCCGCCCCCTCCCAGAATGCCCGAGGCGGCGCCAATGGCTCCCATCCAGTTCATCGTTATGATATTGGCGGCGATGTTTACCGCAACTTCGGCCGTTTGCACATTTTTTTGAAAGTTCGCTGCGTCAGCAGGTGAGAGAACACCGAGCTTCGATGCAAAATCGACGATCTGATTGGCAGTCGAGAAATTCGCTCGCAGTTCGTCAGCGTTTTCGGTGATTTCAAGTTGTTTCACCAGCGCCTTTCGCTCATCGGCTGGCATGGTTTTGAAAAACCCACCGTTCTGCACGGCAATTCTTTGTTCCTTGGCGCTCATCCGGCCCCATAGAACATTCTGCATGAAGCCAATATCTGCTGTGTTTGATCCGACTTTCTGATCGATGGTTTTAACAGTTTCAGACAAGGCGTTATGGGCATTCTTGATCGCGCGGACCTCCTTGTCCGTTGCGATCTTGAAGTCGGAGAAGCTCTTGGCAATGCTGTCGATTTTGGCGTTGGCAGCGTCAATCTGCGCTCCAACTTTTTCGCGATCAGATTGTTGCAGGGCCACGGAATTTGTCAGGCCTGCGTTCAGAATCACGATCTGCTGATCAATGATGGTTTTGCGATCCTCTGGCCGGGCATTGGCTGCGGCTTGCGCAAGTGGGCCAGAGTGACCTTCAACCAGAAGGCGGGCCTTTTCGAAATTCTTATGTGTGATCTGACCGCCAAAAGCGGTGTTGAACGCATTCCTGTCTTGCAGACGCGATTTGGCGAAGAGCCCGCCATATAACTTGGTCTTCTCGCGGCTCAGACTGGCTTCAGCCTCTGCCTCGACCCACTTAAAAAGCTGATCCATGCCAGCATTGACCGGACGCAATACCCCACCGCTCCAATCAGGTGATTTCCCGGCGGAAAGGATCACGCCGACCATTTTGTTGTTGGCCCTCAGAATGGAATTTCCGAGTTCGACGCTTTCAAGCCTGTGCTGGACGCGTCCAAGTTCAGCCAAAAATTGTTTTCGTTGTGCGTCGGTTGCAGGAGGAGGGATGGGGCCTGGTGCCATGGTGATTGGCTTGGAGAACTCCCTCGCAACGATTGCGTTGAGGACTGGCGAACCAGCGACCCCCTGCTGATCCGCTATGGCGCATTGTGGCACAATGAGTGCGGTTCCCAGAAAGAGTGCAATTCGCGTTCTCATTTTGGCACCTGGTTATCTCGCGCTTCCTCCAGGACGGCTTTTATTCCATTCAGATATTCCTGACGAAGGAATGTGAGGATTGCGTCGGTTGATGAAATCGAACGAACACAGCTTTCCGGACCTTCAACGCTTTCCGATCTGGCCAGCGCTTCGCAACCTGAAGCCACGACAATTGCACCTAGACCAGTGTGTGAGCAGTGATCGGGCTGTCTTAGCGCATTCCATTCTCCCCCTAGTAACGCACAAGCAGTTTGGGAGCTTTGAATTTTCGTGTACATTTTTATGCAGGCGGCTGTTCTTTTAGCGAGGCAAACGGGGTCAAAATAATTGACTGCAACCTCGCCCGCATGCAAGGGGGTAGATATGCCAAGCGCTATTGCAATTGCCCCAGACACATTGCGCATTGCGCCCTCCTGTCACGGTTTTTGCTTTGCTGCGTCTCTAGATTCCTCGAGAACGGCTTTTACACCTGCAAGATACTCAGCACGGAGAAATTCAAGAATCGCATCTGTAGAGGCGATCTTTCTTGCGCATTTTTCGCCGACGTCATGTTCTATACGGGCATGGGCCAGGCATCTTTCGGCAACCAAATGCTTCCAACTGTCGTCGCGGAGATCGCATCTTTTAATGGAATCATCCCAATTCCCATTAATAGCGCTGCAGCGGATATGGCTGGTCATTCTATTATTGTAGTAGCTATCGACACATGCTTTGGCTTTTTTCGCAATGCACACTGGATCGAGATATGTAACAGTCTTTTCTTGGGCCACGGCGTAGCCGCACAATCCCAATGTCAAGCTCACAACCGTCAACCCTATCCGTGTCATGGCATGCCCCCATCAGCTATTGGTTGCCCGCATCCTTGGCCTCTTCGAGAACCATTTTGATGCCTTTTAGATATTCCTCTCGAAGAAATGAGAGAATAGCATCGGATTTCGCAATCGGAACGTGACAGTTCTCATCGCTTAGTGTTTTGGAGATATCGTTCCGCGCGATGGCTTCGCACGCTTCAGTATAATTCATATGCGGGCCGAGATTGACTCCGTGACGTGGTGAGCCCGGCTCCCGGAGCAAGCAATCACGTGCGATTAACACCCCCCCTATGTTGTTACATTGCTCGTGATTTTGTTTGCCATCTCTATTCAATTTAAGTTTTATGCAAATTTCAGTCTTACGAGCAACACATAAGGTGTCAAGTACATGAAGGGGCTTGGCTCCTTCTTCGCTTGACGCAGATGGAGCGACCAAAAGCACTACAGATGCGCACGAAAGACGTAGGCGTTGCAAGAAAGAGGATGTCGGATACACATGCCACATCGACTTCGCCCCCAAAGTCATCCGATGAGTATCACCGCTATTTATTGCTTTTGCAAGAGGCGGTTCGTGTGCCTGCCTCGCATCTACTTGTAGGCGCCGGCCGGGGGCGCCTATGAGGGGAGCGGCAAGGGCGGCTCTGGTTCCTTGGTGCTGGATGTGTGGTAACAATCCATGCCCGCCGCTATCCGCAGTCTCTCAACCTACCCATGGGTGAAGGATCCGTTGTTGCGTTCACCCATCTCATATCATCCAAAGGCCATGCCGGTGATCCTGACGGCGCCTGACGAGATTGACGCATGGATGCGAGCGCCGTGGGCCGAGGCTATCGCACTACAGCGGCCGCTGGCTGATGACGCGCTGGAGGTGTTTGATAGGTAAGGCATGCTGTGACGGGCTGTTCCGCCGGGCAATATCACCCCTCGTCATTCATGGCCGCCAAAAACAGGGCAATGGGGGGATGGATGGGACGAAGCGAACCAACAAGTCGACAACGTGTCCGGCAGATCCACGCCGAGGTGATGCGGAAGCTGGAGGCGGCGTGATGGTTAGTCGTGTGGAGATGTCGACCAATCGATATGATTGGCATCAGGTCGAAAAACCTTCGCGGTGCATTTTGCGGTTTCTGCGCCGGGTTTTCCCTCAAAACGGAAGATAAACTCAACGGCCAGATCAGCTGGCCGTCTATCACCTTTGTCCTTCCAGATGCATGTGAATGGAATATGAAGCACATCTGGGGGCGAGTTTGCGCCACATCCCCTCACTCTGAGGGGGGTTTCAAATGTGTAATTGGAGCCGCGCCAGGAATAATAGTCAATTATCTCTAGATAAGCGTCCTTCAAGTGGGAGTGATATCTAACAACATCGACATGATTGGTGTCGGCTGCAATGGTTATCATATCAATTAGCATGGCTGATCGATTGTGGTTGGTAATCTCGACGACAATTGAAGCGTTGGATGTCATCTGATTGGTTTTTTGTTGGTACACGCCAACGGCTGGAGGAACTTCGCCAAGCACAGCGTCGGCCTGGCGCTTGGCTTGCTTTGCTGAAGTCCAGGTAAACAATGCCGCCGCCAATGACGCAAGAAGAGCGACAATAGATACAATCAACCCAGAAACAGGGACCCAATCAACCATGCTCAACCCCCGCCACTACCAACTGGAATCCGTCGACGCGGTCTTCGACTATTGGTCGGAGGAGGACGGCAATCCACTTGTAGACCTTGCGACCGGGACAGGGAAGTGGGTGGAAGGCGACTTTCGTACTGATCGCACCGGTTGCGAAAGCTGCCTAGGATAGATGCAGAAGGAATCGCAGGTGGGGAAATGGGTGACCTTTTAGGTGGGGATGATGGGCTGCCTGTCGAGGAGGTTGGCTCATGGGCGAAACAAAAGCATGAACTGCTATCTCGATACATCGACGTGTCGCGGGCTGTCAGGGCCAAGTGGTTGGGGCCTGGCAAGGGTGGGGCGACGTACATCGACCTCTACTGCGGTCCCGGGCGAGCACAGATTAGGCGGACCGGGGAGGTTGTAGACGGTGGTTGCGTTGCCGCTTGGCGCAAAAGCGTGGAAAGTGGTGCGCCGTTTTCACGGCTATACATAGCCGATTCTGACGAAGAGAGATTGGGATACGCTACAGAGCGCCTTAGGCGCCTAAACGCGCCGGTGGTTCCATTTGTTGGAACCGCCACAGACACCGTCCAGCAAATCGTTGCTCGCCTTAATCCACACGGCCTTCACTTCGCGTTTCTGGATCCATATAGTTTAGGAGCATTAAGCTTCGATGTTGTCAGAGCATTTGCGCCGCTAAAGCGAATAGATTTATTATTCCATATTAGTCGCATGGATTTGCAGCGGAATTTAGGTTCCAACTTGGCTATGCAGCAAACGGCCTTTGAATTGTTTGCTCCTGGCTGGATGTCGGCAGTCGACATTAATCAGGGCCAAACGGGAATCCGCCGGGACGTATTTGAACATTGGCGCAACCTCGTCTCCAAGCTTGGGATTGCACCGTCTGTTGAAATGAAGTTAATCAGTGGAGCTAAAAATCAACCACTATATTGGCTTCTTCTTGCGGCAAAGCACGAGCTTGCCCACAAATTCTGGAAGACAGCATCCAATGACGGGCAGGGGGAGCTTTTCTAAATGCTGTCTGTCATTGGCATTTCGTCCCACACGCGACCGCGATAGGCGCGGCCAGTCGTCTTTTTCTGCTTCCCACCCCACTGTTTGAAGAAGAAGGCCGCGTCGGCGTCCGTGCATTGATCGAATATCTCATCTATCCATTTCGGGTCCATTGGCCTGGCATTCGGGCCGCTTTCACCGCCTACAATAGCCCACTGGATCCCGGCGAGATTGCCGCCTGCGACCGAGCCAATTAGGGGCTCGTAAGAGACAAAACGGATAGCTGCAGGCACGCTCCGCAACTCGTCAAGGCGGTGAAGGACTGGACCATCCTCCACACTGGTTCCAAGCCACACGTTTGGAAGAACCTTGAACGTAGGACCTGAAACGATTTCCGCCATACGGTCTGGTCGCTTAGTCAGTATTTGGTACGTATGGTGCGGAGTCGCTGCCATTGTATCCCAGACGCGAGCAACGAATTCAGACGGAACGTCTGGGTGGAACAGGTCAGACATAGAATTAACGAACACCCGGCGCGGCGTCTTCCATTTGTACGGAATGGAAAGCGCCGTCTCGTCCAGTGTGATGCGCCCGGTCCATTTTGCGCGGCCACCCGTTTTACGGGTCAGGCCTGCATACTTTTCCACGCCCATCGCCTCGAGACGGGCCGCCATTCGCATAGCGTAGCAGTTGGTGCAGCCCGCCGACATGATCGTACACCCGGCCACGGGGTTCCATGTCACGTCGGTCCATTCAATCGTGGTGTCGGCCATCTCACTGCTCCGGTTTACAGATTGATGGATCAATGCGGTTAACGAAAGGCCTCACCGCTCCCAAAATCCGCCCCCTACAGCCCCTTTTCCCGCCTAGCCGCCGTATATGGATGTATCCCAGCCCGGAACGGCCACAAGCTGCATTTCACCGCCTGGCAGGCCTTTATTTCCGCCAATTGCCCGCCGCAGCAATCGCGGCACTTCTCACGGATCGCCGACACTGGCGAACGCGGTTCGTGCCCTGCCTGCGCCGCTACCGCCGCGGTGGGCGGCCACACGGCCGCCATCTGATCGCGCCTCATACCTTGAGCAACCTCCCAAGCTCATGCTCCAGCCGTTTTGTGAGCACCGTATCGACCATGTCTTCGACGATGGTTTCGGTGCGCTTGCGAACCATCTCGCGCGGAATCGCAGGCCCCCATAGCTTGCGGATCGGATGCCTTGCATCACTGGTCCGGGCGAATATGTGTCCCGCGCCAGCGCCTTTGGTCTGACCTGCCTGGCCGCGGGCGATGAAGGCGCCGTCGTACAGCTCGGACACCCCCCACGCTCCGGCGGTGACGAATTGCGCCCGGGTCTGCCCGCCAAACCTGCCGTCGGCCCGCGGCACCAAGCGGGTGGCGACTTTCACGCCCTTGGAGTCGATTAGCGAGAAATGCCGGCCCGTTCCGGTGATCTCATAGATCAGGCTGTCCTTGTTGGCCTTCTTGGTGATCACAGCCTTATGAATGTTGAGATTCTTGACGCCCATGCCAGTCGACAGGACACGTTTGACGCGTGTGTTTGCCATGTCGCCTGTGCGGTTGAGGGCCCTGGCCATGACGGGGCGCGCCTTGCCCTCGCCGATGGCCTGCAGTGCGGTCTGAAAATCCGCAAGATGCCGATCAGCGACGGTGATCTTAGGACGGATCGACATTCA
>NZ_JBLLJM010000014.1:0-107410 GCF_053543495.1 Camelimonas sp. ID_303_24
AAACCGGCAGCAGGCCAGACTGAGGCACTCATCGATCAGAAACTTCATCCCGCCTTCCTGACCCGAGGAACGCGGCGATCCGTGATGATGACCGAGCCTTCGGGAAGATCGGCGGAAAAGCGTGGGCGACCGCGCAGAGGATTTGCCTCCGCGTAGATTGCGGCGAGCCTAACCTTCTCGGCGTCTATGCTGGGCCAAGCTGCGAGGATGCGCTCCGTCGAATGGCCGGCGGCGACGGACGCGGCCACATCATAGACCGGAACGCGAGCGCCACGGATGACGGGCGTGCCGCTAAGGATGTCGGGCGAGGCCGTGACCATCTCCCGCGCTGCGGCGAGATCGTCCAGCCGCTCGCCGACCCCCTTCATGAACGGCAGCAGATTAATGGTCAGAAAATCGTCGCGCACGGTCCAGTCTTCACGCAGCAGGGCAGCCCAAGGCAGGCTGCGCGAGCGGGCGAGCCGGGGCTCTGCAGTCCTGATGGCCGTCAGGCGTTCTTCCGAAGTCAGGCGCCCGGCGGCCTCGAAATAGAAGGCGATGAAGGCACAGGCGCCGGCCACGACGTAGCGGCCGTCGTCGAGCGAGATTAAGGTGTCCGGCAGGATATGCTCGTCAATGACGCGGTTGACGTCGCGCAGCCTGACGCGTGCGCAAAAGGCGGCCTCGCTGGCCTTCAGCAATTCCGCGGCTGCGGGCATGAGAGTCTCCTCATTAAATCTTCCGACGTATCGGAATATATATCGGAGAGCCCGAATTTTCAATCCGATCTGGGCCAGCCTCAGACGAGACGTCGGCCCTGGATGACGTCGACGTGCGGCCAAACAACACTACCGGCCTACCTCGGAGCGAGGGTATGGCCTCATGCTACACTGCGGCACGAAACAGTCCGCTGCGGCCCTCTTGGGCAAGCTGGTCGATTAGCGGCCAGTAGATTGAAGGGAATCGCAAATTGAGATTGTTGCGAGCCCCCGCAACCAAAACACAATAACCCCCGAACGCATTCGCGTCCGGGGGTTTTCCTTTTGGGAGCACTCAGCTGCGCGCACGGGAAGCGGGCAACATCTCCTCAGTCCAATGGAGAAGGGATGGGAGCGGGTAAATCGACCCATCCCCAAATGCATGCCCGGCGATGCATGGGTCTCGGCCAGCAGGCGCTGTATCAGCGTCGCGCGGGACGCGGTTCAACTGATACAGAACCGCCCCATAGACCGACCAGCCGTGCAAACCTGAAGCAATTTCCAGAGCATGAAGAGCGATCCACGCTGCAGTTCACGCGGGGAGAACGACTACTTTGGTTTTGACCGGGGTGCGCGAATAGAGGTCAATCATGTCCTGGCTGAGAAGGCCGACGCAACCGCTTGTGACGCCCGAGCCGATCGATTCCGGATCGCTGCTGGCATAGATCGTGTACAGCGTATAGGCGCCGTTCTGGTAGAGATAGAGCGTGCGGGCTCCGAGCGGGTTGTCAAGGCCGCCTGGCATGCCGCGGGCGTATTTGGCTGCTTCGGGCTGACGTTTGATCATTTCTTTTGGCGGCGTCCAGGTTGCCCATTCGGCTTTCCGGCCGACATAGGCGTTGCCGCTCCAGCGGAACCCGTCGCGACCGACGTTGGCGCCATAGCGGGTGGCGGTTCCATCGCCTTCCACGCGATAGACATAGTAATTGCCAGGATCGACGATGATGGTGCCAGGCGCTTCTTTGGTTTCGTAGCGCACGGTCCGGCGATAATACTTGGAATCGACCTTGCTGACGTCGACAGCCGGGATCGGGAATTTTTCCTGGGGTACGGCTCCATACATTTTCGCTGCTTCGGCGTGGCCCATGTTGTCGGACACCGCGCAGCCGCCGAGACCCAGGGCGCCGATGCTGGCGGCGGAGCCAAACAGGAACAGCCGGCGACTGGGAAGCCCCGACCGGAGCCCCGGCTGCGCGTCGGCGTCCATCGCGCCGGGATGATTGGTTTCACGGTCCGTGATCATGATTCTAAAGCTTTCCCAAGTCCCGCCAGTGAACAGGCCGCTTCGGCATACATCCGTGGCGCGTCCTGACGGTGGAAGATTGCCGTCACATGACGTAATTGGCAATCTGGCCGTTATCGCGCCGGACCGCGATGCGCCAGAGCTGCCGATTTCCCGATGGCGCCCACCTGGGTGGCGCCGCGCGACGGCCGGTCATGGCAGATCGCAGCGCCGCCTCGCCTGCCTGGTTCATTCGGAGGTCTTTCCGGTTGCCGTGGTGAGGCCCGTCTTTCCACGCACACCCTTTGAGGCGGTCCTCAGTTCGAGTTCGAGTTCGCGGGTGTGTTGGCCGATTGTCGGCGCAGGGGACGGCTCCGGGTAGTCGAAGCCCGAGAACCGGATAGGGGGACGGACCTCGATATAGCTGCCTTCAGTGGGATGTTCGCGCTCCTGGAACAGGCCGACAGCTTTCAGATGCCTGTCGTCAAGCACTTCATCAATTTCATTGCAGCGAAAGGCCGGCACATTTGCCTGTTTCAGGATTGCCAGCCATTCCGAAGTGGTCTTCTCGGGCAGGATCGTCTCAGCCACCTGGTACATCTGCGTCATGTTCATGCGGCGGGTGGGGCCATCGATGAATCGTTCTTCATCAAGTACTTCCGGGTGGCCGGCAGCCTTGAAAAAACGAACCCAGCGGTCGTCGAGATAGGGCGCGATGGAGATGTAGCCGTCACTGGTGCGCATGGGCTGACGCGCCGGGTCCAGCTGACGCATATAGCCCCACTTTCCTGCAGGGGGCACGAAGGTGGCGTCGCACAGGTGCTCCAGCAGATTGAAGCTTGTGATGGCCTCGAACATCGGCGCCTCGACAAATTGTCCGGCGCCGTCGCGGTTGCGCATCATCAGCGCGGCGAGAGTGGCGTAGGCGGCGTGAAGGCCCGAAACCTTGTCGGCGAACAGCGTCGGCAAATAGCGCGGTCTGGGGTCGCCATCGACGCGGGGCAGCAGCGACGCGGCGCCCGACGCCGCCTGGATCACGTCGTCATAGGCCTGCAGTCCGGCGTAGGGTCCTTCAAGGCCAAAGCCCGTGCAGTGGACATAGACAATGTCAGGCCGAAGCTTCCGCACCTCGTCATAGCCAAGGCCCAGCCGGTCGATCGCGTCCTTGCGGATATTGTGAATGAAAACATCGCTGGTTTCGAGCAGGCTGCGGATGGCCTGGCGTCCCTCTTCGGTTTTCATGTCCCAGGTGACCGAGCGCTTGCCGCGGTTGAGTCGCAAGTGAACCGGCCCCATGGACGGGGTCGCGCGCGATGCGCCGATATTGCGGGCGCTGTCCCCTTCCCCGGGCTCAACCTTGATGACATCGGCTCCAAGATCGGCCAGCAATTGCGTACAGTATGGGCCGAATACAACCGTCGACATGTCCGTGATCCGGATCCCGGCCAATGGCGGCTTTCTCTCCATAAGATCCTCCCATCATACTGTATTATTTATCGATTTTTCTGTCGCCCATAGCGCGGTCGACAAGTCCGCAGCGCCCATGCGTTGGCTCGATGGACCGGGCCCCCGCTCGGGTGAATTCTGACCGGCCAGACGGCTCCGTCTGGGTGGAAAGCGCGCCAATCCAATATCCGCCGGATTGGCGGCCAGATGATTCACAATGCCGCGCAGCGCGCATTGAATATTTGTTTCCCGGTCTGCGGAAAATGGAAAGGCCTCCCGTCGCATTGAGGCCATGCAAATCATCTTCAGGCATGCCCAACAGCCGCGCCGCCGCGCGTGCGATCACGGGTTGAAGCGCCGGCCGGTCATGGGAATGGGTTTGCCGGGCGCGCGGGGGCTGTCACGGGTTGATTGTGAAATGACGAGCGCTCGCGGAAGATGTCTTCCTGTCGGCGCGCGCCAAATGGCCGGGCGCGCCCGGCCCCTGTCGGGCGCATGATTGCGCCCTGACGGGGTCGCGCGCGGGCGGCGAACTGTCAGGCCGCCGTTCCCCGGTATCTGGGCTACTCGGCGGCGTCCCGCTGTGGGGTGTCCGGCGCGTCAGGGTGTCCAGGGCCGGTTTCGCAGCCAAGATCCGGGAAGGCGAGCACCCGCCTGCCATGGAAATCCGTGCGGGCGACCAGGAGGCCGCGTTCCTCGAAATAGGCAAGCAGTCGCTGGGCGCGCCGGGGTGAATGGCTGCCATAGGCCCGCGCCAGGGTGGCGTCGGATGGACACGGATCCTTGTTGATCGCGGCGCGGGCGACGAGCAGGAACATGCCCTGCAGATCGTCGGGCAGGGTTTCAGACAGCGACAGGGCCATGGCCCAGGCTTCGCCGCCCGTATTCTGGTCAACGCCAGCGCGGGCGACCGCCAGACGCCGGCGGAAGGCCGGAAGCGCCAGGGGGTCGCCCGGCACCCGCCGGATGCGGCAACGCACGAGAAAGTCCTGGTAAAGCACCGCGTCAGAGCGGAAGGCCGCGTCCGGATCTTCCAGGATCTCGCGCAGCACTGTGTCGATGCCGGTTTCGCGCTCTGTCTCGTCGATCAGGGCGAACACCGGCTGGGCGGGCGGCTCCGGCGCCGGCTTTGGCTGGGACAGCTGGGCCAGGATATCTGCCGTCGGCACGGGGCGCGGCGGCGGCGGCCGGCGCAAGGCCAGGGTGGGCTCTTCCGGCCCCGGCGTGAAGATAAGATCGCGGGCATCCTCTGAAGCTTCCGGTAGCGGCATCAGCTTCGGGCTGGCCGAGCGGGCGGAGGTTTCGACGGGTCCAATGGTAATCTTGAGCGGCCGCCGCGACAGGGCTGGCCCCAACGCGACGAAATTTCCGCGCCCGAGATCGCGGAACATCTCGGCCTGGCGGCGATCCATGCCCAGCAGATCGGCGGCGCGCGCCATGTCGATGTCGAGAAAGGTGCGGCCCATCAGGAAGTTGGAGGCTTCCGCCGCGACGTTCTTGGCCAGCTTGGCCAGGCGCTGGGTGGCGATAACGCCGGCAAGGCCACGCTTGCGGCCCCGGCACATCAGATTGGTCATGGCGCCCAGCGAGAGCTTGCGGGCCTCGTCGGAAACCTCGCCGCCCACGGCCGGCGCGAACAGCTGCGCCTCGTCGACCACGACGAGCACCGGATACCAGTGGTCGCGTTCGGCGTCGAACATGCCGCCGAGAAATGCGGCGGCGGCGCGCATCTGCTGCTCGACGTCGAGGCCTTCGAGATTGACCACGACGGAGACCCGGTGCTGGCGGACGCGGGCGGCGATGCGCGTGAGCTCAGCTTCCGTGCGGGCGGCGTCGATGACCTGGTGGCCGAACCTGTCCGCCAGGGTGACGAAGTCACCCTCGGGATCGAGAATGCACTGCTGCACCCATGGCGCGCTCTGTTCCAGCAGGCGGCGCAGCAGATGCGACTTGCCGGACCCGGAATTTCCCTGCACCAGCAGGCGGGTCGCCAGCAGTTCTTCCAGATCCAGCTCCGCCACGGCGCGGCCGGCCGCGGCGCCCATGTCGATGTTGACCTTCATCCAGCGCCCTCTCAGGCGTCCTCCTTAGCACCGGCGACCAGTAACGCGAAACATCGCGCCGGGATTCCCACAGCATGACGTCCAGGAGCGGGCGTCAGGCCTTGCCGGCGCCGGGGGAGCCTGATGCTGGACCGGGCGCGGTGAGGTGGTGTTTGTCCTCCCGGCTGGTTCCGAACAGGCGCAGCGTCTCCAGGTGCTCGCGCTGCGCCCGGTAGAAGGCGATCAGGAAAGCACGCTCCTGACCCGCCGGCGCGGGCCCGTTGTAACCTGTCTTCCGGATGATGGTGCGGGCGATCCGCGCTGTCTCCGCCGCGTTGGCCCCACCGGCGAGGTTTCGCAGCACGTCCTCGAGGGTTTGCAGTTCGTAGCGGCCATAGACGTTGAGATGATCGGGGTGGAAATCGAATCTGGCGACCGTCGCGGCCTCCGCGCGCGGGAGCGATGCGGCCAGATCGGGGAGCAGGGTCGTGCGCGGATTGTCCACCACCAGCGTGCCCGCGATCATGTCGCCCAGCCGCTGCCGCCGCTGGTTGGCAAACGGAATGATCATGATTGTCAGCACCCAGACGAGGGTCAGCCCGATGCCCCAGCCTGACATGAACGGCGCCGCGACCACCATCGTCAGGGGCGTGAAGAACTCAACCTCTTTCATCAGGTTCCGGGCGGTGACCTGGTGTGGGGTTAGCCGTCGTCCGTTCATGTTGATCACCCGGACGCCGACGATGCGTTTGCCGGGGGTGCGCCCGTTCCAGACCAGCTCCGACAGGACGTAGTAGGGAACCCGCAGGAGGAAGGCGAGCAGCACGATCACCATCTTCCCCGACCCGGAAGGCAGGACGTTGCTCCACGCCAGCAGCGCGGCGAAGATGGTTACGGCCAGGCCGGTCAGCAGCAGGTCAAGGCATTGTGCGCCAAGGCGCGCGCCCGGCGAGGTGATGACGAAATTCACCGGCACGCCTTCAGGCGGCGTGAACTGCTCGATGCGCTCGCGCTGAACCTGGGCGGGTTGTTTCACCGGGCTGGCCTCCCTGGCGCCCTGGCGGGGGCTTTGGCCGGGCGACCAGCGAGCAGCAGCCATGCCGCCCACAGCGCGCCGGCGCCCCAGCCGATGGCCAGCCGCCACCCCGGCGCCTGCACCAATTGCCGCAGAAAGCCTTCAATAAACGCCGCGACGACCAGCATCAGTCCGGCCAGGATCACCAGCTTGACCGCGTCATGGGCCTGATGGCGCAGGGCTTCGCGCCGGGTGCGCAAGCCGGGAAGCAGAACCGCGAGGCCAAGCCTGGCGCCGCCCGCACAGGCGATGGCGATGGCGGCAAGCTCGGTGACGCCATGGATGGACAGCCACGCGAACAGATCAAAGGCCAGGCCGCGCCGGGCGAACATGGCAAAAAAAGCGCCCAGGACCAGCCCGTTGTAAAAGGTCAGCGCGAAGGCGGGAACCGCCAGGAATACGCCCAACGCGAAGATCAGGATGGCGATGCGCGTGTTGTGGGAGAACAGGAACGAGGCAAACGTCGTCAGCCCGTCGACCTCGTGGCGTTCATCGCCATAAATCGTTGAGCGCAGCCAGGCGGCGGATGCGTCCGGCGTTCTCTGGTCGGCAAGATCCGGCGGCACGAAGGTGTAGAACCAGCCGGGATCATCCATGAACAGCTTGTAGCCGGCGACGGCGCCCAGAACCAGGGCAAGGAAACCGATGAACAGCGGCAATGCGGAGCGCCGGACAGCTTGTGGAATGCCCTGCAGAAACAGGCGGCGGGTGAGGCCGGCCAGGCTTTCCTGCGGGGCATAGACAACCAGGTAGGCCCGGGCGCAGAGACTCTCCAGATAGGCGAGCAGCGCCCGGTCCAGAGAGATGTCGCGCGCCACGCTCAGGGAATTCATGGCCTGGCGGTATTCGGCGGCGAGGTCGCGGGCTTCCTCGTAGCTCAGGGAAGCCGCGCCCTGCTTCTCCGCGCGCGCCACCAGCGCCTCAAGACGGCGCCAGTGCTGCTCGCGCTCCATGCGGAAGCGCGCCGAACGCAGCAGGTCGTTCTGAATGGCGGCGTCTGTTCCCGTCCGCGGCGTGTCGGGGCTGGTGGCGGCGGCAGTGCTCATATCAGCTCGCGGGATTTGATATCGATGTAATGCGCCACCAGATCCGTCGTCAGCGTTTCCGGCGTGCTGTCCAGGCAAAGAACGCCAAGGCGGGCCAGCTTTTCCATGACGGCGCGCCGTTCCTGCATGATCTGGCGGGCGGCGACGGAGCGGGCGATGCTGTCGGGCGTGATGTCGTCCGGCTCCACCAGCCTGGTCAGGGCCGGATCGCGCAGCGTCACGTAGACGATGAAATGGCGCCGGGCGAGAATGCCCATGTTCTCGACCATCAGTTCGGCGGTGATGCTGTCTACAAAGTCCGAGAAGATCACCACCAGTGAGCGCCGCCGGAGTTGCCCGGAGAGATGGGTGAGCCCAAGGGTGTGGTTGGTCTCAAGGCTCTCATAGCGCAACTGCGCGCAATGGGCCTGCAATCTGGGAAAGGCGGCCCGGCCGGGAAGGGCGGGCGCGAACAGGCGCGGCCGGCTGTCAAAGCTGTAGAAACCCACCAGATCGCCCGCGAGCCCGCCCGCCCAGCACATGGCGAGCGCCGCATTGATGGCCCGGTCGAGTTTTGGCAGTCCGGCCAGTTGCTCGGCCATCAGCCGCCCGCAGTCAACGCACAGGATGATCTGGTGATTGCGCTCCGCCCGGGTTTCGCGGACGACCAGATCGCGCACCCGCGCCGAGCGCTTCCAGTCGATGCTGCGTGGGTCCATGCCGGGCGCGAACTCACGCAACTGATGGAATTCTGACCCTTCGCCGTGCAGGCGCATGTCCTTTTGCCCATTCTGCAGGGGCAGGATCTGGGTGTGAATCGCGCCGGACAGCACCGGCGACACGTCGGGCAACACCAGGATGTCGCGATTGACCGGCCTCGACGCGATAATCTCCAGCAGGCGCAGCCGTGTCGGCCATTGCAGCCAGAGCGCCCGCACGGCGTAGCGGCCGCGCCGCCGCAGCGGCAGATCCAGCCGGACCTGGGTTCGCGCGCAACGGGCGCCTGGCGTCAGGACAACCTGGCCGTCGCCGGCTGGCGCCAGTTCCGCATCAAGATCGGGCCGCGCCGCGAGCTTGCCTGGCAGAAAACCGCGCGCCGGCTGAATGCTGACCTGCATGGCGGCCGCATGGCCCACAAAACCCTGGGCCGGCAGGTCGACCGCCACGGCCAGCCGGCGCGTGGGAGCGGAGATCAGCAGATCGGCCAGCACCAGGGCGACCAGCGCCCCCCACATCCAGGCCAGCGCCTGGCCGGGGTCCGCCAGCCACAGGCTCATGATCACGGTCGCCGCGGTCAGGGCCAGAACGAGAGCGACAAGGTATGGGGAGGGGCGCATTTATCTGGGGGCGTCAATGCGGTTCCGGATATTGGCCAGAACGGTTTCCGTGGTGCGCCCGTCAATTTCCGCTGACGGCGAGAGAATGATGCGGTGACGCAATGCCGGGCTGAACAGCGCCTGGACGTCATCCGGCAAGCCATAGTCGCGGCCCTCAAAGGCGGCGCGCACGCGCACGGCGGCGGCGAGCGCGTCCGCGGCGCGGGTCGAGGCGCCGTGAAGAATGTCCGGATCAGACCGGGTGGCGCGGATCAGGTCGACCACATAAGCGAGAATGGCCCTGTCAATATGGATCCGGTCGACCAGCGCCCGCCCGGCGGCCAGGGTTTCGCTGGAGACAAGGCGCCGCAGGCCGTGCTCGCGGGCGTCCGTCTGCAGGGATTGGCCCGCATGCTTGTCCAGGATGGCGATTTCGGTGTCCCGGTCGGGAAAATCCACCATGAGCTTGAACAGGAACCGGTCGAGCTGCGCTTCCGGCAGCGGATAGGTGCCCTGCTGCTCGATCGGGTTCTGTGTCGCCAGAACAAAGAAGTCCGGGCCGAGCGGATAATCGGTTCCGTCGATCGTCACCATCCGCTCGTTCATGGCCTGAAGCAGCGCCGACTGGGTTTTGGGGGGCGCGCGGTTGATTTCGTCGGCCAGCAGGATGTCCGTGAACACGGGCCCACGGGTCAGGTGGAACTGGTTGGTCTGGAAGTTGAACAGATTGACGCCCAAAACGTCGCCCGGCATCAGGTCCGGCGTAAACTGGATGCGCCGGCAGGTCAGATCCATCACCGCCGCCACCGAGCGGGCCAGCAGGGTTTTGGCCGCGCCAGGCGGACCTTCTACCAGGCAGTGGCCACGGGCGAAAACCGAGATCAGAACCAGGTCGATCAGAGGGTCCTGCCCCTGCACGGCCCTGCCGATTTCCTCACGGACCGCAGCGACCAGCGTGCGAAATTCATCAAGGTCCAAAGTCCATGCTCCCCAGTAAAGTTCTGAACCTGTTGAGGTTGTTGTGCAAATCCTGACGGCTCATCGTCGGGCCGCGTTCGGTCAGCGCCGACGCCACGGCGCGCAGGGCCTGGGCGGCGGCGGCGTCACGGCGGGCGAATTGCCCGAACAGCCTGTCGATGCCGGCGTCGGTCGCCGCGCCGGGGCCGAACCTGGCGGCCGCCCGGTCCGCCAGCAGGTTGTGCACGAACTGCGCCGCCATGCGGCCGTCGTTGCCCGACAGGCGCAACAGTCGTGCGGTGGCTTCCACGGCGGTGGTTTTCGAGATCTCCATGGCGGCGTCCCCGCTTCGCAGGGGCGGGCCAAACCGGTAAGCGCCGCGCCAGAGACACAAGGCGGCTACCAGCAGGATCGCGCTCCAGATCATGGAGAGCGGCCACGACAGCAGACGTCCAAACTCGGCGGCGGAGCGCTCATAGCTGCGCCCTTCGTCCGCCGTCCCGTCGCTATCTCCGTCCAGCAGCGGGCCGCCGGTGTCGAGATAGACCGGACGGGCTTCATCGCGGTCCCGCAAGCGCCTGACCAGCGCCAGCGCGAACGCCGCGTTGTCCCCCTGACTCAGGCCATGGTTGTTCAGCGCATCGGGATCGGACAGCAGGTAGAAGCTGGCTTCGTCCTCGCAACGCAGCAGCAGGGCGCCCGCCGCCGCGCCGGCAAGCTCATCGCAATGGGCCGGCAGGGTGGCCCGGTCGAACAGTTGCGCCCGGTAAAGCGTCGCGCGGCTCTGGCTGTCAACGGCGGCGCCACCGGAGGCAGCGGAAAACTGCGCCTCCGTGAACCCGGGGCCGAGACGGCGCAGGCGCAGCCGCGACAGATCGAGTTTGCCGAGCTGGCCATAAATGGCGGCGGGAGGGGCGAGGGACGCGCCTTGCGCCAACCCGTTCCTGAGGATGGCGGCGCTCCACTTCGGCAGGATAACGAGCGTCGGCAACTCGAGGAGCTTTCCAGCGAGATTTGCGGATGCAGGGTCAGAGGGGGGCTCAGTCTTGCGGGACCGGGTCGCCGGCGCTTCTTCCGGCGGGGCGCGCATTGGCAGGATGCGCAGGGACAGCCCGGAGGCTGGCAACCTGGCGGCCGTCGCCGGACCGACAACAGGGATATCGTGGGCCTGAAGCCATAGCTCCAGGCCCTTGTTGCCGATCACCGTGCGGTCGTCATGTCCGTTGTCGCGCGCGATCAGCGCCAGCGCGGCGGCGCCTGCGAGCAGCAGGACCAGCACAAGCAGTGGGACGGCCTTACGCATGGGCGCGGCCACCGCCCGTCAGCAGGCCGCGCGCGGCGTCCAGGAGAGCGGCGAACTGGGCGTCCGCCGGGGTGCGCCCGCCATAGTGCGCCAGTTCGGTTCCGGCCAGCAGGGTTTCCAGACGGTCACGGCCGGTCATGTCAGTGGGGAGGCGTCGCAGCACAACGCGCTCGGTGTCTGAGCGAAACAGGCGCGTTCCTGTCGCGTCGGCGGCGTGCAGCAGGCAGCGCCGCAACAACTGGACAAGCGCCAGCTTGCGGTCTTCCATGGCCGCGATCCGCTGAAGAAACTGTTCGGGAGGCTCATCGGCCTGAAGGTCGCTGGCGCTCCAGTTCCCGGGCGCGTCCGTTCGCTGCCGTTTCATGTCGCGCGGGGCCGGGGACAGCAATACGCCGCCGGCGCCGAACCGCAGCCACAAGCCCACAAGCACGGCAAGCGCCGCCAGCGCCAGAAGCGGCGCCGCCGGGCCGCTGAGAAGGGCCGGCGCGCGGGGCGAGGCAATCGCCGGGCGATCCACGACCTTCTCCGGGTATGCGAGCTTGCAGCGGATGCCGCGCTGCCGGCAAAGCTCCACATATTCGCGGCTTGTGTCGCTGGCCGCCGGGCTGCCAGGCTCCAGGCGCGTCTTGCTGTCCTGCGCCCGCGCCGGCGCCAAAACCGGCGCCAGGCTGACGAGCAGACCTGATAGCAGCAGGGCAGCAATCCGGATCGTCATGCGTCAGGCGAAGACGTCGGCGGTGGCTTCAGGCCGGAGCGGATCGGGGCCGAACTTGTTGGGACCGTCCGTGCCCTTCAGGATGGAGATAACCAGGATGGCGATGCTGAAGATAACGCCCAGATAGGGAATGACGCCCAGCACGATCAGCAGCAGGTACCACCAGCCCGACAGGTTGCGATCATGAAAACGCCGCACCTGCAGCGCGATGAGCGGCACGACCGTGGCGAGAGCCAGAAGCCCGACAGGGACGCCAATGGCGACATAGAGCGAGGTGGCGTTGCCGTCGCCGCCGGACAGCACGGCGCCCAATCCGCCGAACACGATCGCGATAGCGGTGAACGCCAGCCAGTAAAACAACTGGAACCACCAATACTCAGAGCGCGATGCCCTTCCCGAGAAAGTGGCGTATTTTTCCTTCAATACCGTCCGTATTGCGTCTCCAAAGCCCATAACCAAACGCCTTCCCGGTTGGATTGTAAATCGAATGCAGAGTGGCAATCGCAGGTTTCAATAATCAATCGTTCATAGGAAATGGTCTTCGCGTATGCAACAGTATGGTCGCCCCATGTCGATCTCCTGAGCGAAACGTGTTCTTGACTATTGGGGCGCCGTTTTCAGCTATTCCAGTGTGACAGCTTAAGTAATGGAACGGGCAGTGTTTCTGGCTTCGCCATCGACTCCCGGAGGGGCGTTATATTTTGACCCCGGAGCTGCGTCGCGACGTTCTTCGGCTGAATCATTTTCTTGTGAAGTCGGCCTGTCCGTGAACCTGGATGCATCCTGGCGGCGTTTTTCGTGCGCAAGCTGCAATTTCATGGCGCGCATCGTCGGTTCCGGCGATGTCCAAAGTCCCTGACCTCGGGTTTGATCGTTGTTGCGCGGCCACCGGCGGGACGGCGTGTGTTCGGGGGAGGCGCCGTCACATCAGGGAGCTGGCGCGGAAACAGGCGGATGCCTGTGCTTCCGCCTGACAGGCGCGCAGAAGCATTTTCCCGGGAAGGCGCATTTGACAGCAGACCACGCTGCGGGGAGGGGATATGAATAAAAAGCATGATCGTCATGCGTCAGGCAAAGACATCGGCGGTGGCTTCAGGCCGGAGCGGATCGGGGCCGAACTTGTTGGGACCGTCGGTGCCCTTCAGGCTGGAGGTGACCAGGACGGCGATGCTGAAGATAACGCCCACATTGGGAAAGGCGCTCATCAAGATCAGCTGCAGGTACCATGAGCCCGACAGGTTGTAATCATGAAAACGCCGCACCTGCAGCGCGATGACCGGCACGACCGTGGCGAGAGCCAGAAGCCCGACAGGGACGCCAATGACGACATAGAGTAAGGTGGCGTTGCCGTCGCCGCCGGACAGCACGGCGCCCAATCCGCCGAACACGGTCGCGATGGCAGTGAACGCCAGCCCGTAAAACAACTGGAACCACCAATACTCAGAACGCGACGCCCTTCCCGAGAAGGTGGCGTATTTTTCCTTCAGAACCGTCCTTATTGCATCGCCAAATCCCATAACGGAACGCCTTTTCCGGTTGAATTGTGAATTGAATGCAGAGTGGCAATCGCAAATTTTAATAATCAGTCGTTCATAGGAAATGATTTTCGCGTATGCAACAGTAGATCGCCCTATGTCAATCTCCTGAACAAGCGATGTTCTTGACTATTGTTGCATCATTTTAAGTTATTAAAGTGTGACAGCTTGAGTAATGGAACAGGCAGTGTTTCTGGTTCCTGCGCCGGCTCCCGGCGAGGCGTCATATTTTGACCCGCGCCTGCATCGCGACGTTCCTTTGCTGCATCATTTTCTTGTGAAGTCACCATGTCTGTGGGTCTGGCTGCCTTCTGGGCGCATTCTGGGCGCGCGAGTCGCATTTTCGTGGCGCGCATCGTCGGTTCCGACGATGTCCAAAGTCCCTGACCTCCGGTTTGATCGTTATGGCGCGGCCGCCGGCGGGACGGCGCGTGTTCGGGGCAGGCGTCGTCACATCAGGGAGCGGGCGCGGAGACAGACCGATATCCGTGTTTCTGCCCTGACAGGCGCACAGAGGTGTTTGCCGGGGAAGGCGCATTTGACAGCAGACCACGCTGCGGGGGGCGACATGAACAAAAAGCATGACAAGGGCAGCGCTGACGCCGATGACTCGATGGATGCGGTTGGCGGACAGAATCTTCTTGGCGACATGCGTCTCAGCGAGTTGCAGGACGCTGGCATCAGGCTCTGGCTCCAGGCGCTGAAGCAGCCGGCGCTCGTAGCCGATGAAGGCTTCAAACTCTATGCGCAACTGGCGGGGATCATGCTGCGCGGGCGCTCAGATGCGGACCTGACGAACGGGGACAAGCGTTTCACCGATCCATCGTGGCGCCAGAGCGGCTTCTACACGCGCCTGCTTGAAGCCCACAAGGCGTGGTCGCAATCCCTCCAGAATTATGCGGACCGGGCCGGTTTTGACGACAGGGAAACCCGGCGCGCCAAATTTCTGCTGATGCAGGTGAGCGAGGCGTTCGCGCCGACGAATTTCCTGTTTGGCAACCCGGCGGCGCTGAAGCGCGCGATCGAAAGCGGCGGCAGGAGTCTGATCGAGGGCTACCAGAACTGGGTAAGCGACCTCACGGCCCGGCGGCCGGTGCCCTCCCAGGTCGATACCCGCCCCTTCAAGGTTGGCGAGAACCTCGCCGCTACGGCCGGAACCGTGGTCTTGCGCACCGGGTTGTTCGAGTTGCTGCAGTATGCGCCGCAAACTGAAAAAGTATACGAGCGCCCGGTCCTCGTTATCCCGTCGATCATCAATAAATATTATGCGTTCGATCTGGCGCCGGGACGCAGCCTGATCGAGCACCTCATCAAGAACCAGATGACTGTGTTCACCATTGTCTGGCGCAATCCGAAGCCGGAGCATGATAGCTGGGGCATGGACGCCTATATTGAGGCCATGGATCAGGCGGTGCGGGCGGTGCAGGACATCACCGGCGTTCAGGACCCGCACCTGTTTGGCGTGTGCGGCGCCTGTCCGCTGGTCGTCTCGCTGGCCGGCTACTACACCGCCAGAGAAGAGCGCAATATTGGCACGCTGGCGTTGTTCGTTGGCCCGCTGGACATGAAGGCCCTTGGCGACGCGCCAACGATTGGCGACTTCATGGACGCCAAGGCCACCCGGATGAGCAAGGGGTTCGTGAAGAAAAGCGACCGCATCAGCGCCGACGAATTCACGCTGCTGTTCGCCATGTTGCGCCCCAATGACCTGATCTGGAACTATTGGGTCAACAACTATCTGATGGGCGAGGGGCCGCCGGCGTTCGACGTGCTGGCGTGGAATGCGGACGCGACCGGCATGACGGCGCAGTTCAATCGCGACTTCAACGCCTTCATTGCCCGCAATCCGCTGGTTACGCCCCGCGCCCAGACGTTTCGCGACACGCCCATCGCCGATATTTCCAAATTCGACTTCGACAGCTACGTCGTTGGCGCCCGAACGGATCACATCTGCCCCTGGCCAACCGTCTACCGTTCGGCGCAGATGCTGGGCGAGCGCTGCCAGTTTGTGCTTGGCGGCAGCGGCCATATCCAGACCATCGTCTCGCCGCCGGGCAGTCCAAAGGCCTTCTATTTTACCAATCCCGACATGTCGAAAGACGCGCAGGAATGGTTCGAGGGCGCCAAAAAGGTGCAGGACACCTGGTGGACCCATTACATCGCCTGGTACCACGAACGCTCCGGCGCGCTGGTCGATGCGCCGGCAAAACCGGGCGACAGCACCCATCCGCCGCTGGGCGCCGCGCCGGGAGCCTATGTCTACGAAAAGGCGTCGTGAGCGGATGGAGACATCATGAGAGCCGCCTTGAATACACGCACAGACCAGGCTGGCGCAGCTGCTCCCGCCGGGCGCCAGCCCATAATCAGTCGCCACGTCATTGATGGCCAGACGTTGCGCGTGGCCATCTGGCCAGGCCGCGAAGGCGGGACCCCACTGCTGGTTTTCAACGGCATCGGCTCGCGGCTTGAGCTGTTGACCCCGTTTGTTGACTGCCTTGATCCGGCGCGCGAGGTCATCATTTTCGATATCCCGGGCGCGGGAGATTCACCCGCGCCCCGCTGGCCCTACCGGTTGTGGATGCTGGCGCGCATGACCGGACGCCTGCTCGACAGGCTGGGGCATGACCGGGTTGACGTCATGGGCATTTCCTGGGGCGGCGCGCTGGCGCAGCAGTTTGCCGTGCAGATGGCCTGCCGTTGTCGCCGGGTCATTCTGGCGGCGACAACGCCTGGGGCGCTGATGATCCCTGGCGATCCGCGCGTTCTGCTCAAAATGGCGACGCCGCGACGGTTCAATGACCCGTCATATCTGAAAGAAAACTTTGGCGCGCTGTATGGCGGGCTGGCGCGAACCTCGCCGGAACTGTTTGAGGAGTTCAATGCGTTGTCGCGGGCGCCGGGGCGTCGCGGCTACCTGTTCCAGCAACTAGCCCTGACGGGGTGGAACAGTCTGCCATTCCTGCCGCTGATCCGCGCGCCGACGCTGATCCTGGCGGGGGACGATGACCCGATCGTGCCCGTGATCAACGCGCGCATGATGGCGCGCCTGATTCCGGACTGCAAACTGACAGTGCTTGAGGACGGCCATCTGTTCCTGTTCTCCCAGGCGGCAAGATGCGCTGCTGACATCGAGGCCTTTCTGGAGGCGGGGGACTGAGGCCAAAACCGGGCTCAGGCAAAGTTCGGGTGGCAGGGCTTCGGCCCGCCATTGCGGTCAACGTCCGGCGTTGACTCTCGGCGGACGTCGCAAGCCGAACACGGCGCCATGCCCCCATCAGTTTGGCCGCCTGACCATACGGGCGCTTCTCGCGCGCGCCTGCGCATTCGCCAGCGGGGAGGCGCGACCTGGCGCGTCTGGAGCAGGTCCACATTGTCGTGGGGCGCGGATGTTTTGCCAGCCGATCGCGGAAGCGTCGATATGCGCTGTAAAAACGCGCCCCATGGCTGTGGCGTCGCCGCGTTCATCCGACTAATAAGGCGTTCCAGAAATTTTCCGATGGCTCCCCTTTGACGCCGGACGACAACGCGAGACAGGCGGAACCAGCCGTGCCTTTCATGACGACAAACCCGGCTCTTGCCCAGGCCCTGGCGGAGCGGGAGTACAACAATCCAACGCCGGTGCAACTTGCAGTGCTGGCGCCTGAGGCGTCGGGGCGTGATCTGTTGGTGTCCGCCCAGACCGGATCCGGCAAGACCGTCGCCTATGGTCTCGCCATGGCCGAAACCCTGCTGGGCGCCGAAGCGCGCTTTGGCTTCGCCACGGCGCCGCAGGCGCTGGTGGTCGCCCCCACCCGCGAACTGGCGCTGCAGGTGCAACGGGAATTCATGTGGCTCTACGCCGCCACCGGCGCCCGCATCGTTTCCTGCGTTGGCGGCATGGACCCGCGTCAGGAGCAGCGCCAGCTCGACCAGGGCGCCCATATCGTTGTCGGCACCCCAGGACGTCTGCGCGATCACCTGGAGCGCGGCCGTCTCGATCTCTCGGCGTTGCGCGTCGCCGTGCTCGACGAAGCCGACGAGATGCTCGACCTTGGGTTTCGTGAGGATCTCGAGTTCATTCTCGACGCGACGCCGCCGGAGCGGCGCAGCCTGCTGTTCTCCGCCACCATGCCGCGCGGCATCGCTGCGCTGGCCAAACGCTACCAGCGCGACGCCCTGCGCATCGAGGTAGCTGGCGCGGAAGGCGGCCACGCCGACATCGAGTACCGCACCATGCGCATCGCGCCGACCGAGGTCGAGCATGCGGTGGTCAACGTGTTGCGTTACTACGATACGCCGACTGCCATCGTGTTCTGCAATACGCGCGAGGTGGTGCGTCGCCTGCACGCCATGCTGCAGGAACGGCAGTTCTCCGCTGTGGCCCTGTCCGGCGAGCTGACCCAGAAGGAGCGCAACCACGCCCTGCAGGCGCTGCGGGACGGGCGGGCGCGGGTCTGCGTCGCCACCGACGTGGCGGCGCGCGGCATCGACCTGCCAAACCTTGGTCTGGTCATTCACGCCGACCTGCCGTCCGACGCCGAGACCTTGCAGCATCGCAGCGGCCGCACTGGCCGCGCCGGCCGCAAGGGTGTGAGCGTGCTGCTGGTTCCGCCGTTCCGTCGCCGCCGCACCGATGACCTGATGCGCAGCCTTGGCGTTACGCCGACCTGGTCTGGTGCGCCAACCGCCGAGGACATCCGAAAGCTCGACCACGAGCGCATGTTGCGCGACGCGCTGATTACCGAAGAGCCGGGGGAGGAAGACGCCAGCGCCGGCCTCGCGCTGCTCTCGGCCTATTCTGCAGAGCATCTGGCCGGCGCCCTGGCGCGCCTTTACCGCTCGGGCCTGCCGGCCCCGGAGGAGGTGTCCGACCCGGGCGAGTCACGGGCGGCGCGCGACCGCTCTGCGGACAGGGATTTTGGCGGCGCTTCAGGTGGTGGGGTCTGGTTCCGGCTTAATGTCGGCCGGCGCCAGAATGCCGATCCGAAATGGCTGCTGCCGCTGATCTGCCGGCGCGGAAACGCGACGCGCAAGGATATTGGCGTCATCCGCATTTTCGATGAGGAAACGGCGTTTGAGGTCAGCCCCACCGTCGCCGCCCGTTTTGCCAAGATTTCCCGGAAGATGGATGGCGAGGACGTGATGATCGAGCCGTTGCCGGCTGGTCCTCCGGCGGGTGGCCCGGCGCGCCCTGGTCGCGGCGCGCCGCGCGGCAAGCCGCGCCAGGACCGGCCGCCCCACGAAAAGCCGTTCAAGGGCAAGAAGTTCCGCGATGAGCCGCCGCGGGAGCGCGCGGCGGACGGGAAAGCCGATCACGGCAAGGCCACGCCCTGGAAAGCGCGCGAGGCCGGACCGTCAGGGCAGGACAAAGGCAGCCGGCCGCCCAGAGGCCCGCGTCCTGCCGGCGCCGGGGACAGGCCGAAGGGAAAACGGCCCCGCAGCTCCTGACATTCTGTTGTTGGGAAAGTGCGGCAGCCATCCGGTGCGGGACCTGCAGCTGGAGATACAGATCAGGCTGCAGATCAGGCCAAAGATCATGGCCTTCTGGAGTGGCGGGGCGCCGCCACTGGTCCGCATCCGGTAGCCGCGCGCAGGCGCGTTTCATCACAACAAAAAAGGGCCGCCAGAATGGCGGCCCTTTTTTGTTGTTTCAGTGTCGCCCCCGGAGAGCGGCTCCGCCTCCAGAGGTAAAGGAACCTCGTCGGATGTTGGAGCAGTTCCGGTGAAACCGGGTTCACCGGAAATGCCGCAGTCATCCGTTGATGAGGCTTACCACTGGTAGCGGACGCCGCCCTTGATGGAGCTGTTCGACAGGTCGCGGTTGAACTTGTAGCTCGCGCTGACAAAGCCCGACCAGCCGGTGCTGGCGCCGTAGACGTTGACGGTGCCGGCAATCTCGCCGAAGGCGCCGCGGAAATTGTCCTCGACGCCAAGCGGAACGCCTTCGCTCAGGATCAGCGCCTTGTTGACGCCGCGGAACTCGTTCCAGATGCGTCCGGTCAGCGAGGCCTCCAGACGATAGGCGTCATTCAGGAGCATATTGCCGCCGACGCGGGCGCCGAGGCTGCCGCGCAGGCTGTCGTTGGAGCCGAACTTCGCCATGGCGCCGGGCAGCGCCAGCAGACGATCCATCGTGGTGCGGGCATAGGAGAGCGTGGCCACCGGCTCAATGAAGGCGTTGGCGCCCAGATTGAAGCGGTAACCGGTGTCGACCGTGAACCCGAGCGTCGTCGCGTTCAGCCCCTGGATGGTCGCGAGCGAGGGAGCCCGATAGTCCATGTTGAGCAGGTCCACCTTGGCCAGGGCGTCCACGAAGAACCCGCTGTTCAGATAGGTGGCGTAGATGCCTGCCGTACCGCCCTGGTAATTGGCGCTGGTCGGCGAGGTCTTGAAGTCGAGGTTCGACGAGATGTAGCCGCCCATCAGGCCGAACACCAGCGCATCGCCTGGCCGCGCCACGTTCTCCTGTCCGAAGTCGACGCCGCCCAGCAGACCGAACGTGTTGCGGTTGTAGCTGGTGTTGTAGGTGTAGAGCCGGTTTTGCAGGGCCATGGAGGCGCTGCTGTCGCGGTTCTCCCACGAACCGACCGCCTTCGCCCAGACGCCAGGCGTGACATTGCCGGGCTTGCCCGGATTGGCCAGGAAGTTGCGCAGGTCTGCCTGGCGGTCCAGCCACACGCCGGTGGTGTCGTGCCAGATGCTCTGCGCGGCGGAAACGAGGGCCGGCAACTCGTAGGCTTCGCTGTCCGGCGCGCCGACCAGCACGAACTCCTGTCCGCCCTGGGCGCCGGCCTTCAAAGCTACGTCGTAGAAGAACAGGCCCTTGTCGATGACGTTCCGGCCGGCGCGATTGGCGTTGGCGCTGGTCGGATCCAGAACCACAGCTTCCGCCGACGTCGCGCCGCCCTGGGCGACGACAACCGTCACGCCCTGTGGGTTGAACCCGGCCGGGCCAGGGTTGACGTCGTTGACCACCAGGCGGGTCACGCCGCTGACCACGCCGCCGACCACCAGCGTGTCGGAGGTCGTGCCGGGGCCGCCAAGCCAGGCGTCAACCGCGAGGCGACCATTGCCGACGCCAGCGTAGTTGCCGCTGGTCTGCAGCGTATCGCGCTGGGCGCGGGCGCCGAGCGAAGCGCCGGGGCGCTCGTCCTGCATGGTGACCAGACCGGCGCCAGCGCCAGCCGGATCGCCATTGTTGAACGTGGCGAGTTGCTGGAACCGGGTGGTTTCCGCGACGCCGCCCTGGAAGGCGGAGACGATGCGGCCCGTGTTGTTCAGCGTCGAGGAGCCGCCGCCGAAGTTGTTATCGCCGGTGACGTACCAGCTGTTCGAGCTGCGGTTGTTGAAGACGCTGGCGCCGCCAGGCATGTTCACCCGGCCGACGATCACGCCGTCGTTGCCCAGATTGGCGCTGGCGCCGGTGATGTTGATGGCCAGGTCACCAGTGGCGCCGATGAAGTCTGACGCCATGCGGTTGGAGGCCACCGAGCCGCCAGCGGCCACTGTGATCGCAGCGCCCGCGCCGCTGTCGACGTTCATGACAGGGGTGTTGGCGCCGCCGGCGCCGCGCAGGGCGCCGCCAATCTGCACGCCGGCTGTCTTGCCGGCGCGGACTTCCATGCCCGAAGCGGTGAGCGACATGACGGTGCTGCCGGCGCCGGTGGAGGCGGCGACCACGCCGCCGCTGCTGGCGGCGAAAACGCCCGTGTCCGCAGCGGTGACTTGCCCCCCGATGGCAACGTTGACGTTGCCGCCGGCGCCGTTGGTGGCGGCCGCGACGCCCACGCCGTCCGACGCGGTGATCTGGCCATTGCCGGTGACGCTGATCGCGCCGTTGTCGCCGGCGATGAAGGCGCCGACGCCGAGATAGCGGGCGTTGATGGCGCCGGTGGCGGTGACGCCGGTGACGGCGTTGTCGCCCGTGGTGGCGGCGAGCACGCCCGCGCCAGTCGTGGTGATTGCCCCGGAGGTGTTGACCGCAATCTGGTTGGACGCACCATTGGCGAAGGCGCCGATGCCCACGCCGTCGGCGACGATCCGGCCGCTGTTGTCGAAGCTCAGCGCATTGCCGGCGCCGCTGGCCACGGTGGTCAGGCCGAAGACGCTGGCGTTGACCACGCCGGTGTTCTCCATCGCGACCTGGTTGCCGTTACCGTTCACGTAGGCCGCCGCGCCAACAAGAGCGTCCGTCTGGCCGCTGTTGCTGATTTTCGCGTTGTTGCCCGTTCCGTCCACATAGGCGGCCGCACCCACGCCGCCAGCCGTGACGGTGCTTTCGTTGCGGATGCGCAGACGGTTGCCGTCACCATTGACGCCGCCAGCGAGGCCCGCGACCACGGCGTTGATCGCGCCATCGTTGTCGATGGTCAGACGGTTCTGATTGCCCTCGGCGAAGCCGGCGGCGCCGACACCGCCAGCGTCGATGGTCCCATCATTGCCGACGAAGGCGCGGTTCTGGTCGCCGTTCACATAGGTCGCAACGCCTGCGAGGCCGGCCACCACGTCGCCTTCGTTGATGATGGCCGAGCGGTTGCCTGCACCGTCCACAAAGGCCGCCATGCCGGCGCCGATCGTATGGATCTGGCCGCCAGCTTCGTTGACCGCGTTGAGCCAGTTGCCGTCACCCGTGACGTAAGCCGTCGCGCCAGCGACGCCAGCATCAATGTGGCCGGCGTTACGGATTTCGGTCTGGTTGCCGTTTCCGTCCACATAGGCGCCGAGACCGACCAGGCCGGTTCCGATATAGCCGGTCGGGCTGTTGCCGACGAACAGGCTGTTGCTGTCTCCGTCCACATAAGCGCCGGCGCCCAGGGCGAGCGACGAGACGTTGCCATAGTTGACGACGGCGGTGGCGTTGCTGTCGCCATTGACGTAGCCGACCAGGCCGGCAAGGCCCGCATTCACGCTGCCATCGTTGATCATGGCGGTGAGGTTCTGCGTTCCGTCGACGTAAGCAGCCATGCCAATGCCGAGCGGCGATGTGGTGATCGCGCCCTCATTCAGCACAAGGGTGTCATTGTTGGCGCCGTCCACATACGCGCCCGCGCCGAGCGCGCCAGCGATGACATGGCCGGAGTTGCGAACGTCCAGCACATTGTCGCCGCCATTGACGCCGCCAGCGAGGCCGACGCCAACGACGTTCACCGTCCCGTCATTGTCAACGATCACCCGGTTCTGGTTGCCTTCAGCGAAGCCGCCGAGGCCCAGGACGCCTGCGTTGATCGTCAGGTCATTGCCGACGAAGGCGCGGTTCTGGTCGCCGTTGACATAGACGGCCATGCCGGCGCCGAGGAGGGCGTTGATCGCGCCGTCATTGGTGGCGGCGAGGCGGTTGTTGTCGCCGTTCACATAAGCGGCGACCCCGATCAAGCCGGCGTCGATGTGCCCGTTGTTGTCGATGCGGGCGTTGTTGCCGTTGCCGTCGACATAGGCCGCGGCGCCGATGCCAGCAGCCTCGATGGCGTTGTCATTGCGAACGCGCAGGCGGTTGTCGTCGCCATCGACGCCACCGGCAAGACCAACGCCAACCGCGTCAATGGTTCCGGTATTGACGACAGTCAGGCGGTTCTGGGCGCCTTCGGCGAAGCCGCCGGCGCCGAGCGCGCCAGCTTCGATTTCCCCGGCGTTGCTGACCGAAGCGCGATTGCGGTTGCCATCAATGTAGGCGGCGATGCCGGCGCCAACCGTATGGATCTCGCCCGTAACTTCATTTGTGGCTTCCAGCCGGTTGCGATCGCCGTTCACATAAGCGGCCATGCCGATCAGGCCAGCGTCGATGTGGCCGCTGTTGTTGATCTCCGTGCGGTTGCGATTGCCGTCCACATAGGCCGCCGCGCCGACGCCGATGGCGTCAATGTTGGCCTCGTTGTTGACCAGCAGGCGATTGCGATTGCCGTTGACGCCGCCAGCGAGGCCGATTCCGATCGCCTCGATCGAGCCATCATTGTCGACGGTCAGGCGGTTGCGGTTGCCTTCCATGAAGCCGCCGGCGCCGAGGACGCCCGCGTTGATCTCGCCGTCATTGCCGACGAAAGCGCGGTTCTGGTCGCCGCTGGCATACGTAGCCATGCCAACGCCAAGCGGATCGGCGTTGATGACGCCGCCCGCAGCGTTGATCATGGCAAAGCGGTTGCTGTCGCCATCGACATAGGCGCCCATGCCGATCAGGCCCGCGGTGATGACGCCAGATGGGCCGTTGCCGACGAACAGATTGTTGCTGTCGCCGTTCACATAGGCGCCGGCGCCCAGGCCGAGCGCGTTGACCGCGCCATTGTTGCCGACAGCGGTGTTGTTGGCATTGCCGTCCACATAAGCGACGAGCCCCGCCAGACCCGCATCAACCCTTCCGCCATTCAGCACGGCGGTGTTGTTCTGCGTCCCGTCCACATAGGCGGCCATGCCGACGCCGAGGGCGGAAGTGGTGATGGACGCGCCGGAGCCATTGAGCAAAGCGGTGTCGTTGCTGTTGCCCTTCACATAAGCGCCAAGGCCGAGAACATTGGCGTCGATGGAGCCGAGGTTGAGCAGCGCGGTTTCGTTGCTGTTGCCGTCGACATAAGCGACCGCGCCAGCGATATCGGAGTTGATGGTTCCGCTGTTGCTGACCAGCGTGCGGTTGTCCTGGCCGTCGACATAGGCGCCGGCGCCGAGCACGCCTGCGTTGATTTCATCCTCATTGCGAACGCGCAGACGGTTGTCATCGCCATTGACGCCGCCGGCCATGCCGACGCCGACCGCGTTGATGATTCCGTCGTTGTCGACGGTCAGGCGGTTCTGGTTGCCTTCGGCGAAGCCGGCGGCGCCGAGCACGCCGGCATCGATCTCGCCGGCGTTGCTGACCGAGGCGCGGTTGTTGTGGCCGCTGATGTAGGCGGCCATACCTGCGCCGGCCGTGTCGATCTTGCCGTCAACTTCATTGGTGGCGGTCAGCCGGTTGCGGTCGCCGTTCACATAAGCGGCGACGCCCACCAGATCCGCGTCGATCTGGCCGCTGTTGCTGATCTCGGCGCGGTTGCGGTTGCCGTCAACATAAGCCACAGCGCCGACGCCGATGACGTCGATCCCGCCTTCATTGTTGACGACCAAGCGATTGCGATTGCCGTTGACGCCGCCGGCCAGGCCAATGCCGAGCGCCTCAATGCTGCCGTCCGGACCATTGCTGACGGTCAGGCGGTTGCGGTTGCCTTCCGCGAAGCCGCCGGCGCCGAGCACGCCCGCATTGATCTCGCCGTCATTGCCGACGAAAGCGCGGTTCTGGTCGCCGCTAACGTAAGTAGCCATGCCGACGCCAAGTGGATCGGCGTTGATGACCCCGCCCTGGGCGTTGATCATGGCAACGCGGTTGCTGTCGCCATCGACATAGGCGCCCATGCCGATCAGGCCCGCGGTGATGACGCCAGATGGGCCGTTGCCGACGAACAGATTGTTGCTGTCGCCGTTCACATAGGCGCCGGCGCCCAGGCCGAGCGCGTTGACCGCGCCATTGTTGCCGACGGCGGTGTTGTTGGCATTGCCGTCCACATAAGCGACGAGCCCCGCCAGACCCGCATCGACCGTTCCGCCGTTCAGCACGGCGGTGTTGTTCTGCGTCCCGTCCACATAGGCGGCCATGCCGACGCCGAGGGGCTGGGCGTTGATGACGCCGTTGGAGCCATTAAGCAGGGCGGTGTCGTTGCTGTCGCCCTTCACGTAAGCGCCAAGGCCGAGAACATTGGCGTCGATGGAGCCGAGGTTGAGCAGCGCGGTTTCGTTGCTGTTGCCGTCGACATAAGCGACCGCGCCAGCGATATCGGAGTTGATGGTTCCGCTGTTGCTGACCAGCGTGCGGTTGTCCTGGCCGTCGACATAGGCGCCGGCGCCGAGCACGCCTGCGTTGATTTCATCCTCATTGCGAACGCGCAGACGGTTGTTATCGCCATTGACGCCGCCGGCCATGCCGACGCCGACCGCGTTGATGATGCCGTCGTTGTCGACGGTCAGGCGATTGACGTTGCCTTCCATGAAGCCGCCGGCGCCGAGCACGCCCGCATTGATCGTGCCGTCGTTGCCGACGAAGGCGCGGTTTTGCGTCCCGTCCACATAAGCGGCCATGCCGACGCCGAGCGGCTGGGCGTTGATCGTGCCGTCATTGGTCGCGCTGAGGCGGTTGCTGTCGCCGTTCACATAAGCGGCCATGCCAATCAGGCCGGCGTTGATGTGACCGCCGCTGTTGCTGATCCGCGCGCTATTGCCGTTGCCGTCCACATAGGCAGCCGCGCCAATGCCGGTCGCCGTAATGGCGTTCTCGTTGCGAACGCGCAGACGGTTGTCGTCGCCATTGATGCCGCCAGCCATGCCAACAGCGGCCGCCGTGATGGTTCCGTCATTGTCGACCAGCAACTGGTTGGCATTGCCATTCATGAAGCCGCCAGCGCCGAGCACGCCAGCGTCGATGGTCTTGTTGTTGGCGACGACAGCGTTGTTGCCGCTGCCGTCGACATAGGCGGCCATGCCAATGCCCAGCGTGGTGGTCACGCTGCCATTGTTGGCGACGACGATATCACCGTTGTTGTTGCCCTTGACATAAGCGGCCATGCCGATGGCGCTGGCGTCGATCGTGCCACTACCCTGGTTCAGCACCTTGATGGAGACGTTGTTGTCGCCTTCCACATAGGCTGCGGCGCCGATCAGGCCGTTGGAGATGGATCCGCTATTGCCAACGCCGACCGTATTGCCGTTGCCAATGCTGACGCCGGCCAGACCAACCACGTTGGCCTGAATGTCGCCGCCAGAGCTGTTGCTGACGTCCAGTTTATTGCCGTTGCCATCCGCGACAACACCGACAACGCCAGCGACGCCTGCGGTCACATTGCCTGTGTTGCCGGCGATCACCACATTGTTGGCGCCGACGCCGACACTGGCCAGACCAACCATGTCGCCGTGAACCAGGCCCGAATGGTTGTGCACGCTGACGGTGTTTCCATCACCCACGCCCACGCCGACAAGACCGGCGAGGCCTGCGTCGATAAAGCCCCCGCTGGCGCTGGAATTGTTCGTGACCTGAACACTATTGCCATCGCCAACCGCGACGCCGGCGGCGCCAACGAGATAGCCCTGAATCGTGTTCGTGTTGGTGACAACGACGTCATTGCCAACCCCGTGGTCGCCAACCTTGACGGCCGCCAGTCCAACGAGGCCGGTCCCGGCCGAAGTATTAATCGTGCCCGAATTGAGCGCCTCAGCCTTGCCGTTGCCGACGTTGACAGCGATGGCGCCGATCAGGTCGGCGTCAACGGAGGCGCCGGTGGTATTGTTGACGGTCGCCGCGCCGCTTCCGATCTTGAGCGCGCCCATGCCGATGAGCGGCGGGTCGATGACGCCATTGTTGGTGACGGTGACGTCGCCGCCGCCGAGGCCTACGGCGCCGATGCCGAGGAGGCCGCCCTGGTCGATGTGGACCGTGCTGCCGGCGCCGTTGGTAACGTTGACATGGCCATCGGTGTTGAAGCCCAGCACGCCGATCAGGTTGCTCTGGACGTCGCCAGCAGTCGTGACGTTGACCGTCCCGCCCTGACCAATGGCGCCAGCCAGAACGCCAACGCCATTGGCGGCGGTAACGTCGCCGGTTGTGACATTCACATTGGCCGGGCCGGAACCAGCGACCCAGGTTAGCGGATCATTGAGATCAAAGCCGGACAGATCACCAACGCTGCCGGCAATGGCGACAACGCCACTGTTGCCAGTAGCGGAGCCGCCCGTCGTGTCGATAGTGACGTTGGCGGGGCCGTTGAGGCTGGCGGCGGCGGCGAAAATGCCCACATCGCCGCCGGTCACGGCAGCGTCGCCCCTCACCTCGGTGGATGCGGTCTTGCCGCCGCCAACGCCAAGCGCGGTGGAGATGGCGGTGACGCCGTTGCCGCCGCCGCTGATCGTGGCCGGGCCAACGCCGTTGTTGATGTTGATGACAGTGGTCGCATCGGAAGCGACGCCCGCCGACAAGCCGAATATGCCGGCGCCGGAGGTTCCGGTCACCATGCCGCCGGCGATATTGATCGTGGTGGCGGCATTGGCCCCGGCGATGCCGGCGGATGTGGCGGACACGCCATTTTGGGCGCCGGCGACCGTGGCGTCATTGATGTTGACGGTCGCATGGCCGCCGATTGCGCCAATGCCCGGAATATTCACGCCGCCAGCCACGACGTTGACGCCATTGCCGCTGGTTCCCGTCGCCGTTCCGCCGTTCAGCGTGGCGGTGGCGTTGGGACCGGTCAGATTGACGCCGTTCTGGCCGCTAAAGTCGGTGTTATTGCCCGTAACCGAAACATTGCCGGTCAGGCTCAGCGCCGTCAGGCCATCGCCATCCGTGCCTGTGGCGCTGCCGCCTGTCAGGATTGCGGTGACGCCTTGGATACCGCCCGTGAGATTGACGCCATTCTGACCGCCACTAAAGGTGGTCCCGGTTGAGGTCAGCGTCGCCTTGTTGCCGGACAGGACAGCGAGACCATCGCCGCCGCCGCCCGTGAAGCTGCCGCCCGTGACAGTGGCGGTGACATTGCCAGCGCCGGTCGTCAGGGTAGCGCCGTTATCGGTTCCCCCGAAGATTGTGCCGTTGGACGTTAAGGAAACCGGGCCAGTCGCACTGAAGGCCGTCAGACCATCGCCGTTGGTTCCGGTGGCGCTGCCGCCGGTCAGCTTGGCTTCCACGCCGAGCAGGCCGCCCGTAAGATTAACGCCGTTCGCACCGCTGAAGGTGGTCCCGGTTGAGGTCAGCTTCGCCTTGCCGACGGTCTGCGCGACAAGGCCATCGCCGGCACCGCCAGTGAAGGATCCATTGGTCAGATCGGCTGTAACGCCGGCGTTTCCGCCAAGATTGGCGCCGTTCTGCCCACCGGAGAAACTCGTTCCATGCGTGGTCAGGGTCGTTGCGCCAATCAGGCTGCTGGTTTTGATGCCATCGCCGTTTGTGCCCGTCGCGCTGCCACCAGTGAAGCTGGCATTGACGCCGCCGATCACGTCGCTGTTCAGGTTGACGCCGTTCTGGCCGCCCTGGAATACCGTATTCGTTGCCGTCAGCTTGGTTTGGCCAAGTGTAGAGCTACCCTTGAAGCCATCGCCCGTCGCGCCGCCGGTTACGCGGCCATTGGCGAGCGTCGCGTCGACGCCGGTGTTTCCGGAAAGATCAATGCCATCCTGCGAACCAGAGATATTAAAGCCTGTCAGATTTAGACTAGCGCCTCCAACAGCCGTTCCGCGGATACCATCACCATCTCGTCCGGTTATAGTTGAACCGGAAACGGGAGCTGTACCACTTACCGTTACACTGGTACCGCTAAGCACCAGGCCCGATTTGGCACCGTTCAGATTGCCGTAGCCGGTGTATGCAATTGATCTGCCACGGATTTCAATGGCATTGTTGCCGCTACCGTTGTCGCTAGAAACCGAGCCATTATTTGTAACAATTGTGTCGAGAGTGCCGGTAACGTCGATTCCTCTGCCTGTCACGTCGACGGCTTGATTAATAGTTGATGAACTTCCAATGCAGATTCGGCTGGAGCCGCTTGTGCTGGTATTCGCACTGAAGTTGCAAGCCGCACTCGCCCCAGTTGGTGACAGCGCCACGCCGGCGAAAACCGCCGCGCCTAGGGCCGTACCGGTTAGCAACGCCTGACGGGAAACCGGGCGAATTGCGTCCTCCACGCGGTTCTCCAGACGCCAGGCGTCCATCAGCGTCATGCCGCCACGTGCGCCTGTTGCGCCGCCGATCTTCGCGCCGGAAATACCCATAGCTTCCCCCAACCCCTAACGACATACGCCGCATAGAACGAATTGCGTTCTTTTGCGCAAAATCTACCTAATTATGCGTGGTAGCATTAGGGAATTGTCAAAAAAAGGGGGTTAAATCGCTGCAAAAGCGTATAGAATTTTGCAATTAATTTTGAGACAATTTATGATTATTGAAAATTGCATGATCGCAATTGTATTTATATTGATCGCGAAATTGTGCGTCATTTTGATCGGCTGACGTTGCGTATGAATTCGCATGTACGGCAAATATTTTTTATGATACATTTAAGATACAGTTTATCAAAAATAATAAACTGTCACGAATTTTAAATAATACCGAGTTCCAGTGGCATTTCTCGCACGGGAGGGGAGGAATTCACGAGGAAGTAACGTTTTCGCACCATGGGTTGACAGCGAGGCGGACGCGGAAATTCTGATCAGTCCGGGCCGCCGAAAGCAGCGCGCGCGGCATATGGCGGCGGGCGAGGCGCTTTTCCGGACGGCAGGCTCTATCTGGGCGCGACTCACCCGGCGCCGGCTGGCGCCGCATGCGGGCGGACGCGGTTTGCTCGATGTCTGGGGCGATGCGGGCCTCTGGCCGGCCTGCCGCCATGGAGGGCTCTGTCCCGACGTCAATCAACGCATCGCGCCCGTTGCATGAACGGGCGCGATATCCGTTTGCGATGTGAAGCCGTTTTCCGGGTGCGGACTACTGGCCTCGCAACATCTCGCCGAAGCGGCGGGTGCTGCGCTGGATGATGTCCTGCGCCACCGGCGACCAGCGGCCCATGTCGAAGAAGCCATGGATCATTCCGGGGCCGGGGATCAGTTCGGCGTTGCCGCCCGCCGCGCGCAGGGATTCAGCGTAGGCGGCGCCCTGGTCGCGCAGCGGGTCGAACTCCGCCGTCACCACCAGCGCTGGCGGCAGGCCGGCCAGGCTTTCGGCCTGGATGGGCGCCAGGCGCGGGTCCAGCGTATTGCTGACGCCGCTGGCGTAGTGATTGTAGAACCAGGTCATGGTCTCGGCTTCGAGGAAGTACCCCTTGCCGTTCTGTTCAGCGCTCGGATACTCGGCTTCGGCGTGGTCCACGGCGGGGTAGATGAGAAACTGCGCCGCCAGCCTGATGCCCGCGTCACGCAGTTGCTGCGAGACAACCGCCGAGAAATTGCCGCCGGCGCTGTCGCCGGCCACGCCGACAATATCGCTGCCGCCAAGCTCCCGGGCATGGGCCACGACCCATCTGGCGGCGGCGATGGCGTCCTCGATGCCGGCGGGGAAGGGATGCTCGGGCGCGAGACGATAGTCCACCGCCACAACCACCGCCTGGGCGCCGCGACAGACATCGCGGCACATGTTGTCGTGGGTGTCCAGATTGCCGATGACATAACCGCCGCCATGGAAGTAGGCCACGGTCGGGAAGGGGCCCGGACCTTCCGGCCGGTAAATGCGGGCCTTCAGCGGGCCGGTCGCGCCGTCGAGCGTGGCGTCCGCCACGCTGGCGACCGGGACGGTCTGCTCCGGCGTGCGCGTGCCATGGGTCAGCGCCAGATAAGCGGCGCGGCCTTCTTCCGGCGAACCCTCGTACATGGGTTTGGCGGCCGGGTTAGCCATCATCTGCAGAACCTGGGCAAGGTGAGCGTCAAGCGCCATGGGTGGTTTCTCCCTTTATATGTCTGTGCGGCCAGCCGGCGGGCGCCGACTGGAGACGTGAAGCGGATTGGAGTGCGCCCTGGAGCGTCTTCGCGAAAAGTGGAGCCTGCTTTTCGTGGGAAAGCTGCCCTAGCGATAGGCCAGGGCTGCTTCGTCAGCCCGCACGGCCGGCAGGGCTGAAACCTCGTCGCCATACTCCAGCTGATGCTGCCATGGCGCGCGGTCGCCCTGGCGGAACAGGTGATCCTGGGCGCGCATGACATAGCCGGCGTTGAAGTTTTTCGGGTCCATCCACGGCAGGCGCGGCATGTCGGCGTCGCCGGCCGTGACGGTGGGTTCAACCACGGCGCGGCCCTCGCGCTGCATGTGCTCAATCACCCGGCACACCAGATCGCTGATGAGGTCCGAACGCAGCGTCCAGCTGGCGCGGAAATAGCCCAGAACATAGGCCATGTTGGGCACGCCCTCGATCATCATGCCGCGCCAGGTCACCCGTTGGGTGAAGTCTACCGGCTCGCCATCGACGCTGAACGGGGCGCCGCCGAAGAACTGCATGTTGAAGCCGGTGGCGGTGACGATGATGTCGGCGTCGAGATGCTCGCCGCTGGCCAGTTGCACGCCGCTGGCGTCAAAGCGCTCAATGGCGTCCGTGACCACCGAGGCCTTGCCACTGCGAATGGCGGCGAACAGGTCGCCGTCCGGCACCACGGCGATGCGCTGCTGCCAGGGGCGATAGGCCGGGTTGAAGTGCCGGTCGACGTCGAAGCCCTCGGGCAGATGGGCGCGGGCCTGGTCGAGGAAGAACGCGCGCAGGTCATCCGGCTGTTCGAACGACATGCGGACAACCTCGCCAGCCTTGGCGATGTGGGCCCGGCGCATGATCTCGTGAATCCAGTCATCCGGCAGGTCAAGCGCCCGCAGCGGCGCCTCCAGCGGATGGGCGCGCGGGTCCGCCGCGAAGAAGGTTGGGGAGCGTTGCAGCATGGTGACGTGCGCCACCTTGTCGGCAAGGGCCGGGATCAGCGTCGCCGCCGTGGCGCCCGAGCCAATGACGACCACGCGCTTGCCGGCGCAGTCCAGATCCTCCGGCCAGTGCTGCGGATGTACGATCTGGCCCTTGAAGTCCGCCATGCCGGGCCATTCCGGCGTATAGCCCCTGTTATGGTCGTAGTAACCGGCGCACATCCAGAGAAAGCCTGTGGTGAACGTCAGGGTTTCGCCAGTGTCGGCGCGGCTCACCGTCAATGTCCAGCGCTGGTCCTGCGATGACCAGTCGGCCGACGTCACCTTGTGGCCGTAGCGGATGCGCGGCGCCAGATCGTTCTCGGCGATCACTTCGCTGAGATAGGCGCGGATTTCGTCGGCGGTGGCGATGGAGCTGCCGCGCCAGGGCTTGAAGCTGTAGCCATAGGTGTACAGGTCGCTGTCCGAACGGGCGCCGGGATAGCGGTGCGTCCACCAGGTGCCGCCAAAGCCGGCCATCGCGTCCAGAATGACGAAACTGCCTTGCGGAAAGCGCTTGCGCAGGTGGCAGGCGGCGCCGATGCCAGAAATGCCAGCGCCGACGATGAGAAAGTCAAAATGCTCCACGCCCGCGTCTGGCGCGGCCTTGCGGCTGGTTGCCGTATTCATGAGAACTGTCTCCTCCTGATATTGGGGCGAGCGTTGGCCCATCAGAAAGGATAGGTTCAAACCAGCGGCGGTTCTTGCTTTCATGCGACAGGATTTTGATCTTGCACGACATGCTGGAGGACCGGATGTCAGGCGATCCATCGCATCTGAACAGCGTCCGCGCCGCGGCCCTGGCCGGCTTTGGCGATCTGGTGCGCGATCTTGGCGGCGACGCTTCCGCCATCCTGCGATCCTGCGGCCTCACGCCGGCGGTGCTGACCGATTCCGAGCGCGCCATTCCTTACCGCAACGTCGTGCAGGCGGTCGAGATGGCCTCGCGCATGCTTGGCGCGCCGGATTTTGGGCTGCGCCTGTGCGCCCGGCAGGACATCAACGCCCTTGGCCTGCTGGCCCTGGTCATGCAGTCGGCCCCCAGCGTGCGCGAGGGCCTGATGCTGGGCGCGCGGCACGTCCGCCTGCACAATCCGGCGCTGGGATACCGGACTTTCATGGACGCGGACAGGGGGCTGGAGCATCTGGCGGTTTTCCAGCGTCTGGAGCCAAATGACGACATGCGCCAGATCACGGAGATTTGCGTCTCTTATATGCGGCGCATAATCGAACTGTTGTCCGGCGGCGCGTTGCAGCCGGCGGCCATCCATTTCCGCCATGCGCCGCTGGGTAGCGAGGCGCAATATCGCCAGCATCTGGGGCAGACGCCACGCTTCAACGCCGCCTTCGACGGGATTTCGATGGACGCCCTGGCGATGCGCCAGCGTTCATTGCGGCACAACCAGTTTCTGGAGCGCTTTGTCGGCGGCTTTCTGGCGGGCTTGCCCTCGGAGCGCGAGCAGCCGGCGGCGGATCAGGTGCGTCATGCGCTGGCCAATCTGGCGCCGCTGAAAATGGCCGATCTGGGTACGGTATCCCGGATTCTCGGGCGCCACCCAAGAACATTGCAGCGGCGATTGCATGCGGAAGGCGTGGTGTTCGAGGAACTGCGCGACGCGGCGCGAAAGAACTGGGCGCGCCAGTTGCTCGACCAGCGCGAGCTGAGCCTGCTCCATATCGCCCATCTGCTGGGCTTCGCCGACCAGTCGGTGCTCACCCGCGCCTGCCAGCGCTGGTTTGGCGCCACGCCCCGGCAATTGCGCCGGGACGTCGCCCTCAGCCCCGGGTTTCAGGCAAATCCCGGCCAGTAGGAGGCGTTGCTGGTGGGGCGCGCGCCGAAGATGGCCTGGCCGACGCGCACGACGGTTGCGCCCTCCTCGATGGCGCTTTCGTAGTCGCCGGACATGCCCATGGACAGCCCGGTGAGCCCAGGATGAACCGTGACGGCGCGGTCCCGCAGGGCGCGCAGCAGGCGGAAGCAGTCGCGCACCTGCGCCACGTCGGCGCTGAAGATCGCCAGGGTCATCAGGCCGCGCGGTTTCAGCCGGGGAAATTCCGCCAGGCGCTCGACAAACGGCATGAGCGCATCGGGCTGCAGGCCATATTTGCTGTCCTCGCCGGAGGCGTTGACCTGGACGAATACGTCAAGGTCCCGCTCCACGGCCTCAAGGCGGCGGTTCAGTTCCCCGGCCAGCCGCAAACTGTCCAGGGCGTGGAACTCCGACGCCAGCCGGACCAGATATTTCACCTTGTTGGTCTGGAGGTGGCCGATAATGCTCCAGCAAATGGGCAGATCAGCCAGCAATGCCTGCTTGTCGCGCGCCTCCTGGAGCTTGTTCTCGCCGAAATCGTGGATGCCGGCGGCGAAGGCAAGGCGCAGGATGTGGGCGGGGACGGTCTTGGTGACGGGCAGCAGCCGCACGTCGTCCGGGCTGCGGCCGCTGCGCTGGCAAGCGGCGGCGATCCGCGCCTGAACGGCCTCGAGATTGGCCGCGAACGCCTGGGCCGGATCAGCGCCAAAACGGGCGATGTCTTCCGGCGCAAGCGTGACGGGCGCCGACGTAGTGGGTGCAGGCGCTGTCATCTGCTGCGCTCCTGTCCGGCAAGGGCGGCGCCCTGATGGCGCTGCGCGTTGCGCTCCTCCTGGCGCCAAAGCCGCATGGCTCCGGCGATCTCATGTGCCCGCGCGTTCATATGCCCGCGCGTTCATGCGCCTCGCGTTGTCAGATCCAGCCCCGCCAGCCATTCGGCAAGCATGTCGCGGGCGGCGTTCGCCAGTTCAGGGCCGGTCCGGGCGGCCTCAGCGCGCATGGCGCGCGGGTCGATGCCCGCGCTGGCCAGCTCAGCGGCGTGTCCCGTCAGCCAGCGTTCGATCCCGGCGGCCACATCGACCTCGGGGTGAAACTGCAGCGCCAGTATATGGGGGCCCATGGAAAAACCCTGTGTCGGGCAGAGCGGCGTTGAGGCCAGGCTTTCCGCGCCTTCCGGGGTCTGGAAAGCATCCCCGTGCCAGTGCAGCACGGGGATGCCCGCCAGACGCCGCAGCGGCCCAACCCGCCCGGCGTCTGTCAGTGAAAGGGGACCAAAGCCAATCTCCTTGTGACCCATGGGGGCCACCTGGGCGCCAAGCGCCCTGGCCATGAGCTGCGCGCCGAGGCAGAGGCCAAGGGTCGGGCGGCGGGCGGCCAGTCGCGTGGCAAGGATCGCCTGCTCGTCGGCAAGGTAGGGATAGGCGTCGGTTTCATAGACGCTGACCGGGCCGCCGAGCACGACCAGCAGGTCCGGCTCCAGCGCATCAAGCGTTGCAAAGGGCGCCGCGTCGAGGTCGTGATAGCGGACGGAGAAGCCGGCGTCCGCCAGCACGGACGCGAACACGCCCAGATCCTCGAAATGGACGTGCCGGATCGCCACCGCTGTTTTTCCCATGACCTGATCTCCGCTGTGCAGGCCCCGCCAGGCAAAAAAGGGCTCCGCCAGGCCGGGCTCCCGGGCGCTTCCGTGTCTGTCTTGCCAGAGCACGCCCTTGCAGACGCTATCCCCGCCGGAAGCGCATCGGCCCCCGACAGGATCGCCTGTTCATAGCAGGGAAGCGGATCGCCTGACCCTGCCATTTTCAGGCAACTGACCAGACCAATTTCCAGCTTCTCCAGAGCCCGCGCCGGGCGATTCCCGATCGCCATGGAGCCAAAGTTGCTCCAGCTTCCCGCGTCTTGAGCGAACGCGGATCGAACAGACGACGCCGTCTGGCCGGAAAGGCGTTTCAGGACCGCGCTGCGTCCTGGAGCGCCCGCGCCAGCTGGCGGACGGCTGTGGCAATCTCGGCGGGCGTATAGGCCGCGAAGCCCATCAGGAAGCCTGCTTCGCCGTTCCCGTCCGCGTGCAGTTCCGACAGGCCCAGAAGCTGGATGCCAGCGCGTTGCGCCGCGTCAATGGCCGTTTGCTCCGGCAGGTCGCAGGTTAACGCGCATGGCATCTGCAGGCCGCCAGCAGGCGGGCGGGCCGCGACCAGGCCGGGCAGGTGCGTCGCCAGCTGGCGGGTCAGCACGTCAAGCCGCTCCGCATAGACGCCGCGCATGGCGCGCACATGGGCGCCAAAATGTCCGCCTTCCATGAACCTGGCCAGGGTGAGCTGGGCGATGGAGGCAGTGTGGCCGTCAAGCAGCGTGCGCGCGGTCGTCATGGGCTGCACCAGTTGCGGCGGCAGCACGACATAGCCAATGCGCAGACTGGGAAACAACGACTTGGTGAAGGTGCCGATGTAGATGGTCCGGTCATGGGGATCGAGCCCCTGCACGCAGGCTGTCGGCTTGCCGGCGTAATGAAACTCGCTGTCGTAATCGTCTTCGATGATCCAGGCGTCGCGTCGCGCCGCCCATTCGATCAGCGCCAGCCGCCGGTCGAGCGTCAATGTGGCTCCCGTCGGGAACTGGTGCGATGGGGTGAGAAAAACCGCTCTGGCCGGACGGGGGTCATCGATGATCTCGCCGGCCATGACGCCCTGCCTGTCGACGCGGACCGGGACGCAGTCAAGCCCGGCCGCTCCGAACGCCTTGCGCGCGCCATGGTAGGCGGGGTCCTCGACAAAGATGCGATCGCCGGGGTCGAGCAGCATGTGGGCGCATAAAGTCAGCGCCTGCTGGGAACTGGTCAGGACGAGCACCCGGTCGGCCGTGGCGCGCGCGCCGCGCTCGAGATTCACATGGTCAGCGATCGCGCGGCGCAGCGGCGCAACGCCTTGCGGGTCGCCATGCAGCAGCGCGCGCGGGCCGGCCTCCTTCAGGACCTGTCGCTCCAGGCGCTCCCACAGCGCCACAGGGAAACTCCGCGTCTCGGGGACGCCATGAACAAAGGGCCGGGGAGCAAGCGCAGCTTGCACGCCGCCGCCGCGAAACATGGCGTCGCCGCGCCTGCTGAGATTGGGCGCCCTCGGAGAACGATCGCCGCCGCGTCCGGCGACCTCCCGTTCTGGAGCACCTTGTCCCTGGGCGCCGCGTCCCCGACCTGGCCAGAGGCCCGCCATGTCCGCCACGAAGCTGCCGCTGCCCACGCGCCGGTCGATAAAGCCCTCGGCGTGGAGCTGGGCGTAGGCGGTTTCAATGGTGTCGCGCGATACGCCCAATGAGCTTGCCAGCGCGCGCGAAGCGGGCAGGGGCTTGCCGGGGCCAAGCGCGCCGTCAAGGATGAGCTGCCGGATCGCCCGCTGGATGCGCGCATGCAGCGGCATGGCCGCGTGGGCGGGATGGGCGATCCAGGCCTTGACGGATTCCAGTTGCGCGCTTCTGAACAACTGGTCTGGTCCTGTAACGGGAAATGGCTTGCATCATCGGACCAATCGGCGTCGCCATGTCAAGCCATTCTTCAGGCTGGACGATCGGGCAGCGATTCTGGCGCCTGCAGCGACGATGTTTCCCTTTCCTTTGCCCGCCCCTTTTTGCTGCCCCTTTTTGCGGCCCCTCCGCCTGGGGGCTTCCGCCATTGCGGAAGCGGCCGCCGAACGTCGCGCCCGGGGGGCCGATCCGCGGCCGTGGGGTGGTTTTTGCCGCGTCGGGTTGCATCCCCTGCCAGCATCGGTCATGGAATGAGCCTGCATGAAGCAGCCGCCGCCTTGTTCCGAGCGGTTGCGCATGGCGTGGAGGATCAGATGGGCGGCGCGACGACAGCGCGGGAGCAGCACGGAATGACGCGGGCGGAATTCGGCCCGGTCACGGTCTGTTTCGGCGACAGGAACGGCAAATATCCTGATGGCAACCAGGTGATCGTCCGGGGTTCGGATTCCGTCGCGGTGTTCGATTCGCCCATCAGCGCAAATGCCATCGGTCCCGATTTCACCAACGCCGACCTGTGCATCCTCGGCCACGTTCACGAAGATCACATGGCCGGGTTGCACCTGCTGAAGGGCAAGCCGGTTTACGCCCACGAGGCCGACGTCGCCGCGGCGCGCTCCTGGGAGGCGCTGGCCGATGTGTTCGGTTATGAGGGCGTGGAGGAGCGGGCTGCCGCCCGCGCCCGCTTCGCGCAGGATTTTCACTACGACGAGACGCCCGACGCCATCGCTTACAAGGACGGCGCCACATGGGACCTCGGCGGCGTCACCGTGCGCGCCGTGCACATGCCTGGCCACACCCCCGGCCATTGCGCCCTGCTGGTGGAGCCATACGGCCTCGCCTTTATCGGCGATATCGATCTGAGCACCTTCGGCCCCTATTACGGCGACGCCAATTCCAGCATGCACGATTTCCGCGAAACCTTGCGCAAGGTGCGGGATTTGCCGGCGAAGGTGTGGGTCACCTTCCATCACAAGGGCGTCTACACCGATCGCCAGCGTTTTCTGGATGATCTTTCCGCCTATGAGGCGCGCTTTGACGAGCGCGACGCGCGCCTTGCCGAGATGCTGCGGCCGGAGCCGCAAACCCTGGAGCAACTGGCGCGGCGACGCCTGCTGTACCCGGCGCATTTCAATGAATCATGGGTCGACGGCGTCGAGGCGCGCTCCATCGCCATGCATCTGGATGAACTGATGGGCAAGGGTCGCGTCGCCCGCGATGCCGACGGACGCTACCGGCTGGCCTGAGCGCGTCGATCAGCCAGCGCGCAGATCGTCATATTCCGGGTGGCGGCTGGCGACGGCGCGCACATAGCCGCAGCGTGGAACCATGCGGCGGCCGCTGGCGCGGAGCATGTCGAAAACGCCAAGCACCAGCTGGCTGGCGACGCCGGAGCCGCGCAGGGCCGGCGGAACTTCTGCGTGATCAAGGCTGACCAAATCACCGGCCTGGCGATAGCTGATGAAGGCCAGCCCCGCGCCGGTTTGCATTTCAAACCTGCCGGTCGCGGCGTTGTCGCGGATGTCGGAGCGCGGCTGGCTCATGGCTGGGTCCTTTCTGAAGCGGGCCGATGTATGTGCGGCCATCCCGCCATCATGCCGACTGGCGCCGCGGCGGCTGTGCGCCGCCGCACGGGTTTTGCCAAATTCCGCTGATGCGCATCCACCGGGGTTTGGCGTCAGTCCGGCAGCGGAATGTATTCGGCGCGGTCGCTGGGCGGCAGGTCGAACTGTCCCTGGCCCCATTTGCCGGCGCGCCATTCCGCCTTGGCGCGCTCGATCCGCTCCTGGCTCGAGGCGACAAAATTCCACCACACATAGCGCGGGCCGCGCAGCGTCGCCCCGCCCAGCGCCATCAGGCGCGCGCCTTGCGGGCCAGCCGCCACGGTGATGAAGTCGCCGGGGCGGAACACCATCATCCGGCCGGCTTCGAAATCCTGCCCGGCGATGGTCACTGAACCCTCCATGATATAGAGGCCCCGGTCCTCGTGCTCATCGGGCAGGGGGAACAGCGCGTTGGGCGCCAGCGCGACATCGAGATAGAACGTCTCGGAATACAGCGTCGCCGGCGCCGCGGCGCCATAGGCCGAGCCCAGCACCAGCCGCGCCTTCACGCCGCCATCCTCGAACACCGGCAGCCGGTCCTTGCCAAAATGCTCGAACGCCGGCGCCACGTCCTCGGCTTCATCCGGCAGCGCCACCCAGGTCTGCACGCCGAACAGCGCGTGCGGGTTAGCGCGGGTTTCCGCGTCGGTGCGCTCGGAATGGGTGACGCCCTTGCCGGCCACCATCCAGTTGACTTCGCCAGGTTTGATCGGTTGCTCGCTGCCCAGGCTGTCGCGGTGGTGGAACTGGCCGCGATACAGATAGGTGACCGTGCCAAGACCGATGTGCGGATGCGGGCGAACGTCGATGCCCCCGCCGGTGAGGAATTCCGCCGGGCCCATCTGGTCGAAGAAAATGAATGGGCCGACCATCTGCCGGCGCGGCGCCGGCAAGGCGCGCCGCACTTCAAAACCGCCCAGATCGCGGGCGCGGGGGATAATCAGCGTTTCGATGCTGTCGACGCCAACGGCGTCGGGGCAGCCTGGCGTCAGGCCCGGATTCCAGCTCATGATGATCTCCCTGAACAGTTCCGTCCGGATCGATGCCGGCTGGAAGCGGGCGCTGCGCCTCCGGCAGGTCAACATTGCCGCGCGGCGGGCGTCCGGGTGGCGGGCGCTCCCTGTGCGGGTGTTTCTGCGCCGGTGATCCTGTAGTTGACAGGCCGCCGCAAGGCGCGGCTCATGGCGCCGGACCGGTCCCCCGAACCGGAGCTTTTCCTGATTGCAAGGAGTCCATCATGAGTCTGGAGAGCGTCAAGGCATTTCTGGCCGAGCGGGCTCCCGATCTGGCCGTCATCGAGACCGGACAACGCACCGCCACTGTGGCGGAGGCCGCCGCCGTGCTTGGCCTGCCGCCGGCGCGCATCGCCAAGACGCTGTCCCTGCGCAAGGGCGACGCCGTGTTTCTGGTGGTCGTGCGCGGCGACGCGCGCCTCGACAATCGCAAGGCCCGCGAGGCCTTTGGCGGCAAGGTGCGGATGCTGGACCTGGCCGAGGTCGAAGCGCTGACCGGCCACCCTGTCGGCGGCGTCTGCCCCTTCGGGCTGGCGCAACCCCTCATGGTGTATTGCGACGTCTCGCTGAAGGATTTTGACGAGGTGGCCCCCGCCGCCGGCTCCATCGACAGCGCCGTGCGCCTCAGCCCCGGGCGGCTGGCCGATCTGACCGGCGCCGCCTGGGTGGACGTCTGCCAGGAGATTCAGGAAGCCGCCGCCTGAGGGGGCAGGCGGGTGACAGGCCGCGCCGCCTTTGCTACCGAAATAACAAATACAAAAAAGGCGCGCGGCGCTCCTGCCGTCGCGGCCGGCAAGGAGGAAACAATGAACGCGCACAGTGGAGCCGCGCCGGCTTATGGCGGAGTTTTGGCGCTGGCGGCGTCGGGCCTGACGGTCGGCGGCCTGTTCGCCGCCGAAGCGGGGCGGGGACCGGAGCGGCCGGCCCTGCAGCATGAAGGCCGCATTCTGAGCTATGGGGCCCTCAATGCGCGGGTCAACCGGCTGGCGGCGGCGCTCGCGGCCCATGATTGCGTGCGCGGCGACCGCGTCGCCATCTTCGCCGAAAATCGCCCTGAATATGTGGAGTTGCAACTGGCGGCGGCCAAGCTGGGGCTGATCGTCGCCTGCCAGAACTGGCGCCTGGCCCAGGAAGAGCTGGAGCATTGCCTGTCGCTGGTCGCGCCGCGCCTCACCTTCGTGTCGGAACGGCACGCCGCCATGTTGCAGGGGCTCAACTGCGATCCCGGCAAGGTTCTGGTTTTTGGCGAAGCCTATGAGCGGCTGCTGGACGCCCATCTGGATCATGAACCGCCCGCCGACGTGGCCGCGCCGGAAGACGGCCTGGTGATCCTCTACACCAGCGGCACAACCGGCCTGCCGAAGGGCGCCGTCATCAGCCAGAGGGCCATGATCGCCCGTTCGCTCATCGGCCAGATCGACAGCACCTTCATTCCCGGCGCCACGTTCATTGCCTGGGCGCCCATGTTCCACATGGTGTCCACCGACAACATGCTGGCGACGCTGATGACCGGCGGCAAGGTGGTGGTGATCGACGGCTTCCAGCCGGACGCCATCGTCGCCGCTGCGGCGGGCGAGAACATCGGCTGGCTCCAGGTGATGCCGGGGACGGTGGAGCAGATGCTCTCCGAGCTGAAAACCACGGGCTTGCGCCCGGCGCGGCTTGGCAGCGTCGGCTGCATGGCCGATCTGGTGCCGCGCCAGCAGATCGCCGAGCTCACCGACCTGTTGCAGGCGCCTTACATCAACAGTTTCGGCTCCACTGAAACGGGCAGCCCGCCGGCCAGCCGCAACCTGCTGCCGCCGGGCCATGCGCCCGCCCGCCTGCCCAAACTGCAGAATTCACTCTGCCGCATCCGTCTGGTCGACCCGGACGACCAGGATGTTGCCGACGGCGAGCCGGGCGAACTGGCCTTCCGCGGCCCGACGCTGTTCAGCGGCTACTGGCGCGTGCCGGAGGAGAAGGACTTCCATGGCGGCTGGTTTCACATGGGCGACGTCTTCGTGCGCAACCCGGACGGCGGCCTCGAATTCGTCGACCGCCGCAAATATCTGATCAAGTCCGGCGGCGAGAACATCTATCCGGCGGAAATCGAGCGGGTGTTGCTGGCCTCGCCGCGCATCGCCGAGGCGGTGGTGGTGCGCCAGGCCGATGCGCGCTGGGGCGAGGTTCCCGTGGCCTTCGTCGTCGCCAACGACCAGTCCCTTACCGGCGAGGAGGTCATCGCCATGTGCCGGGGCAAGATCGCCGGCTACAAGCTGCCCAAGCGGGTGCGCTTTGTTTCTGACGCCGAACTGCCGCGCAGCACGACCGGCAAGATCAAACGCCACGAACTGGAAGATGTCTTGCGCGCCGAAGCCGCTGGATAAACGCCTGGAACGTGATGCGGGCAGGTGGATGCCGCTTGTCCGCGAAAAAACATGCGAAGCCAGGGCATGCGGGCGGCGATGCGGTTTTGTTCAGACGCATCCCGGCCGGGCGACGGCCGGTCGCTCATAAATGATTTGGCGCCCGCGCGCGAAACGTCGACTCTCCCGCTCATGTCTGGCATGCGCGCAGGCCTTGCCCGGGTTTTGCTGCGGCGCGCGCTGTTACGGGAGGGGGCCATGAATCTGGTGCGGCGATTGGCCTGTGTTGCTGGCGGCGCGGCCATTTTGACGCTCGCCGCGGCGACGGTTGCCGATGCGACGCCCCGCGAGCGGACGACGGTGATCCTGCAGGTTGATGTTCCCGGCCGGGCCGGCGCCAACCGTCACCGGCTGGCGCTGACGGTGCGCGCGCCGGATGGCAGGGAGGTCATGCTGGCCCTGTCGTGCGGGGTGAGCGATCCGGCGGTGTTTGGCGCCGCCCTCGATCTGGGCGGCGCGGCGCCGCCGATTGAAGGACGCGCCGTGACGCTCCGGCTGGAAAATCCGGATGGTCAACTGAACGAGCGTCTGGCTTCCACCGACAGATTTCTCATCCTCGGCGGCGAGCGGGCCGTGCGCCTGTTTGCCAGGGCGCTGCGCAGCGAGGTGATCAATCTGGACGATGGCGCCGGCAAGGGGGTCCGGTTCGGCCTGGCCGCCGAACGTCCCCGCGTCGACCGTTTCCGCGCCCTGTGCCGGCTGGAATGACTGGCGGGCTCAGGCCGGTGATCGCGCCTGTCAATTTCATGCCGCCAGGATAGTCTGGCCTGGCGGGCGCGCAGTCCAGCGCAACAATATCAACAATTGCACACGGGAGCAGAACGCCCATGACGGCACAAGACATTGCGGTGAGCCGCAACGGCAACGTCGCGACCATCGAAATTCGCCGCCCGCCGCTCAATTTTTTCGATCTGACGCTGATCCGCGCCATTGCCAGCGCGCTTGAGGGGTTCGACGCGGAGCCAGAGATCCGCGCCGTGGTGCTGTGCGCCGAAGGCAAGGCGTTCTGCGCTGGCGCCGACTTCTCGTCGCCGGACAACGCCACGCCCGCTGAAACCGACCTGCTCGACACCACGGACCATCTCTATCTGGAGGCGGTGCGGATTTTCCGTTGCAAGAAGCCGATTGTCGCCGCGGTGCAGGGCGCGGCCATCGGCGGCGGGCTTGGCCTTGCCCTCGCCGCCGATTTTCGCGTCGCCTGCCCGGAAGCGCGGTTCGCGGCCAACTTCACCCGGCTCGGCTTCCACCCCGGTTTCGGCCTGACCGCGACGTTGCCGGAGGTCATCGGCAAGAACAACGCCGAACTGATGTTCTATACCAGCCGCCGCGTCACCGGAGAGGAGGCCTATCGCATGGGCCTCGCCAATGTGCTGACCACGCGGGAAAAGCTGCGCGAAGCCGCCCATGCGCTGGCCGCCGAGATTGCTGAATGTTCGCCGCTGGGACTGCTGTCGACCCGGGCGACCCTGCGCGGCGACCTGGCCGACAGGGTGCACGCCGCGACCCGGCATGAGCTGGCCGAGCAGCAGCGCCTGCGCCAGACCGCTGATTTTGCCGAAGGCGTCCGCTCGACGGCGGAACGGCGGCCGGCGAATTTTCTTGGCAGGTAAATCTGGCCATTGAAGCGCGTTCCGGTCAGCCGACATGGGCTGATCGATCAGAATTCGCTCAAAACAGGGGGAGCTGGAGCTGTTTGCGATCCAGATTGATCGAAAACAGCTCCAGATCAGGCGCGCCGGGTAAACCAGTCGGCAGGCGTTTCACATACAAAAGGCCGGCTGGATGTGATCCAGCCGGCCTTCGCTTGCGCAATCCTGATCTCAGTCCATGTTCACCCACTTCTTGCCGTCGAACTTCTGCAATTGCAGCGACTGGTAAGCGGAGAAATTGTCCGGCGTGGTGCGCAGCACGATCTTCTTCTGCTGCATGGGCATGCGTTCATTGTTGATGCTGCCCACCAGCTTCATGATGTTCTCGCGGGTCAGGTTATCGCCGGCGCGCTCGAGAATGGTCTTCATCATGTTGCTGATGATGTAGGACGACAGGGCGTAGAAGTCGTTTGGATTTTCCTGCGCGTTCCATTTCGTCATGAACGCAACGTAATCCTTGACCTCGGGGTCGTTGGCCAGGTCCGGATCATCGGGCGCCTTGGCATAGTTCGCGGTGATGACCCCGGTGGACGCCTCGACGCCCGCCGGGACCAGCACGTGGCTGACGGAGGCAGAGGCATTGGCGACGAATTGCAGGGGCTTCCAGCCGATCTCGTGCGCCTTGCGCATTGCCTGAGCGGCGAATTTCGGCGTGGTGGCGCTGATGAACACGTTGGCGCCGGAGTTCTTCAGGTTTAGCATCTGCGAATCGACGACCGGGTCGGATGTCTCATAGGCCTGGGCGCTGACCAGCATATTTGACTTGCCGTGCGCCTCAAGCGCCGTGCGGACGCCGTGCAGGTGATCCTTGCCATAGTCGTCGTTGGCGTAGAGCACGCCGATCTTCGCGTCCGGCTTGTGCTTCAGGATGTAATCGACGTAGGTCTTTTGCTCAATGGCGTAGGACGGCCAGAACGGCATGGTCCAGGGATTGGTCTTTGGATCGTTGAATTTGCCGGCGCCGGTGGCGATCAGCACCTGCGGCACCTGTTTGCTGTTCAGGTATTTCTGCGTCGCGGTGTTGGTGGGCGTGCCGGAGACGCCATAAATCAGCAGCACGTTGTCGCTTTCCACCAGCTTGCGTGTCTGCTCCAGCGCCTTGGGCGGGCTGTAGGCGTCGTCGAGGCTGATGTAGGTGACCTTGCGGCCGTTAATGCCGCCTTTGGCGTTGATCATCTCCCAGAACGCCTTGGACGTGCGCCCGCCGACGCCAAATGCGGAAACCGGGCCGCTGTAGGCCGTGGTGCTGCCAAGGCGGATTTCCTTTTCGGATGCGCCCGGACTGTAGGCCGGCTTGTCCGCCGCCACGGCGGAAAATGCAGCGAATGTCGCCCCCGCGACGGCGAAAGCCGCGGCGCCGTTAAGTAACCGTTTCATTGACACCCCTCCCGTTATTCCGGCAACCGGAATGCTATTCAGCGTGGAGCCGCATGGTCCACGCTGCTATCGAAGGTGAGATGCGGGTGGAGAAACGCTTTCAGGCCAGGCCCAAAAGCAGGCTCCATGTTCTGTTATTATGATCCCGTTGCTTCACCATCGGTCTCGTTTGATGCGGCGCGCAGACAACAAAACATGGTCATGCGGAAGAATGCAGCCGGCTCTATTTGTAAATGTTACCGTCCCTTGAAGACAGGCGCACGTTTTTCCACGAACGCGCGCGCGCCCTCTTTCAGATCCTCAGAAACGAAAGCCAGGGTCTGCATGTCGGCTTCATGGTCCAGCGTCGCGGGCAGCGGCGCGCTCCAGGCCGCTTCAAGCTGGGCCTTGATCAGGCCGATGCTGATGGCCGGTCCTTCTGCGAAATGACGGGCCAGCCGCCAGGCTTCATCGGCCAGTGCGCCATCGTCGACACAGCGCCAGATCAGGCCCCATTCGGCCGCGGTTTCAGCCGGCAGCGGCTCGGCCATGAGGGCAAGCGCCCGGGCGCGGGCCACGCCAATGGAGCGCTGCAGGAATAGCGACGTCCCCGCGTCGAGCGCGGCGCCAAGGCGGGCGAAGCTCAGGATGAAGCGGGCGGACCGGGCGGCCAGCACGATATCGCCAGCCAGCGCCAGACCGACGCCGGCGCCGGCGGCCGGACCATTGACCGCGACGATAACCGGCAGCCGCCCGCCGCGCAGTCGCTCGATGATGGGATGCAGGTGCTGGCGCATGCGCGCGCCGATGGCCGCGCCGGTTTCAAAGACGTCGCCGCCGAACTGGGCGCCCGCGCAAAATCCCTTGCCGGAGCCGGTCAGCAGAACGGCGCGGATGCTGTCGTCGGCAAAGGCCTCCGCCGTCGCCTGATCCAGATCGCGCATGACTTCGAACGAAAGCGCGTTGTACTGCTCGGGGTTGTTGAGCGTGATGACGGCGACGCCGTCGCGACGCTCCAGCAGCGCTGCGGGCATGTGGTTTCCTCCCATGTAATTGCGCCAGCCTTCAGGCCGGTCGCAGGGCGCCCTGACCCGCAAGGGTCAGAACGCGGTGTGCGCCTCCGCCTCCGGCGAAGCGTGGGCGATCACCGGGGCCGGAGCGCCCGGCCGGACATCTGTCCGGCCGGGCAGGGGAATGCCCGCGCCAGCGCGCGGAAATGGGGGGCGCGCGCGGCGCGAACCTCTGCGCGCGAACCATGCCGCGCGCAAAGCCCGTCACATCAGGATGCCGCCGCCGCAGACCAGCATCTGTCCGCTGACATAATCAGACTCGGGCGAGCAGAACATGTAGACGGCGTTGGCGGCCTCTTCGGGCTTGCCGGCGCGGCCGAGCGGAATCATCTTCGCCATGGTGTCGAGCAGGGCTGGCTGCACGCCGACCTTGATCTTCTTGCCTTCGATGTCGACGGTCTTCTGGTCGGTTTCGATGGCCTGGGTCAGGCGGGTTTCAATCAGGCCAAAGGCAACGCAATTGACATTGACCTTGTAGCGGCCCCACTCCTTGCACATCGTCCGCGTCAGGCCGAGCAGCGACGCCTTGGCGGAGGAGTAGCTGGCCTGGCCAGCATTGCCGAACAGGCCGGCGATCGAGGAAATGTTCACGACCTTGCGGAACACCTCGCGCCCCTCCTGGGCCTCCTTCTTGGCCATGATGCGGATCGGCTCCGAAGCGGCCCGCAGGATGCGGAACGGCGCGACCAGATGCACGTCCATCATCGCCTGGAACATCTCGTCAGTCATGTTGCTGATCGTGGCGTCCCAGGTGTAGCCGGCGTTGTTGACGATGATGTCGATGCCGCCGAACTGGTCCATGGCGGCCTGCACGAACCGCTCCGCGAACCCGGCTTCCGTCACGCTGCCATTGACGGCGATGGCCTGGCCGCCGGCGGCGACGATCTCGGCCGCGACGGCGTCGCCGGTTGGCGGATCAAGATCGTTGACCACGACTTTCGCGCCTTCCGCCGCGAGCTTGTGGGCGATGGCGCGGCCGATGCCCCGGCCGGAGCCGGTGACAAGCGCGACCTTGCCGGCCACGCGGCCCTCGGCGTAGATCTTCAGCGCGGGTTCACTCATACCTTGTCTCCCTGGGGCAGAGACCGTTCCTGTCCGGCGGACTTCTGCCCGAATATGTCGAATTGACGCGTATCTGGTTCGGGAAAGCAGCCGTGCGTTGTTCCGCAAGCAGTCTGCCGCCGGATGCGTTCATGACGCCAGGCGCCGCAACGGCGCCGACGCAGTTGCTGCCTGCGAGGCTTCCGCCAGAGTCAGGCGCGGCCAGATATAGATGTCGGCTTCATTTCGCCAGCACATCCCCGGTGACAGCCAGGGCGCAGCGGCGCCAGATCTTGTGACCTGGCTTAAAAGTTCCCGGGAAAGTCAAATTACCTTTCCCGGGAATGCTTCAGGCCAGCGCCACCACGGCTTCGCCCTTCAGCTTCACATCATTCTTCTGGTCGCGCGCCGTCAGTTCGAGACGGGCCCGGCGCTCGCCGCCAACCTCCTCGATGGCAATAACCTTGCCCTCGCAGGTGATCTCGGCGCCGACCTGGGTGATGGAGGCGAAGCGCACGCCATATTCGCGAATGGCGGCGGTGGGGAATACGGCGTTCAACGCCATGCCGAGCCGCGCCATCACGAACATGCCGTGGGTGAACACGTCCGGGAAGCCGGAGGCTTTGGCGAAGTCGCTGTCGACGTGGATCGGGTTGTGGTCGCCCGAGGCGCCGCAATACAACGCCAGCTCATGCCGGGTGATCGGGCCGTAGCTGCGGCTGACGGGCGTATCGCCGACTTTCAGGGCCGCATTGGTCGTGCTCATCAGGCGGCTCCCTTTTCGTCCTGCGGATTACGGATCACGAGGGTGTTGGTAATGTCGGCGATGTGCTCGCCCTGACCGTTCTCCACCCGGATGTCCTGGGCGACCATGGTCAGCGCCCCGCCTTTCTTGTCGACGATCGCGCCAATGCGGGACTGGAAGACCAGTTCGTCGCCGACGCATGCCGCCTTGTGATAGACGAACTTCTGCTCGCCATGGAGGATGCGGCCGATGTCGACGCCCAGCAGGTCCAGGATCCGGTTGGGGCCCGGATTGTCGAGCGACTGCAGGCAGAACATGTAGGTCGGCGGGATCGGGATGTCGCGAAAGCCGGCGGCCCGGGCGGCGGTGGGATCCAGATAAACCGGATCCTTTTCGCCGATGGTGTCGAGGAAGTATTTCAGCCGGCGCGGCTCCACGAAGGCGCGTTGCTGGGGCAGCTCCATGCCAACGAGGGTCTGCGGATCAACCGCGAATTTGGGCGCTCCCATGGTCACACCTTTTCGTAGAGGGTGACGACGCAGGCGCCGCCGAGGCCCAGATTGTGCTGCAGCGCCAGACGGGCGCCGTCGACCTGGGTCGAGGCGGCGGTTCCGCGCAACTGGCGGGTCAGCTCATAGCACTGGGCGAGGCCGGTGGCGCCAAGCGGGTGCCCCTTGGACAGCAGGCCGCCTGACGGGTTGGTGACGACGCGGCCGCCATAGGTGTTGTCGCCATCGTCGATGAACTTCTCGGCGCCGCCCTCCGGGCACAGGCCGAGCGCCTCATAGGTGATCAGCTCGTTGTGGGCGAAGCAGTCATGCAGCTCGACCACGTTGATGTCCTTCGGCGACACGCCGGCCTTCGCGTAGACCTGGTCGGCGGCGGCCTTGCTCATGTCGTAGCCGACGAGCTGCATCATGTCGCGCGCCTCGAAGGTCGAGGGCGTGTCGGTGGTCATGGCCTGGGCGGCGATGCGCACGTCGGTGCGCAGGCCGTGGCGGCGGGCGAACTCTTCCGAAACCAGGATGGCGGCGGCTCCGCCGCAGGTGGGCGGGCAGGCCATCAGGCGGGTCATCACGCCCGGCCAGATCGGCGTGTCGTTCAGCACGTCGTCGGCCGTGACTTCCTTGCGGAAGATCGCCAGCGGGTTCTTCGCGGCGTGGCGGCTGGCCTTGGCGCGGATCTTGGCGAAGGAGGCCAGCGGCGTGCCGTGCTTCTTCATGTGGCTGAGGCCGGCGCCGCCGAACAGGCGCAGGGCGGCGGGGATGCCGCGCGCGTCGATCAGATCGTCGGCGAGGCCGTCGAACAGTTCCATCGGGCCGGGGCGGTCAGTGAACACGGAGCCGAGGGCGCCTGGCTTCATCTGCTCGAAGCCAAGGGCGATCACACAGTCGGCGATGCCAGCCTCAATGGCCTGGCGGGCAAGAAACAGCGCCGACGAGCCGGTGGAGCAGTTGTTGTTGACGTTCACCACCGGGATGCCGGACATGCCGACCTGGTAGAGCGCCCGCTGGCCGCAGGTGGAATCGCCATAGACGTAGCCGACATAGGCCTGCTGCACCTGCGAGAAATCGACGCCGGCGTCAGCCAGCGCCAGACGCGCCGCTTCAGCGCCCATCACATGATACGGCTCGCTGGCTCCCGGCTTCGAAAACGGGATCATTCCAACGCCAGCGACATGAACCGGACGGGTCATGGTTTCCTCCTTGGCCAGCGGCGTCAGCCATGCACAATCCCGCTGGACTTTTGATTACCCATGGGTAATACCCATACCAGTGATTAGACGCCTGTCAATGCGCCATCCTTCTGACGGCCGCAATGCCGGCGGGAGCCGAGGAGCGGGTGTTGCCGTTTCATGGGATTGGCCCATGATGGGCGGGCCGCTCCCGTTCAGGCGGCGGTTTTCAGCCTCGCGCCTGTTTTCAGCTTGGCCCAGGGTCGATTCTGCATCGGAACTTTGGACGCAACATTTTGGGACACGACATTTTGGGAGGGACGTTTTTTTGACCCGCTCCGCCGCCAACGAAAATGCCTCCCCGTGGCTGCCGGCCGAAGACCGGGAGAAGGCGCGCGACCAGAAAATGGAAGCGGTTCAGGACATGGCGCTCACCCTGTTCATCGAACAGGGCTACCACCATGTCACCATGAACGCGGTGGCCGAGCGGCTGAATGTCACCAAGCCGGCGCTCTATACTTACTTCAGAAGCAAGGAAGACATTCTGTATTCCTGCTGGATGTCCGGGCACGAGCGGTTGCAGCAGCGCATCGACGCGGAGCTGGGCGCGGGTGGAACCGGCCTTTCCCGCCTGCGCCGGCTGGTCCGCATCTATGCTGAAACCATGACCACAACCTACGGCAAAAGTCTGGTGCTGCTGGACGAGCGGGATATGGACGACATGAACCGGCGCACGATCCTGGCGCGCAAGCGGGATCTGGACGGCGTGTTCCGGGCGCTGATCGCCGAGGGGATCGCGGATGGCTCCATCCGGCCGACGGACCCGCGCATGACGGCGTTTGCTATCGCCGGCGCCCTGAACTGGATTGGCCACTGGCATCGCGCCGACGGTCCGATGACGCCGGAAGACATCGGTGAAGACTTTGCGCTCCGGCTGACGGCGGGGCTGGAAGGGAGTGCGCCAGTCGTATCAGAATAGCGGCGTCGGTCCACACAAGCGCAACAAGCGCGAGACCGATGTTTTGCCAATGGGAGGATCACGATGAACACGACGCTTGGGCTGCGGAAGTTTCTTGACGACAATCCCGATGGCATCGCCACCATGTTCGGCGATCGCCAGCGCACCTGGGCCGAGATTGGCGACCGGGTGCAGCGCTTCGCCGGGGCCCTGCATGGGCTGGGCGTCAGGCCCGACGACCGGGTCGCGGTGATGTCGCTGAATAACGACAAATATTTCGAGATCTATCTGGCGGTGGCCTGGGCCGGCGCCGTCATCGTGCCGCTCAACGTGCGCTGGAGCCAGGCGGAGAACGAGGACGCCCTGCGCGACTGCCGCGCCAGCCTGCTGCTGGCTGACGACGCCTTTGCCGTCATGGCGCAGGCGCTTTCCGCCGCGATCGGCAATCTGCCGCTGGTCTACATGGGCGAACAGTCAGCGCCAGCTGGTTTCGTCGATTATGAGCAACTGATCGCCGGCGCCGCGCCCGTGGACGACGCCATGCGTCAGGGGCCAGATCTCGCCGGCATTTTCTACACCGGCGGCACCACCGGCCGCTCCAAGGGCGTGATGCTCAGCCATCACAATCTGATGCTGAATGCCGTCAATTCGCTCAGCGCCAATTTGATGGGGCAGGGCTCGCGTTACATGCATGTGGCGCCGATGTTCCACCTGGGCAATGGCGGCGTCATGTACGCCAACATGCTGCTCGGCGGCTCCAATGTGATGCTGCCGGCGTTCACGCCGGGGGCCGTCGCCGCCGCCATCGACCGCTACCGGGTGACGCACATGATGCTGGTGCCCACCATGATCCAGATGCTGGTGGATTCGCCCGACATCAATGGCCATGATCTCTCGTCGCTTGAGCAGATCATCTATGGCGCCTCGCCGATCAGCGAGGCGCTGCTGGACCGCGCCATGCAACGTCTGCCCGGCGTCAAATTCGTCCAGGCCTATGGCATGACCGAGCTGTCGCCCATGGCCACCCTGCTGCGGCCGGAGGATCACCTCGGGGAGAACCGGGCCAGAGGCCGCCACCGCAGCGCCGGCCGCACCATCGCCACCTGCGAGCTGCGCATCGTCGACGAAAACAACAATCCGCTGCCGCGCGGCGAGGTTGGCGAGATCATCGTGCGCGGCGACACGGTGATGATGGGGTATTGGGAGCGGCCGGCCGAGACCGCCGCCGCCATCGTTGATGGCTGGATGCACACCGGCGACGGCGGCTACATGGACGCGGACGGCTACGTCTACATCGTCGACCGCATCAAGGACATGATCATCTCCGGCGGCGAGAATGTTTACTCCATCGAGGTGGAGAACGTGCTCGCCCAGCATCCCGCCGTCGCCCAGTGCGCCGTCATCGGCATTCCCAGCGAACGCTGGGGCGAGCAGGTGCATGCGGTGGTGGTGCTGCGCCCGGGGGTGGACGCCGCGCCGGAGGAGCTCATCGGCTTCTGCCGCGATCGCATCGCCGGCTACAAATGTCCGCGCAGCATTGACCTTTCAGCGGAGCCATTGCCGCTGTCGGGCGCTGGCAAGATCCTCAAGCGCACCCTGCGTCAGCGTTATCTCGACGCCGCCTGAGGCGGCCCTCACGCCATTCCGCCATGGCGCGTGACGGCGTCTGGCGTCAACAACCGGATGGCCGCATCCGCCGCAGAACGATGCCGGGTCCCATACCTCGGGCCGGAGGCGGCCATCCCGCACACTTTCGGGAAACGTGGGAACCCGTTCCCCGATCGGGAATACGCCTGTTAACGCGACGGGACGCCTCGACGCGCCGGGCGGCGCCGCAAACGCTCCAGCAAAATCGCAATATAATGTGAAAGAAAAGAGGGGAAACCAGATGCAACGCGCGCTTGGCCGCATGGTTGTTGGCTCATATCTCGAAACAGCGGCGACCCGCTTCCCGGAGGCGCTGGCGATTGTCTGCGCCGATACGGGACGCCGTTTCACCTTCTCCCAGATGGAGGAGCGGGCCAACCGGCTCGCCAACGCCATCGAAGGCCTGGGGTTCCGCAAGGGCGACGTGCTGGCGTTCCTGGTCAGCAATCGCGCCGAGATCGTCGATATTTACTTCGCTCTGGCGCGCACCGGCGTTGTTGGCATCCCGCTGAACTATCGTCTGGCGGCGCCGGAGATCAAAAGCCTTGCCGAGTCCATGGGCGCCAAAGGCATCATCTATGAGGACCGTTTCGCCGCGCTGGCGGCCCCAACGGCGGCCATCCTGCCGACGGTCATCCGGATTGGCGCGGGCGGCGACGCCGGCGAGCATGACTACGAGGCGCTGACGGCGGCCGCCTCCACCGGCAAGCTCGACCGGGACATTCGCGAAGAAGACCCGTATTACTTCAACCTCACCTCCGGCACCACTGGCCTGCCCAAGTCCTATGTGTTGACCCAGTTCAACAACAGCGCCATCGGGCCGATGTTCAATGCCTTCGACATGACGCGCCATGATGTGGCGATGACCGTGTTTCCGGCGTTCGGCCGCGTTGGCCTGGCGTGGATCCTTGGCTCCATCATGTACGGCGTGCCCAACGTCCTGACCAATTTCGCCCCGGACCGGGTGCTGGAGCTGATGGACAGCGAAGGCGTCACCATTCTGAACCTGGTGCCGACGATGGCCGCCATGCTGATTCAGGCGCGGACCGCTGACCGGGCCAAGCCCCGCGCCCTGCGCGCCATCGTCTTCGCGGGCGCCAGCCTGCCGCAGCCGGTGCGCGAGCAGACCCAGGCGCATTTGTGCGAGGACCTGTATGAATACTACGGCATGCAGGAAACCGGCGCCCTGGTTGTCAGCACGCCCGAAGACCGCAAGCGCAATCCCGCTTCGCAGGGCAAGCAGACGCTGTTCTCGGAGCTGCGCATCGTCGATGACAGCGGCGCGCAATTGCCGGCTGGCAGCCACGGCGAGATCATCGGCCGTTCGCCGAACGCCGTCACCGCCTATTTCGGCAACCCGGAGAAAACCGCCGAGACCTTCCGCAATGGCTGGGTGCATACCGGCGACATTGGCTTCATCGACGCGGAGGGCTTCCTGACCATCAGCGGCCGCAAGAAGGAGATGATCGTCACCGGCGGCCAGAACGTCCATTCGGCCGAGGTCGAGGAAATCCTGCTGGCGCATCCGCGGGTGGCGGACGCCGCCGTGTTTGCCCTGCCGGATGACATGTGGGGGGAAAAGGTTGCGGCCCTGATCGTGCCCGAGGCGGGCGGCGAGGCCAGCGATGCGGAGCTGGAAGCCTGGTGCCGTGAGCGGCTGGCCGGGTTCAAGATTCCGCGCGTCATCTTCCGCCAGGCGGAGCCGCTGCCGCGCACCCCGACTGGCAAGGTGCAGAAGTTCCTGCTGGTCGAGCGGTTCGCCTGAGCAGACGCGCAATCCCGTTACCCGTTAACGGGATTGCGCTGAGCCAGTTTTATCTGGCGCATTTTCCCGGAAATGCGCTGGCTGGCGGTGGGGCGGCGTGTCCCCCTCCGCCAGCGTCTTGCAAGAAAAACGCTCAGAACCCCCTGAACGCCGGCGCGCGACGCTCGCGGAACGCCGCGACGCCTTCGACGAAATCGCTGGTGGTGAAGGCAATTGCCTGGGCCTGGGCCTCATGGGCGAGGAATGAGTCGAGCGAACCTTCCTGGCCGGCGCGCATCATGGTTTTGGCGAGGCTGAGCGCCCGGGTCGGGCCAGCGGCGAGCTGCCGCGCCGTGTTCAGGGCCTCCTCCTGCAGCGCCTCCGCCGCGACGATGCGCGAGATCATGCCGATCTGCTGCGCCTCTTCGGCGCGCACCACCCGGTTGGTCAGCAGGATATCGCTGGCGCGCTGGTAGCCAACGGCGCGCGGCAGGGTGCGGGCAAGGCCCAGATCCGGCGCGGCGCCGATGCCGACGAAGGCGCAGCGGAATACGGCCTCCGGGCTGGCGAGCACCACGTCGCCCATCATGGCCAATGCGAAGCCGGCGCCGACCGCGGCGCCATTCACCGCCATGACGATGGGTTTTTGCGCCGCCAGCAACAGCCGCACCCACAGATGGAACTCCTCCATGCGGGCCAGCATTTCGGCCGCCGGGCGCACGCCCATGCCGGAGATGTCGCCGCCGGCGCAGAACGCCCGGCCCGAGCCGGTGATGAGCAGGCAGCGCAGCTCGGGGTTGGTGGTGAACGACCGCGCCGCTTCCGCCAGGCCGCCGGAAATGCCGTCGCTAAGGGCGTTCATGGTCTCCGGCTCGTTGAGCTGCACGCGCAGAACGCCATCGATCTGTTCGCGGATCACCCCTGTCATGCTGTTTCTCTCCCCTGTTTTATGGACTTTCAGGCGCTTTTCCGGCCGCGCGGTTTGGCCGGCGGGTCATCTTCCGGAACGGGCGCCGTTGTTTGCTGCGCCGCGCCGCGCAGGCCATGGGCGACGAATTTCGCATAGGTCTTCACGGCCTGCTGGATCGTCGCCGCGGCATTGTCGCTGCGGGCCACGTGCTGCGAATAGACATAGTCGCGGGCTGACATCAGCAGGAACGCCAGCGTATCCAGCTCGCTCGCATCGTAGCCAGGCATTTCGCCGGCGTCGTGGGCGCGCTTCAGCGCCTTGCGGTAGCGGGTCAGAATATTGTTGATGTGGCGGTGATGTCCCTCCGGCGCCGCCACCTGTGCTTCGTGCAGCAGGCGGAAGAACCATGGATGCTTCTGGACATACTCGAAGAAGCCAAGGAACCCCCGGTACTCCATATCGATGAAGTCAGGCGCGCCGCGCACCCGCTCCTGCACGAAACCCAGCACTTCCTCGCCCTTCATGGGCAACAGCGCGTCGAACAGGTCCTGCCGGCTGTCAAAATAGGCGTAGAAGGTGCCGTGTCCGAGGCCGGCGCGCTCCATGATGCGGGCGATGGACGCGTTGGCGTAGCCGTATTCGCCAATTATTTCGGCCGCCGCCTGGCAAATGGCCGCGCGGGTGCGCTCCGATTTCTCCTGACGGCTGAGACGTGGCTTGCGGGTCTTGCGCGGCTGCGGCGAGGCAGCGTCGCCAGCGGCGTGATCGGCTTCAGGATCAGCCAGCCGGATTTTTGAGCGCGCCATAAAGCGTGGTCCGTTTCCTGTATGGTGCGGAGCGAACGCCGGTTCAGCGCCGCTCCCGATGGCGCAGGCTGCGGAAACGGCTGTTCGTACGATGCCGGCGGCCCCGTCCCCTCAGGGCTGGATGGCCGCCGCCGTTTCCGCTGCCTGTCTTCTGGAGCGATTTCCAATCGGGCAGACGATTCAGTCTGGCCGAAAAGCGCTCTAACGTAAAAACCCGGGATGGGTCAAAACGTGGCCGCGCCGCATCAGAATGCGGCGAAGCGGTGGGCCAGGCCATCAGGGCGGCCGGGACGCTTCCCTTGGGGGATGTCCCGGGTTCCCGCTGGCCAGCGCCAGCCGGATTACGGCTTGATCAGCGGGCAGGCATGGTCCGACAGCGGGCGGAACGCCTGCTCGCCAGGGATTTCGCCGGTGATCTCATAGTAATCCCATGGTCCCTTCGAAGCGGCGGGCGTCTTCATCCTGGCCAGATAGACCTTGCGCAGCAGGCGGCCGTCCTCGCGCAGGCGGGCGTCGTCCATGTAGAAGTCCTTGACCGGGTTCTTGCGCATTTCGGCCATGACTTTCGCAGGGTCAGTCCCGCCGGTTGCCTGCACCGCTTTCAGGTAATGGGTCACGGCGCTGTAGGTGCCGGCGTGGGCCTCGTGCGGCATGCCCTTGTTGCGGGCCATGAAGCGCTCCGAGAATTTGCGGGCCTCCGGGTTCATGTCCCAATACCAGACCGACGAAAACTGGATGCCCTGGGCCATGGCCGGGCCGAGGCCATGGGCGTCGGTGAGCAGGAAGGCGAGGGCAACCAGCTGCTGGCTGCCGTCGGCGCCCAGCCCGAACTCTTTCGCCTGCTTGACGGAATTGGTCAGGTCGCTGACCGCGTTAAGGAACGCCACGGCGTCAGCGCCAGAATTCTGGGCCTGCAGCAGGATGGACGAGTAATCCTGGAGACCTGGCGGATGCCGCACGGCGCCGACGATGGTTCCGCCGCCGGTTTCGACAACCTTCGTGAGGTCGCGCTGCATGGCGTGGCCAAAGGCCCAGTCCTGAACGATCAGGAACCATTTCTTCTTGCCTTCCGCGACCAGGCGCTTGGGCAGGGAGTTGGACCACATGTAGCTGTCCTGGCTCCACTGCGCCGTGTTGGGCGAGCAGGCCTTGCCGGTGAGGTCAGAGCTGGAGGCGCCGACGTTGATGGCGATCTTCTTGTGGCTCTCAACCAGTTCCTTCACGGCGAGCGCCACGGCGGAAGCGCCGATGTCGGCAATCATGCTGACATTGTCCTGCTCAAACCAGCGCCGCGCCACGCCGGCGCCAATGTCCGGCTTGCTCTGGTGGTCGGCGAAAACCAGCTCGATCGGCTTGCCGAACATTTTGCCGCCGAAATCCTCGATGGCCATGCGGGCGCCGTCCACCGAACCGGCGCCGAGGCCGGACGACAGCACGCCGGACATGTCGGTGAGCACGCCGATTTTCAGCGGCGGCATGTCCGCCGGCTTGCCGTTCGCCTGCTTGCCGTCTTGCGCCATGGCGGGCGCGGCGGCGATGGCGGCGGTGGCGACCGTCGCCAGCGTCAGGCGACGCAGCGCGCGCCCCGCCCAGATGCGTTGTAAATCGCGCAGGATCTGCATGTTCTTTTCCCCCCGTTGCGCCTTTCCCGGCGCCACTTTGCGTCAGGCTCTGTTCTGGCCGCCTCCGCGCGACGCTTGCCGCCGCCCCGGACCACGACATGTCCCAATGACCGGACGTTTCCGGCGGCAACCCACATCCGTTGCGCGCCGCCGCCAGATTGGCGGACGTCTTCTCTGCTTGTTCCGGGTGGAATCGGCTTCCGGTCCCGCAACGGGTCAGATCCTGCCCGTATGCGGGATTTTTTCAATGCCCTGATGGACATGTCAATTAAAATCGACTAGCGAATCGAAAATCAAAATTTCACTTGGCAGGCCGCCGTCCCGGCGCCAGGTTCAGGCGGCGCGGATCAGGCGCCATGGGTCTGGCGGGGCTGGGAACATCCGGGTCCGTCGCTCCCGACCGCTTCGCGCAGGCTGGGCGCGTGGGGAAATGTGGCCCCACTTGTCGCGAAGAAATGCGCCAGACCAGCGAGACAGGGCGCGTCCGGTGAGCCTGGTTTCTCTGGAAGCAGGCCGGGCCGCAGCAGCGTCCCCATGACGGATACCGTTGCCCGGCGCGGGCAGGATCAAGGGCAGGAAACACGATGAAGCAGCAGGACTACCAGGCCATCACCATCAGCCGGCGCGGCCGGGTGCTCACCCTGACCATGAACCGGCCCGACAGCCTGAACGCCGTCAACGCCGTGCTGCACGAGGAATTGTCGCGGGTCTTCACCGACGCGGCCAAGGATCCGGATTCGGACGTGATCGTGCTCACGGGCGCCGGGCGCGCCTTCTGCGCCGGCGGCGACGTCGACTGGATGCAGGACGCCATCGACAACCCGGACAGTTTTGAGACCACGGTCGCCGAGGCAAAGGCCATCGTGTTTTCGCTGATCGACTGCGAAAAGCCGACCATTGCCCGCATCAACGGCCCGGCCGTCGGCCTTGGCGCGACGATCGCTTTGTTCTGCGACGTCAGCTTCGCGGCTGAAAAGGCGATCATCGCCGATCCGCACGTTTCCATTGGCATGGTTGCCGGCGATGGCGGCGCGGTGATCTGGCCGCAACTTATCGGCTTTGCCCGCGCCAAGGAGTTTCTGCTCACGGGCGATCCCATCGCCGCGCCGCGCGCCGCCGAGATCGGCCTGATCAACCACGCCGTGCCGGCGGAGCAGCTCGACGCCGCCGTCGACGCCTTCGCCGACCGGCTGGCTGGCGGCGCCATGAAGGCGATCCGCTGGAGCAAGGTGACCACCAATATCGCCCTGCGCCAGCTCGCCACGTCCATGATGGACGCTGGGCTCGCCTATGAGGCGCTGACCAATGTCAGCGCCGACCACCAGCGCCTCGTCAATGAATTTCGCGAGAAATCCGCTGCGCGCAAAAAACAGTAATGCCCGGGGCCGATGGCAAGCCTGAAGGGCAAGTGCGACGGGCAAGTGCGACGGGCAAATGCGATGCGCAAGATCAAACAGGCAGGATCAATGAAACAGTCCGATGCATCTGATCCGTCGGATGCCTGACGCCCCCCGGCGCCGGATGACGTTTCCGGCGCCGGGCGCGTCCTGATCTCGCGACCATCGCGATCTGATCTGAATGTGGGAAACATCCGGGGAAAACTACAATGTCTGAACTGATGGATTTCAGCGACAGGACGGCGCTCGTCACCGGCGGCGCCGGCGGCATCGGCATGGCGATCTGCCGGACCCTGGCCGGACTTGGCGGCGACGTGGTGCTGGCCGACCGGGACGCCGGCCGGCTCGAAGCGGCCCTGGCGGAATTGAAAGCGCAGTTTCCGCAGCGCGCCTTTCACGCCGTCACCGGCGACATCGGCGACAAGGCTGGTCCGGACGCCATGGTCGAAGCCGCGCTGGCCAAAGCCGGCGAGATCGACGTGCTGGTCAACAACGCCGGCGTTGGCGAGCCGATTGTCCGCACCGTCGATCAGGATATCGACGCATGGCAGCAGGTGATGGACATCAACCTGCGCGGCACCTTCCTGACGGCGCGGGCCTTTGGCCGGCATGTGCTCGCCCGCCGGGGTCGCGGCGCCATCGTCAACATCGCTTCCATAGCGGGCATGATGGGCATTCCCGGCTCCAATGCCTATGCGGTGTCGAAGGCGGCGGTCGTGCACCTCACCCGCTGTCTGGCCAGCGAATGGGCCGGGCGCGGCATTCGGGTCAACGCCATTTCTCCCGGCTATATCGAAACCTCGCTGGCATTCGGCATGTTTGACGAGGTCGGCATCGAGCGCACGCAGCTTGAGCGCAAGCTGCCCATGCGCCGCATGGGGCATCCGGAAGAAATCGCCAGCGCCGTCGCCTTTCTGGCCTCTGGCGCGGCCTCTTACGTGAATGGCGTCATCCTGCCCGTCGACGGCGGCTGGATGGGCTTCGGCGGTCCCTGAGGAGCAGGCGATGACCAACCAGTCGCATCTGACGGCGGAGCACGAAGCGCTGCGCCAGTCCGTCGTCCGCTTCATTGCCCGCGAGATCGCGCCCCAATACAGCCAGTGGGAGCGCGACGGCGCCATGCCGCGCGAGCTGTGGCGCAAGATGGGCGACGCCGGCTTTCTCGGCTGCTGCCTGCCGGAGGCTTACGGCGGCTCTGGCGCGGGCATTCACCACGCCCTGGTGATTATCGAGGAGTTCGCCCGCGCCTTCATCGCCTTGCCGGGGTTCTACACCCACGCGGAAATCATCGCGCCCTACATCGTCCATTATGGCGCGGAAGAGCAGAAGCAGCGCTGGTTGCCTGGCTGCGCCAGCGGCGACGTGGTGCTGTCCATCGCCATGACCGAACCGGGCGCCGGCAGCGATCTGAAGGGCACGCGCACCATCGCCAGGCCGGACGGCGACGATTTTCTCATCAACGGCCAGAAAACTTTCATCACCAACGGCCAGCACGCTGATCTTGTCATCGTGCTGGCGGGCGTTGAAGGCGATCCGCCGGGCAAGAAAACCCTGTTCCTTGTCGAAGCGGAGCGCGCCGGCTTCAGTCGCGGCCGCGTGCTCGAGAAGCTGGGCCAGAAGGCGCAGGACACGGCGGAGCTGTTCTTCGACAACGTCCGGGTTCCCGCCAGCAATATTCTTGGCGTCCGCGGCGAGGGGCTGCACTATCTGATGGCGCAACTGGGCCGTGAGCGGCTGATGGTCGGCATGACCGCCGTGGCGGGGGCCGAGGCGGCGTTTCGCGAAACCCTTGCCTATACCAACCAGCGCCAGGCCTTTGGCCAGTCGATCAGCCAGTTCCAGCACCTGCGCTTCAAGCTGGCCGAGATGAAGACCGAGGTAACGGTGGCGCGGGCGTTCCTGGAGCAGTGCGTGTCGCGTTTCCTCGACGGCGATCTGCCGCCAGAACACGCCGCCATGTGCAAATACTGGCTCACCGATGTCGAGGCGAAAGTTCTCGATCAGTGTGTGCAGATGCACGGCGGCTATGGTTTCATGCGGGAGTATCCGGTGGCGCGGGCCTATGCGGACTCGCGCGGCCAGCGCATCTATGCCGGAACCAATGAAGTGATGAAGGAAATCATCGCGCGCACGCTCTGAGCGCGGCAGGCGGCCGTCGCCCCGCCAGAACCGCGGCGGCACAAGCAATCCGGAAAGAAGCGGCGGCCCGCCAGATGGCGGGGCCGCTCAAAGCACGGACATGCGGGGGGAAGTATCCATGAAAATCTCAACAGGCGCTTTCGGTAAAAAACTGGCGCGCGCCGGTCTGGCGGCGAGCCTCGCGCTCGCCACGGCGGCGGGAGCCAGCGCCGCCGAAACCCACGGCGTAACCGACACCGAAATCAGGCTCGGCAACACCGCGCCCTACAGCGGCCCGGCCTCGGCCTATGGCACGATCGCCAAAGCGGCGGTTGCCTATTTCGACATGGTCAACGCGCGCGGCGGCGTGCACGGGCGCAAGGTCCGCATCATCAGCCTTGACGACGCCTTCACCCCGCCAAAGGCCATCGAGCAGACCCGCAAGCTGGTGGAGGGCGAAGACGTTCTGGCCATCTTCCTGCCCATCGGCACGCCAACCTCGTCGGCCACCCAGGCCTGGTTGAACGGCAAGAAAGTGCCGCAGGTTTTCGTGTCGTCCGGCGCCTCGCGCTGGAACCAGCCAAAGAAATTCCCGTGGACCTTCGCATGGAACGTGGATTACCCGACCGAGGGCAAGATCTACGCCAAATACATCCTTGAGAATGTCAAGGATCCGAAGATCGGCGTGCTGTACCAGAACGACGATTATGGCAAGGATATCCTGCATGGCCTGCGCGAGGGACTTGGCGACAAAAAGAACGCCATTGTCGAGGCGATCGCCTACGAACTCTCGGACGCAACGGTGGATTCGCAGATTTCGCGTCTGCGCAGCGCCGGCGCCAATGTATTCATCAGCGCCACCACGCCGAAATTCGCCGCCCAGTCGATCCGCGCCGTCGATGCGCTGGGCTGGAAGCCGGTGTTCATCCTGCCGAGCGTTTCCAATTCGGTCGATCCGGTGCTGACCGGCGCCGGCCTCGACAAATCGGTCGGCATCGTCTCGACCTCTTACGTCAAGCAGCCCACCGATCCGCAGTGGAAGGACAGCCCGGACTACAAGACCTGGGAAGCCTTCATGGACAAATACTACCCATCCGGCGCCAAGAACGACTGGCTGAACCCCTATGCTTACGGCATGGCCTACGCCATGGAGCAGGCGCTGCTCCGCGCCGGCCCAAGGCCGACCCGCGAAAATCTGGTCGCGGCGCTGGAGGGCATTCGCGACATGGAGATCCCCATGCTGCTCCCCGGCGTCACCGCCACCATCACGCCGGATGATCACGGGCCGCTGAAGGCCATGCAGATGATGCGGTTCAACGGCAAATCGTGGGAAGCGATTGGCGGGCTGGTGTCGGCGCGATAAGCCGGGACAGAGCCTCGCCTTATCGGGCCCGGAAGCGTCGCCGCCCCATGCCCGGATCTGTTCCGGGCACCCACGCGCTGGGGCTGAATTTGGCGCGGACAGTTCATCAGCGTTTTTGTGGGCGCTGCTTTGTGCATGGCCAGGAAAAACCCGGCCATGCCGCGCGCGGACCGGCTTTAAAACAGTCGCACGTCGAGAATGAACGTCTCCACCGCGCGGATGACGATGCGCGCCGCGTCCGGGTGCCGGTGGTTGATGAGCATGTTCATGTCCGGGGCGTTCGCCAGCGGCACAATGGCGGAGGGCACGCACAGCAGCGGCGCGCCCATGCCCTGGCTCCACTGGTCGCCGCGTCGCTGGGTCCAGCTTTCCTGACGGCGCCAAGCCTCGGGCAGGTCAGCGGGCGTCAGGGTTTCAATGGCCAGATCGTCGGGAATGTCATAGCGCACCATGGCGAGGGCCGGCAGCAGGTCCGGGTCCTCCACGTGCACCAACTTCTCCAGAACGCAAAGCGATGGCGAGGTGGCGCAATAGGTCACCGGATGGCCCGCCGTGTTCCATCGGCCATCATATAACTGGCCATACCCGCCGTCGAAGGCGCGGGCGTGGACCTCTCCTGACAGCCGCCAGAGAATCATCGAACCACCATGACTGAACGGTTGGGCGTCAGGCCGCCGCGCCCCAGGCTATTTTGGCCAGCACGGTTTCGATAACCCGCGCCCCGGCTTCCGTCTGGGCCACGTCGAGCGGCGTTTCGCCGTCAAGCGCCGCCAGCGGGCGCCGCAGCCAGCGGCTGGCCTTGTCCCGGTCGCCGAAGGTGTCCTCGGCGAGGGTCTGGATGCGCAACAGGCGCACGGCCCGGTCGGATTCGTCGACTGTCAGCGGCTGCTGGCGGTCGGCGCGGTGGCGGCGCGTGCGCTGCGGAATGACGAAGCGCTCGATCTCCTGTTCGGAAATGCCAGCCTGGACAAGACCGCGCAACGCCTGCAACGGCAGCCGGCCGCGCACCGCAAGCGCCAGGTCGGCCTGGGAGCGCACCTGGCGCCCCAGAACCGGCTGTCCGCCAAGTTTGCGCACGACTTCTTCAATGACCGCCGACATGCGAACCTCCGCCGTCCCGCGCCGGATCACCCTCTGGAAGACGGGCTTCGGCAACATGCCCATAATTTACAGGCAAGTTGCCGAATTTCAAGATGCGCGCTGGCGCAGAAAGGGCGAAGGGGCGGCAGGGGGTGGCGAGGGCTGGCAAAATCCGGCCTGCCGGCTGGTGCAGCTTCGATCAATCCGGATCGCATACTGCTCCAGTTTTCCTGGTTTTGAGAGAGCCCCGGTCGATCAGCCGATCCGGCTGACCGGAAGGCGCTCTCGCCGTTTGCCGGCGCTATTTGGCGAATTTGGTGGCGTCGCGGGAGGTCGAAACCATCATGTTGTAGTCGCGGACCAGCCAGTCGAGATCGCGGCCCGCGCCCTTGCGGGCGTCGCCTTTCGCCTTTTGCAACACGTCCCGGAACGTGCGCAGCTTGCCAAGGAAGTCACGCGGACGGGATTCAAAAACGAAGAATGAGCCTGGGTTGGCCGCCGAAAAGGCGTCCATTTCCTTCACCGCCCCGGCATAGGCCAGCACCGCCGCCTCAAACGCCGGCATGTCAACCACCGGCCTGTTCTGCGACGGGAACAGATCCACCGCCTGGCGGGCGCGCAGCATCACATTGGCCACCTGCCAGCGGGCTTTCTTGCCCTCGGTCTGCTCGATCAGAGCCAGTTCCGCCGCATCAGCCTTGGCCTTTTCCACGGCAAGCAGGGCGTCGACGCGGGCGCGCTCCTTGCGGAAGGCCGCCATGGCTGGCGCCAGGCGGGCGTGCAACTCCTTGCCGCCGGCCATCTTGTCGTCGGTGTAATCCTTGCGGGTGTAATAGCCGTCCGCCTCTGTAACCAGCGGCGCCAGGGTCTCATAGGCCCTGATGTAGTCGGGAATGGCGGCGTCCAGCGCCGGCATGGTCGGGGACAGGGCGATGGCCGCCTTGGCCTTGTCGATCTCGCCCCGCACGTCATAGAGCGAATACAGGCCGTAGACGATCCGCTCCTTGCCGGTGGGGCCGTTTTTCATGTTCACCCAGCTTTCGTAGCGGGTGATCGAGTCCGTGGCGCGCATGGTCCGGTTGAGCAGGGCGACGTAAGGGTTGAGCTTGGCGATGACCGCCCGGGTGGCCTCCGCGTCTACTGGCGCGGCGGGTGTTGCTGCGGGGGCGGTAGCCGCTGGCGTAGGGGCGGTAGCCGCTGGCGCCTGCGCCAGGGCGGCGGAAGAGCATCCGAGGAAGAGGCCAAGCGTTACGGCGCGCAATTGGTTCACAGTCAGCTCCGTCGATCGATCCAGATCCGGCCTGCGTCAGCCCTTGCGCGTACAGGATTGCGCAGCGCTCACGACTCAACCGGGGCACCGACACTTACCATGTAAGAGCCGCATGGCTGCTCACATCACCGCCAGCAAGCGCGGATGGCGCGTGGTTTCACGCAACAGCAAGGCGTCCGGCTCCGGCGTCAGCCGAGGCCGGGCGCATCGACACAAGCCGACAGGTCGATGAGATGGCGTTGCGGCTTTGCCGGATCGGCCAGTACGCGGAGTTTGCGTCCGCCACGATGGTCAAGGCTCCGAAACGGCCCCAATAGCCGGCGACTGCCGCGCTGGCCAGGTTTTGCGGATCATATGGCGCCGGGACCTTTGCGCCCGGCGCAAAGCGCGGTGGGTTGGTCCGCACGCTTTCGGTGAACTGCTGTTCCTGGCCATCCCGATCGGTGAAGCGGATAACGGCGGCCCAGGTATGTTCGTTATTGCCTCTGGACGCGGCGAGCCGCTTCACAACCCCCTCCGTGCGGATCGCGCGGGTCGCGAACTGATCCGCCCGATAATACGACACACCCGCCACGATGAGCAGCGCCAGTGTGACGGCCGCAAAAGAACCAGCCGATCATCCTTAACATGCGTATCGGGTCTCCTGACTTTGGCGCCCCAACCAAAGGCATGCTCCGCCCGTCCGGCGCATCGCTCCGAACAGTCCATGCGCTTCAGAAAAGGGGCCTGTCGCCAGCCAGACCGCACGCGCGTGCTTCGCGCGGGAACTGCTCCGGGCAGCCCGTGCGCGCCTATCCCGCGTGGCTCTGCCGCCGCTGTTCTTCCTGTTGTTGCAACAGGTCGTCCAGCAGCTTCTGCTGGGTGGCGATGCGCTGGGCCGCCAGTTCTTCATCCGCCGCGCCCGAGAAGGCCGCGGCCTGTTCCGTCAGCGCCGCGAGGTTGCGGCGGGCCAGCGCGATGCGCTCCTGAAGCTCAGCCGCAGATAAAGTGCCAGGCATGACGCATCTCCCCTTCCGGCTGGCGCGGACGCACCAGTCCGCCGCCAGTTTGCCGGCCTCAATCAGTCATATGGCGCGCGCGCTCCGTAGCTGCAAACCATATGGCCTGCAATAATATGACCTGGAGAACGGCTGAAGCAAAATGCCCGGAAACGGCAGGACCGTTACTGCCCCCTGCCGATCTTGTTCAGCGTCTGCGCGTCGCTCGCCAGCTTTTGCGAGACGGCGTTCAGCTTCGCCAGCAGGGCGTTGACCTCGGCGTGAGCCTTGGGATCGCTCGCCTGGAGGGCGCCGCCGCTAAACGTCACCTTGTCCCGGTTCGCGCCGAGATAATCGATCAGCTGGAGGCCCGCATCAATCACCGCGTTGCCGCTGCCGAACAGGTTGCGGGCTGCCGTGACCGGGGCGGTGATCATCTTGTCGAAGGCCTTGTCGTAGGCAGCCTTGAGATCCTCCGGCTGCTTCAGCGCCGCCCTGGCCTCGACGGCCTTTTTCTCCGCCGTGTCCATGGCGTCGCCGGCGGACTTCAGCACGCCGCGCGTTTCCTCCAGGGCCTTGCGGCTGGCGGACAGGTCGTCGAGCTTGCGCAGGGCGGCATTGCTCATGACCTTGGGGATGGCGGCGAAGGTGGTGTTCAGGCCTTCATGAAAATTGCTGATGATATCGAACTGGGCCTTGTAGGTTTCGCCCAGCTTCGCTTTTTCCTCGTCGTTCAGTTTGGGCAGGCGAACGCCCGCAGGCTTGATGACCCGCTGGTCAAGCAGTTCGATAAACGCCTTGCGCTGTTCTGGCTCCTTGTCCCCGCAGGCAGCCAGCATCAGCGGCATCACAAGCGCAACAACGATCGATCGAAAAAGTGGACTCATGACCGCAACTTTCCCTCATCAAGGCGCGCCAGAACTGGCGCCGCTCCGGCGCATAGCCAGGATCGATGTCCTCTCTAAAGCATTTTCGCCGGGAATGCGTGCATGCGCGAGCGCCGCCGGCAGGCTTGAGCCAGACAATTACCCGCGAAACCTGTATCGCCGGCATGGTCTATCTTTTTGATTGAGCGCATTTTGCATGGCGCTCATGCGTTTCTCTTCACGAGCCGCGATTCCCGCCTGTCTCGCAAATGATCTGGCGGGCGATGCAGGACAGCAACAGCGCTTTCAGCTCCGCCGCCGCTGTTGCGGGGGCGCCTTCGTTGATGAGGCGCAGGTCCGGAGCCACGTCGGGCGCGCCATCGCTGCGCCGCATGCGGCTGGCGAGGCCGGCGCCATGGTCGCCGTCACGGCCGCGCGCGGCGATGCGGGCGGCCAGGACGTCCGGCGCCGCCGTGACTTCCACCACGGCCAGCACCGGCAGCGCGGCGCGAGCTTCGGCGACGCTGCCGCGCGAGATGTTGACCACGACAATCTGGCCGGCTTCAGCCGCGCGCCGCGCGGCGACAGGCACCGCATAGCAATTGCCGTGGGCCTCCCAGGCCAGCGCCCAGGCGCCCGCCGCCTGCCGGGCGCGGAATTCTGCCATTGTCACGGTGTCGTGGCGCTCGAACGGGTCGGAAGGCCGCGTCACGACCCGCTCCGGGAATGAAAAACGCCTGTCCGCCGCCAGCGCCGCGCGCGCCAGGGCAATGAGCGTATCCTTGCCGGCCCCGCTGGGGCCGACGATGAGGACGAACCCGCCGGCCATCTCAGGAAACCCGCTGGCCGCCGCGCCAGACCTGGCGCACCACGGGCGTTTCGCCCATCATGGCGACGCGCGCCAGATCCGCCCGCAAACCCGCGCGGATTTCGCCGCGATCATCGAGGCCGGTCGCCCGCGCCGGATTGCGGGTGACGGTGGCGATCGCCTGCGGCAAGGTGATGTCCGGCGCTGCTTCCGGAAGATGGAACGCCGCCATCAACAGGCTGGCCGGCACGTAATCGGACGAGAAGATGTCCAGCAGGCCGGCTCTGGCGAGATCAGCGGCGGCGATATTGCCGGAATGCGAGCCACCGCGCACCAGATTGGGCGCGCCCATCATCACGGTGACGCCATGGTCGCGGCAGGCCTCAGCCGCCTCCATGGTGGTCGGAAACTCCGCCAGCGCGACGCCTTCGGCCACCGACTGGCTGACGTCGTCGAGCGTGGTGTCGTCATGGCTGGCGATCGGCGTTCCGAGCCGCCGCGCCAGCGCCGCAAGGGCCTGGCGATTGGCCGGGACGACATCGGCGCTGACGGCCTGTTTGTGGCTGATTTCACCGCGCACCGCTTCGAGGCTCTTGCCGCTCTTGCCACAGTAATACTGCAGGTATTTGTCGATATCGCGGAACTGGCGCTGTCCCGGCGTGTGGTCCATCAGCGACATCAGCCCCACCGGAAAGCGCGCGGCGAAGGCATGGACCGCCTCAAGCACGTCGACCGAGGGGATTTCGCAGCGCAGATGGGTCAGGTGATCGCAGCGCAGCAACCCGGCGTCGCGGGCCTGCTGCAACGCCTCGCCCAGCGCCATCAGCTCCGGGCCGAAGCCGCCGCCGTCCACGTCCGAACCGGCGCGCAGGCTGTCGAACACGGTGGTGATGCCAGAGGCGGAGATCTGCGCGTCATAAGCCATCACGGCGCCCATGCGATTCCATTTGACGCCGGGGCGGGGGCTGTAATGGCTCTCCAGATGGTCGGTGTGCAGTTCGACCAGGCCCGGCAGAAGATAATCGCCGGCGAGATCTTCACCCTTTTCAGGCGCCTTGCCGGCGCCGGTCTCGACGATGCGGCCGTCCTGCACGGCGACCCAGCCGTGGATGACGTCGTCCGCCAGCACGATCCGGGCGTTCTCGAAAATGGTTGCGTTGCTCATGGTGACCTTCCGGCGCCGGTCCCGCCGGCGCGGCGGGACTGTCGGCGCGAAACATGACATTCGGGCGACAGGGCCAGAAAACCTGGGGATCGGAGCCGTGGCGCTCAGGCGGCGGCTGGCGTGAAGCGCGTCACATCCACCACCCGGGTCGCCACGGCGTCGCGCACGTCCTCATCGTGAAAAATCCCGACGATGGCGGCGCCGGCGCGCTGCTTCTCGCGGATCAGTTCGACCACCACGGCGCGGTTGCGCGCGTCGAGCGAGGCGGTTGGCTCGTCCAGCAGCAGCAGGGGGCGCGGGGCGATCAGCCCACGGGCGATATTGACGCGTTGCTGCTCGCCGCCAGAGAAGGTCGCCGGCGGCAGGGCCCACAGATGCTCCGGCACATTCAGCATGGTCAGCAGCAGGCGGGCGCGGTCCATCGCGGCGCCGGGCGCCAGGCCGCCCTCGCGGCCCGCCGCCGCCACCACGTCGAGCGTGCTGACGCGGGGGATGACGCGCAGGAACTGGCTGACATAGCCGATAACATGGCGGCGCAACGCCAGGATGCGGCGCGGCGCGGCGCTGGCCAGGTCCGTCACCCCGTCGTCATGGCGGATGCGAATGGCCCCGTCGGCGCAATGATAGTCGCCGTGGATCATCTTCAGCAGCGAGGATTTGCCGGCCCCCGAGGGGCCGCCGAGCGTCACAACCTCGCCAGGCGCGGCGGCGAAGCTGATGGCGCGCAGCACATCGCGGCGGGCTCCGCCATGCAGGTGCATGGTGAAGGACTTGCTGACATTGGCCACCTCCAGCAATGGAGCGGCGGATGGAGAATTTCTGGTCATGTCAGGCCGCCAGCACGGAGGAAACGAGAAGCTGTGAATAGGGATGCTGCGGGTCATCGAGCACGCGGTCGGTCAGGCCTTCCTCGATCACTGCGCCGCCCTTCATCACCATCATACGGTGCGACAGCAGGCGCGCCACGGCGAGATCATGGGTGACAATGATGACGGCGAGGCCAAGATCGGCGACCAGATTGCGGATCATGTCAAGCAGGCGGGCCTGCACCGACACGTCGAGGCCCGAGGTCGGCTCGTCCATCAGCACCAGGCGCGGCCGCGTCACCAGATTGCGGGCGATCTGCAGCCGCTGGCGCATGCCGCCGGAGAACTGGCGCGGGCCGTCGTCGATGCGACGCGGATCGATTTCCACCCGCTCGAGCCAGTCGCCGGCGGTGGCGCGGATGTCGCCATAGCAGCGCGCGCCGGTCATCATCAGCCGCTCGCCGACGTTGCCGCCGGCCGAGACGCCCATGCGCAGTCCCTGGGCGGCGTCCTGGCGCACGAAGCCCCAGTCGGTGCGGAACAGCAGCCGGCGTTCGGCCTCGCCCATAGTGAACAGATCGCGGGTTTCGCCGCTGCGCAGGCGGTAGGTCACCTGGCCGGCGTCCGGCTCCAGCTCGGCGGCGATCAGATTGAGCAACGTGGATTTGCCCGAACCGGATTCGCCGACGATGGCCAGCACTTCGCCTTCGTGCAGTTCGAAACTCACGTCGGCGCAGCCCCGATGGGCGCCGTAGTATTTCGCCAGCCCGCGCACCGCGAGCAGCGGCGCGTCATCATTGTCATGCAAACCGGACATCAGCGGGCCTCCTGTGGCGCCGGCTGGCCGGAGAGCGCGGCGGGCGCGTTCCCCAGCAGATGGCCGCGATGGCCGCCGGCCCGGCGCTCCTCGCAGAAATCCGTGTCGGAGCAAACGAACATGCGCTGGCCCCGGTCGTCGAGAATGACCTCGTCCAGATAGACGCCGCGCGCCGCGCACAGGGCGCACGGCTCGGTGAAGACCTGCGGCGTGAACGGATGGTCGGTGAAATCAAGGCTGCGCACGCTGGTGTACGGGGGCACGGCGTAGATGCGCTTTTCGCGGCCGGCGCCGAACAGTTGCAGCGCCGCCATGTCGTGCATGCGCGGATTGTCGAACTTGGGGATCGGCGAGGGGTCCATGACGTAACGGCCGGCCACCTCCACCGGATAGGCGTAAGTGGTGGCGATGTGGCCGTTGCGGGCGATGTCCTCGTAGAGCTTCACATACATCAGGCCATATTCGCCAAGAGCATGCAGCTTGCGGGTTTCGGTTTCGCGCGGCTCAAGGAAACGCAGCGGCTCCGGGATCGGCACCTGGTAGACCAGCACCTGGCCGGCGGCGAGCGTCGCCTCCGGAATGCGGTGACGGGTCTGGATGATGGTGGCTTCCGTGGTCCGCGTCGTCACGGCAATGCCGGCGGTCTTGCGGAAGAAGTTGCGGATCGACACGGCGTTGGTGGTGTCGTCCGAACCCTGGTCGATGACCTTCAGCACGTCCCGCGGCCCAAGTATGGCCGCTGTCACCTGCACGCCGCCGGTGCCCCAGCCATAGGGCATCGGCATTTCGCGGGAGGCGAACGGAACCTGGTAGCCGGGAACGGCGATCGCCTTGAGAATGGCGCGGCGGATCATCCGCTTGGTCTGCTCGTCGAGGTAGGCGAAGTTATAGCCGGTGGCGGCGTTGTCGTCGGTCGTGGTCATTCCGCGGCCTCCCTGGCGGAAACGGCGTCCGCCGTCCGGTCGTCGTCAGTCGTCGCGGCGCCGTTTTGCGCCGCATGGGCGGCGCGCATGCCGCGCACCAGCTCCAGTTCGGCCTGGAAGTCGACGTAATGCGGCAGCTTCAGGTGCTCGACGAAGCCGGTGGCCTGCAACGGATCGCAGTGGGCCAGCACGAATTCCTCATCCTGCGCCGGCGAGGTCAGTTCTTCACCCAGCTCCCGCGCCCGCAGGCTGCGATCGACCAGCGCCATGGCCATGGTCTTGCGTTCGGCGGCGCCAAACGCGAGGCCATAGCCGCGCGTGAACTGCGGCGGCCGCTCTTTCGAGCCATGGAACTGATTGACCATCTGGCATTCGGTGAGGGTAATGCGGCCGAGCGGAACGGCGAAACCCAGTTCCTCAGGCGTGAAGAACACCTCCACGTCGCCGGTGCGAATTTCGCCGACGAACGGGTGGGTGCGGCCATAGCCGCGCTGGGTGGAGTAGCCGAGCGCCAGAATGAAGCCCTCGTCGCCGCGCGCCAGCGCCTGCAAGCGCAGGCTGCGGCTGGCCGGAAACGCCAGCGGCTCGCGGGTCAGATCCGGCGTGGGGCCATCGGTCGCCTCATGGCGTTCGATCAGGCTTTCGTCATCGAGCAGATCGGTGACGCGCGGACAGTCGCGGCTGTCAGCGGCGGGCTCGGCCATGGCCGCCGCTTCCGGCTCGCCGCCGGCGGCGAGGGCGAAGTCGACCAGCCGGTGTGTGTAATCGAAGGTCGGTCCCAGCACCTGGCCGCCTGGCAGGTCTTTCCAGGTGGCGGAAACCCGGCGGCGGATGTGCATGGCGGCGGTGTCCACCGGGGCCGAGGCGCCGAAGCGCGGCGCGGTGTTCCGCCAGGCGCGCACCAGGAAAATCGCCTCGGTGACGTCGCCGCGCGCCTGTTTCAGCGCCAGCGCGGCGAGGTCGCGGTCATAGACGGACCCTTCGGTCATGATGCGATCGACCAGCAGACTCATCTGTTCGCGGATCTGCGCCACGTCCAGTTCGGGAACGCTCCTGTCGCCGCGCCGCTCGTCGGCGAGCAGGCGGTGGGCGTTGGCAATGGCGGCTTCGCCGCCCTTCACGGCCACGTACATGACGTCAGCCCTCCAGGGTTGCGCTGCGGGGCAGGGCGGAAACGGCGCCCGGCGCGACGAAAATCAGATCGACGCCAAGCGGGAACTGCGCCCGGTTGTGGACAATCTGCCGGTCGAAATCCGCCGGCAGCGGGGATGCGCCCAGACGGCCCGCGTCTTCGGCGGGCGCGACGCCCGGGCCGGTGAAGCGGCGGGCGTCCTGGGCGTCGAGCCGGGCCGTCTGAAGCACCAGCGTTGTTGCGCGTTCAGGAAATTGCGGCTCGCCCTGGCGGAAGGCGGCGAACGGCGGGCATGCTTCTGGCGTCGCAATCAGGGCGAAGTCCGCCAGGGCTGGTTCGTCCACCAGCACGGCGCTGGTGTGAAACCGCAGGTAGCGGGCCACCTCCGGCTCCGCCCGCAGGGGCGCGTCCAGCCACAGGGTCACGTCGTTGTCGGCGAGGGTCAGGATGACCGCCGCCAGCTCCGGCGACAGCGGCGCCGGCGGCCGGGCGGCGGTGGGCAGGGCCTGCACGCTGGCGGGGCGGGCCATCGCCTCCATGATGGCGCGGAACGCCTGCTGCGATTCAAGCGGCGGGTCGGCAAAGCCTGTCGTCATTTCTTTCCCCGAACCCATCAGTCTTCCCCCCGGACCATGGTGAAAAAATTGACCCGCGTCGCCGCCGTGCGGCTCTCGGCCGTCGCCAGGTCGCTGGCGAGCCGCTGGCGCACCGGCGCCACGGCGGCCTCCAGCGCTCCGGCGTAGGCGGGGCTCTGGACCAGGGCGTCAATAATGGCGGCGGCGCGCGCCCGCGCGCCGTCGCGGCCTGGCAGCCAGGCGTAACCCTCCACGTCATTGTCGAGGCGGACGACGCAGCGGGTCAGGCTCATTTCACCGAGATTGAAGGCATCGCCGTCGCCGCCGGCGCGACCGCGCACCATGACAAGGCCGGTTTCTGGCCGGCGCAGGGTGGCGATGGCTCCCGGATAGCCCACTGCCGCCACAACAGCTTCCAGCTCCGCGCGCGTGGCTTCGGCGCAGATGGCCATCGTGGCGCGGCGCGTCTGCTGCAATGCCGCCAGGCCGGGCGCTGGCGGCGTGGATACTGGCGTGTCAGTCATGATCGGGACTTTCGCAGAGTATTGTCTATTTGTATAGACAACTATGATGATCGTCCGTGACACCCTCATGACGGCGGCCCGTTCCCGGTTGACGGCGCGCCGCACTGGCGGATGATCCAGCAGAACAGAAGCGGCGGGTTGGCGGATTGATGGACAGCAGGCAGGTGCAACGTGGCGGCGGCCTCGCCGCATGGCGGCAGATCGCCGACGCGCTGGCGGCGGATATTGCCGCTGGCCGGCTGGGCCCAGGCGCGCGCCTGCCGGCCGAGGCGGACCTCGCCGCTCAGTTCGGCGTCAACCGCCATACGGTGCGGCGGGCGCTGGCGGCGCTGGCCGCCGATGGTCTGGTGCGCGCCACCCAGGGCCGGGGCACCTTCGTCGAAGCGTCGCCGCTGCCCTATCCCCTGTCGCGCCGCACGCGTTTTTCCGCCGCTCTGGCGCGGGTGGGGCGCGAGGCGTCAGGCGCGCTGCTGTCGGCGGAAACCATCGCCGCCTCCGCCGCCGTGGCGCAGGCGCTGGGGCTGGAGGAGGGCGCCGCGGCGCTGCGGCTGGTGACGCTGAGCCGCGCTGACGACACGCCCCTCTCCCTGGCCTACACGCATTTTCCGCTGCCGCGTTTTGCCGGGTTGCCGGCGCACTACGGGCAAAGCGGCTCCTTCACCAAAGCTTTCGCGGCGTTTGGGGTTGGCGACTACACGCGGGCTTCGACGCGCATTGGCGCGCGCATGTCGCGGCCGGAGGAGGCGGCGCTGCTGGAACTGGCGCCTGGCCGGCCGCTGCTGGTGGTGGACAGCGTCAATATTGATCTGGCCGGCGCGCCAATCCAGGCGACGCGCTCGCTGTTCGCCGCCGACCGCGTCGAGTTTGAAATCCAGACGCCTCCCTGAGGCGGCATGGGCCGGAAAGCGGTATGGAGCCTTTATCCTGAGCGAATTCTGGTTGATCAGACGGAGCCGTCTGATCAGAAAGCGTTTCAAGGCTTTTGCACGCCGCCATTGATGATGGCGGCGCGCAGGGCGCCGGAAATCCGGTCGATAATCGCCACGGCGATCAGGATCAGGATGATGGCGAAGGCGACGCTTTGCCACTCGAACATGCGGATCTGCTCCGACAGATACAGGCCGATGCCGCCGGCCCCGACGATGCCGATGATGGCGCTGGAGCGGGTGTTCGATTCGAAGAAATATAGCGCCTGGCCGGCAATCACCGGCAGCACCTGCGGCAGCACGCCGAAGCGCACCTGGCGCCAGTGGCCGCCGCCGGTTGACGCCACGCCTTCGACAGGCTTGCGATCCGCCGCCTCGATGGCTTCAGAGAACAGCTTGCCGAGCGCGCCAAAGTCGCTGGTCATTACCGCAAGCACGCCGGCGAAGGGGCCAAGCCCGACGACATTGATCCACAGCAACGCCCAGATCAGCATGTCGACGCCGCGCACGCCGTCGAGCCCGCGCCGGGTGAAAAACCGCGCCACGCCGCTGAAGGTGGTGTTGCGGGCGGCGATGAAAGCCACCGGAAAGGCGAAAACCGCCGCCAGCAGCGTGCCGAGAAACGCAATGGCGACGGTTTCGCCAAGCGCCTTCACCACCGTCCAGGCCTGGGCGAAGCTGCCCGGCCAGGGCGGAACCATCAGCACGACCATGTCGCCGAGCCGGATCAGGCCTGCCGCGAGCCTGACCAGCGAAAAATCGAAGCGCCACAGGGCGAAGACGGCCAGGGCCGCGGCCAGGGTCACGATCAGGTATGGCGCGGCGCGGCGCAGCGGCGGCGCGTGGAAAGCCTCGGGATGGCGGGCGCGCATGCGGGCGATGCTGGCGGCGTCGGCATGGGTGAGACGCATGGCCCCGGGCGCGGATGGGATGTTCATGCGTGCGCCTCCCGGCCAAGCAGGGCGTGGCGCACCTTTTCCGACAGGAAATCGATGACGCAGACGCACAGGACAATCAGCAGCAGCAACGCCGAGACATCGGCGTAATAGAACTTGCGGATGGCCTCGATCAGATCCTGGCCGATGCCGCCGGCGCCGACAAACCCCATCACCGAGGCACCGCGCACGTTGATCTCAAACCGCATCAGGCAATAGCTCACCACATTGGAGAGAATTTGCGGGATCACCGCGAAGCGGATGGTGGGCCAGCGCGCCGCGCCGGCGGCCATCAGGCCTTCCACCGGCTTCATGTCGATGTTTTCCACCACCTCGGAGAACTGCTTGCCGAGCGCCCCGATGGTATGCACGGCGATGGCCAGCACGCCGGCCATGGGGCCAAGGCCAAACGCCACCACGAAGATCAGGGCGAAGACGATCTCCGGCACGGTGCGGCAGAATTCGAGAAAGCGCCGGGCAATCGCGCGCGCCCAGGGATTGGGCGTCAGGTTGCGCGCCGGCGAAAAGCACAGCGCCAGCGCGCCGAGGGCGCCAAGCAGCGTGCCGAGATAGGCCATCAGCAGGGTGTCGGCGAGCAGCGGCAGCCATTTGTCGAGCCCCCACAGCCACTCGCCCGGCGCAGTCCAGACGCGCTGGCCTGCCGCCGGACCGGAATCCAGCGTCAGGATGCGGTCGAAGTAGCTGAAGAAATTGCCGATATTTCCGGACAGCTTCGCGAGGTTCACATCCGCCATCCAGGCGGACCAGAGCGTCGCCGCAGCCAGCCCGGCGCAGAACATCAGCGTGTGGCCGCGCTTGCGCCGCCGGGCCTCGCGCCAGTGGCGGGCGTGATCCGCCGCGGCCACCGGAGAGGCGGCGCGGGGCGAGGCGGAACCAGGGACGTGGGGAGGATATGCGTTCACGGCGGCTCGGGCTCTGGCCCAGGGGCGGGCCGGCCGCTGGGAGCCGGACATCGCCCTGAGCTGATGTCTGGATGCAGGCTTTCCAGACGGCGCGACCAGCGCGCCATCCGGGGATTTCGCCCGTTCAGGAGCGCTTCTTGCGCAGGGTGTCGACGAAGCCGTTCAGCTCGACGATCGGCTCATAGGCCTTGTGATCGACCGGCTGGTAGGAGCCGCCCTTGCCATCGAAAATTTTCTTCAGCACGTCCGGGGCTTTTTGCGGCATGGCGACGACAGCGGCGCTGATCGCCTTGCGCAGGTCTTCCGGCAGGTCGGTGAGATAGGCCACCGGCGAGTTCACGATCTGCTCAGAGCGGAAGATGATGCGGAAGTCATCCGCCTTCACCGCGCCCTTCGCCGCCATGCGCTGCAGGGTCGATTCCGTATCGCTGACCCAGAGATTGAAGCCGGCGTCGCAGGTCCCCTGGTTAATGGCGAAGATCACGTTCTCATGGCTGCCGGCATAGACAACCTTGCCAAAGAATTTGTCAGGATCGATGCCCATCTTGCTCATGGCGAAGCGCGGCACGTTATTGCCGGAGGTCGAGTTCGGGTCGACGAGGCAGAGGTTTTTGCCCTTGAGATCCTCAATTTTCCGGTACGGGCTACCGGCTTTGGTCCACAGCACGGAATAGTAGCCGCGCGTCCCGTCCGGGTTCACCTCAATGGCGAATGGTTCGATCTTCACCCCGGTCATACGGGCGCGGGCGTAGGAGGCGGGTCCGTATTGGGCGACATGGATATTGCCGGAGCGCTGGCCTTCGATCACCGCCGCATAGTCGTTGGCGACGCGCAACGTCACCTTCGTTCCCAATTCCTTCGACAGGTAGTCGACGAACGGCGTCCAGCGGTCGATCACCGTGCCGGAATTTTCAGCCGGGATAATGGCGTAGACCAGTTCCGGGTATTTCGCCTTCCAGGCCGCGCCGGTTTCGGCGGCGACAGATGGGGCGGCGAGCGCAAGGGTTGCGGCTGCGGCGAGCAGCAGGCGGCGGTTCAGCATGATGTGATCCTTGGGAGCCGGTCGGGAAGGACGGGCGCCGTCCTTCGCGGGAAACCGCGACAGTCAGCAAGCTGCCGGCGGGAAGGTCTGCGCCAGGGGCAATGTCCCCTGGCCCGGGCGAATTCTGATCGGGCGGACGATGTCGTCTGGTCGGACTGCGCTTCACAACGCGATGCGCTCAGGATGAACCACATCCCTGCTCCAATCTCTGGCAGCGCATGATTGTTGGCGCCACGCTCTAGGCGCCGGCGGGAACCAGGCCGCGCGGAGCGAAGCCGGTGGCGGGAGCCGCATGGGCGGCGGGGCGCGGCGGGATGGCGCGGGTTTCGTCGCTGTCCATGCCGTACAGTTCGGCGATGACCGCGTCCGTCAGTTCATCGGGGCAGCCGTCGAACACCACGCGGCCGTGGGCCATGCCGATCAGGCGGTGGCAATAGGCGCGGGCCAGCTCGATGGAATGCAGGTTGCACAGCACGGTGATGCCGTATTCGCGGTTGACCGCGGCAAGGCCATCCATGACGAGGCGGGTGTTGCGCGGATCGAGCGAGGCAATCGGCTCGTCGGCAAGAATGATGTCCGGATTCTGCATCAGCGCCCGGGCGATGGCGACGCGCTGCTGCTGGCCGCCGGAGAGTTGGTCGGCGCGCTGGGTGGCGAGACTGGCGATGTCCAGCCGCTCCAGCGCTGCCAGCGCAAGCGCCCGGTCCTCGTCCCGCCACAGCTTGAGCATGGCGCGGTGAGCGGGAATGACGTTGAGCCGGCCGAGAATGACATTGGTCAGCACGTCCATGCGGCCAACCAGGTTGAACTGCTGGAAAATCATGGCGCAGCGGGCGCGCCACGCGCGCAGTCCGGCGCCGCGCAGGGTGGTGACGTCGAGGCCATCAAAGGCGATGCGCCCGGCGCTCGGCGTCGCCAGGCGGTTGACCATGCGCAGCAGCGTCGACTTGCCGGCGCCGGAGCGACCGATGACGCCGACGAAAGCGCCGCGGGGAATATCCAGCGTAACGCCGTCAACAGCGCGCTTGGCCCCATAGTGGCGCGAAAGGTTTTCGAAAGTGAGCATTCTGCCCGTCCCGGCGTCGCAGCAGACGAAGTCTGGAATGGCGGATTGCGGAAACAGGCGGCCGTCGCCGGGCGACGCCGCATTCTCTTCCCACGGTGAACCTCAGGAAGCATGGGCGCGGCGGATGAAACCGGCATGACGGATGGATGACGAAGCGATGACATCAACCGCCGCCAGCAGGCCGCGGACGCGATATGATCGCCGGCGCTCACGCTTCTGGCGCAACGCCGCCGGGCAACAACGAGGGCAGCGGGACGCCGCCAGCGCATGAGCCACGCCTTGCACAAACATTCGGGCGGCCGCAGCGCGCCTGACATTGACGACGCCATGCAGTCTGCCAGCGTATCGGGGACATTGTTCCGGCGCGCTGGCTATGGAGCCCGCGGGGGCGGCGTCGGGAGACCAGGGGCCGGGGGAGCGGCTCGCCGGCTCCGGTCGCATCCCTTTATGTATCGCGGCAAATCCGGTCTTGTGGCATGGAAATTCGTCCCGTGCTTGCGCGAGGCGGCGGCAATTTTTCTGGACATCGCCCTGGGGCCGATCTGGCGCGGCGGAAGCGCAGCATATCTGGAGGCAGTTTGTGACAGGCGAGGCGGATCCCGACCGGCGCTGGATTTTGTTGATGCGCGTGACCGTCATCCTGCACCGCCTGCTGGAGCGGTCCGGGCAGGGCGGGGCGCTGACCGTCGCGCAATACAGGTTCCTGCTGATGCTGAAGCGCGGCCCCAGGCGGGCGAGCGTGCTGGCGTCGCTTTCCGGCATCGGGCGCCCCACGGCCTCTGTTCTGGTCAATGCCATGGAGAAGCGCGGCCTGATCGAGCGCTACGCCGATCCGGACGACGGCCGCGCCGAAATGTTGCGGTTGACCGCTGACGGTCTTGCCAGTTTCGCGGAGTTCGAGCGCGTCGCGGCCGGCGAACTTGCCGGCTATCTCGATGTGGCCGACGCCGGGGCCTTGCTGGACCGCGTTGAGGAGCTTGCGCACGTCATTGATCGCAAACGCGACCGGACGGCGCGCGATTGACAGGCTTTCGCGCGCCTTTATAGTTCGTATAACGAACGGTATCAAATGAAATCAGATGGCGGAGGAAACCATGGCGTCGCAACTGTGTGAGATGCTCGGGATCGAGTTTCCATTGCTGGCCTTCAGCCATTGCCGCGATGTGGTCGCGGCGGTCAGCCGGGCTGGCGGCTTTGGCGTGCTTGGCGCGACGGCGCTCACGCCGGAGACGGTGCGCGAAGAGCTGAGATGGATCGACGATCACGTTGATGGCAAGCCCTATGGCATTGACGTTCTCGTCCCCGAGAATATGGCCACCAGGGGCGAGGGCAGCGTGTCCTCGGCGGCGCTGGAGAAGCGCATCCCGGCCGCGCATCGTGAATTTGCCGATCAGCTGCTGGCCGGCGCCGGCGTGACGCTTCCCGACGACGCCATCGGCCGCTATGAGAACCGCGCCCAGCCGTTCGATCCGGAAACAGCGCTGCGCACGCTGGAGGCGGCCTTCGAGCACCCGATCCGGCTGATCGCCAACGCCCTCGGCGTGCCGCCGCCGGAAATGATCGCCATGGGCAGGAAGCACAATGTGCCCGTCGCGGCGCTGGCCGGCGCGCGCGAACATGCGGTGCGCCTGGTTGAAGCTGGCGTCGACATCATCGTGGCGCAGGGCACCGAAGCGGGCGGCCATTGCGGCGAGGTCAGCACCCTGGTGCTGGTGCCGGAGGTGGTTCGCGCGGTGCGCGCCATTCGCGACGTGCCGGTGCTCGCCGCCGGCGGCATCATGACCGGCGAACAGATGGCGGCCTGCATGGCCATGGGCGCCGCGGGCGCCTGGACCGGGTCCGTGTGGCTGGCGACGCCCGAGAGCGAAACCTCCCCGGTCTTCCGCGAGAAGATGGTGGCGGCGCGCAGCCGCGACGCCGTGCGCGTTCGCAGCCGCACCGGCAAGCCGGCGCGCCAGTTGCGCTCCACATGGACGGAAGCCTGGGAGAGCAGCCCGAACAGTCCTGGCGCCTTGCCGATGCCGTTCATGAGCCTCGTCAGCGAGAAATCGCTCCGCGCCGTGGATCGCGCCGCTGAAAACGGCAATGACAAGGCGCGCGACATGGTCACCTATTTTGTCGGGCAGGGCGTCGGTCTCGTCGAGGATGTTCGCAGCGCCGGCCAGGTGGTGCAGGATTTCAAGGAAGGCTATCTGGAAGCCGTGGAGCGCATGAACGCGCTGCTGGACGGGCAGGGCTGACCGGCATTCACGCGCCCATGCCGGCTTCAGAATGCTTAGCAGGGCTCCACGTTTTTGCGTGGAGCCGGCCCGCAACGCCGGACGGCCAACAAAAGCCGCCGGCCACTTGAGGTCCGCCTTTGTGAAGCAGCGCCGGGCGCCGGAATTTCCCGGAAACGGGGATGAATGGCGCCCTGGGCGGCCGGGCCGGCATGTCGCCGCCAGGCTGAGGCGCCACCACGGTATCGCCATGGCCTTATGGCGCGGCTGCAGCCTGGCCCAAAAGCGCCTCAAAAGTCCTCTGGGCCTTGCCGGGGTGCTTTACGGCTTTGGCTTCATCCAGGTTCACGGGTTTGCCGACGGCAATCAGCGCCACCATGCCCATGCCGTAGTGCGGCGTGCACTTGACGCCGTAGAGCCCTTCGGCGTCGAGCTTCACGGTCAGCTTTTCGTTGATCTTGCCCTTGAAGGGCGTTGATCCCGCCGGCTCCATGCCCTTGATGGACCCTGCGTCGTGCGACTTGTCGGTGGGGGTAAAGGTAACCGTATCGCCGATCGCCGCCCGCACGAAGTCGGGCTCGAACACCATGACGCCCTTGGCGCCCTTGTTGAGCATCTTGATCTCGTGGTCTGCAGCGTGCGCAAGACCCATAGCCGCTCCCAACATCGCGGCGGCCAGTGCGATCCGTTTCATGATGGCGTCCTCTTCAGCTGGCGTCCATGACACCCGGTGTGAGGAGCATTATAGGTAGGGGAGCACGGGACCGGCTTGCGATAACGCAAAGAGCATGCTGTCCGGGTCACTGGGGCCCGAAAACGTTGGGGGCGGCGATGCGCAGTTCAGATGCAGGCAGCGTTGGGGGCGTCATGCGGCGGCTCGACCGGACCCTGATCGCCGACATGGATGTGTTCCAGGGGGCGACGCCGGAGATGCTCGACGCGATCCTCGCCGACGCGCGCGTGCTCAGGGTTGGGCGGGACGCGGCGGTGTTCGAGGAGGGCGGCGAGGCCGAAGCCTTCTTCCTGCTGCTCGATGGCCATGTTCGCGTGGTCAAAACCACCCGGGCCGGCGATCAGGTGATCATGCGCTATATCGGCGCCGGCCAGCTGATTGGCATTGCCCAGGCCATTGGCCAGTCAACATATCCGGCCAGCGCGGTGGCGGCGGTTGATTGCGTGGCGCTGGCCTGGCCAGGCAGCCTCTGGGGGCGTTTCACGACCCAGGTTCCAGGTTTCGCCGCGGCTACCTGCCGGACCGTCGGCAGGCGTTTGCAGGACACGCAGACCCAGCTGATCGACATGGCCACGGAGCATGTGGAACAGCGCGTGGCGCGGGCGCTGTGCCGGCTGGCGCAGCAGAGCGGCCGCCCGACGGATGCGGGATTGCAGATCGACTTCCCGATTTCGCGTCAGGATATTGCCGATATGACCGGGGCCACCCTGCACACGGTCAGCCGGCTGCTTGCCGCCTGGGCCGCCATGGGCATGGTCGCGGGGGGCCGCCAGCGCATTGTCGTGACCGATCTCGGACGGCTTCAGGCCCATGCTGACAAACAGGCGTCCGACGCGGGAACAGGCGTTTAGAACGCTGTCCGGCCAGACGGAGCCGTGTTGTCGACCTGACTTCGCGCCAAACGGGGAAGCGGGACCCACTCCCGATCCATATCGACCGGAAATGACTGCAAGGGGTCTGGCGGTCGCGCCAGCACATGCTGGCCTGAGCCGATCCGGGCCTGCCGCCGGCGCATGACGGGAGCAGGGTCACGGGAGCCGCATCGCAGGCGAAGCGTTACAAGGGTGCGGCGCAGCCAGCCGTGGGCCGGCAGACGCCTTTGTGTTGTACGTCGGAAGAACGGTGGCCGGTCAGCCAGGAGCGGCTGACCGGATTGCGGCTGACCGGATTACGTCTCAGTACTGAACGGACCGTGCGCCGAGTGGGCCAGCCTTCGGCGGCGCGAACTTGGTCAGGTCGATGCCGTCGACAGCCGCCTTGTATTCTTCGGCGCTTGGCGTGCGGCCAAGGATCGCCGAGAGTACGACGACCGGGGTCGATGCCAGCAGCGATTCACCCTTCTTCTCGGTGGAATCCTCGACGACGCGGCCCTGGAACAGGCGGGTGGACGTGGCCAGAACGGTGTCGCCCTTGGCGGCCTTCTCCTGGTTGCCCATGCAGAGGTTGCAGCCTGGACGCTCCAGATAAAGGATGTTCTCGTATTCGGTGCGCGCCGCGTTCTTCGGCTTCAGGTCATCGAATTCGAAGCCAGAATACTTCTGCAGGATTTCCCAGTCCCCTTCGGCTTTCAGCTCATCAATGATGTTGTAGGTCGGCGCGGCGACCACGAGCGGCGCCTTGAACTCGACCTTGCCGTTGGTCTGCTCGAGGTTCTTCAGCATCTGGGCCACGATCTTCATGTCGCCCTTGTGCACCATGCACGAGCCGACGAAGCCGAGGTCCACCTTCTTGTCCGAGCCGTAATAGGACAGCGGACGGATCGTGTCGTGGGTATAGCGCTTCGAGACGTCGGCGTTGTTGACGTCCGGGTCGGCGATCATCGGCTCGTCGATGAGGTCCAGGTCGACGACGACTTCCGCGAAATACTTCGCATTGTCATCGGGCCGCAGCGCCGGCTTCTCGCCCGAGCGGATTTCGTTGATGCGGGCGTCGGCCCTGGCGATCAGGCCCTTCAGGGTGCCCGCCGCGTTGTCCATGCCCTTGTCGATCATGATCTGGATGCGCGACTTGGCGATCTCCAGCGATTCGATCAGCGTCTCGTCCTGCGAAATGCAGATCGACGCCTTGGCCTTCATTTCGGCCGTCCAGTCGGTGAACGTGAAAGCCTGGTCGGCCAGCAGCGTGCCGATGTGAACTTCGATGATGCGGCCCTGGAAGACGTTGTCGCCGCACTGCTTCAGCATCTGCGCCTGGGTGGCGTGCACCACGTCGCGGAAGTCCATGTAGGGCTTCATCGCGCCCTTGAAGGTCACCTTGACCGACTGCGGGATCGGCATGGTCGCCTCGCCCGTGGCCAGCGCCAGCGCCACCGTGCCGGAGTCCGCGCCAAAGGCGACGCCCTTGGACATGCGGGTGTGGCTGTCGCCGCCGATGATGATCGCCCAGTCGTCCACGGTGAGATCGTTCAGCACCTTGTGGATCACGTCCGTCATGGCGTGATAGACGCCCTTCGGGTCGCGGGCGGTAATCAGGCCGAAATTGTTCATGAAGCTCATCAGCTTCGGAATGTTCGCCTGGGCCTTCTTGTCCCAGACCGACGCCGTGTGGCAACCGGACTGGTAGGCGCCGTCCACGAGCGGCGAGATGACGGTGGCCGCCATCGCCTCAAGCTCCTGGGCGGTCATCAGGCCCGTCGTGTCCTGCGAGCCGACGATGTTGACCTTGACGCGCACGTCAGAGCCGGCGTGCAGCACCTTGCCCGGCGTCACGCCAACAGCGTTGCGGTTAAAGATCTTCTCGACCGCCGTCAGGCCCTGGCCTTCGACAGTGATTTCCTTGTTCGGCGCGAACACCGGGGTCGCCGTGACGCCGAGCGTTTCCGCCGCGAACGTCTGGAGCTTCTTGCCGAAGACAATGGCGTAGGAGCTGCCGGCCTTCATGAACTCCATCTTCTGGGGCGTGAAGGATGAGGAGATATCGACCAGCTCCTGGCCATTCTCGTCGCGCAGCTTCCGGTTCTTCGTGTCGATGATCAGGACCCGGCCTGTCTCAACCGAAAACTGCTGCTCAAGGATCGGGTTGCCTTCAGCATCCAGAACCGGCTTGCCGTCAGCGCCAGCCTTCCTGGTCCAGTTCTTCAGGTTAAGGCCAATGCCGCCGGTCACATCGACCGTGGTCGCGAAGATCGGCGAAATGCCATTGGTGCCCGCGACGATCGGCGCGTAGTTCACGAACGGAACGTAGGGGCTGGAGGGCTTGCCGGTCCACAGCGCGACATTGTTCACGCCGGACATGCGCGAGGAGCCAACGCCCATCGTGCCCTTCTCGGCGATCATCATCACGCGCGCATCGGGGTGCTGCTTCTGCAGCGCCACGATCTCCTGCTGGGCCTCCGGCGTGATCATGCACTGGCCGTGCAACTCACGGTCCGAGCGCGAGTGGGCCTGGTTGCCGGGCGACAGGAGATCGGTCGAGATGTCGCCTTCAGCAGCGATGAAGGTGACGATCTTGATCTCATCCTCGATGTCGGGGAGCTTGGTGAAAAACTCGGCCTTCGCGTAGCTCTCCAGCACGTCCTTCGCCACGGCGTTGCCCGCCTTGAAGGCGTCGCGCAGCCGGAACATGTCGGCGTCGTAGAGGAAAACCTGGGTCTTCAGCACGTCGCCGGCCTGCCGGGCCAGGGTGGGGTCGTCGCCAAGGGCGATGTCGAGCAGCGCCTTGACGGACGGGCCGCCCTTCATGTGCGACAGCAGTTCAAGCGCGAAGGCCGGCGAGATCTCGGGAACGACCGTTTCACCGATGATGATTTGCTTCAGGAAGGCGGCCTTGACGCCTGCGGCGCTCGTGGTGCCTGGCAGGGTATTGTAGATGAAGAACCTGAGAGCCCCGGCCCGGTGTTCGTTACCGGCGTCCTCGATCAAGGTAATAAGCTCGGCGACGAGCCCGCCATCATCAATCGGCTTGGGTGCGAGGCCCTGGGCTTCTCTGCTTTTGATCTCGTCCAGGTAGTCCAGGTAGAGGGTCATCGCAATTCCAACGTCATGGGGCGCATGGCGCTGCGGGGCAGAGCCAGCAACCGGAATGGTCAATCAGCCAGGGGCTTCACCAGACCGGGAGGACGCATGCCGATCCCGGTCTGGAGAAGCCCCGCGCGGCGTTCGGCGGTTCAGGATGCAGATGTTGGCATCCGCACCTGCTTTATATGGGGCTCCGAGTACGCCAACCAGGGCCGACTGACAAGGCGCCGCATTCCGGCAAAAAATTCTGCTTTGAAATCAGCGGCGAAGACGTCGATGGGATCGTGCATCCGGGCGTCGCGAACGGGAGCGTGGGGTCTGCGGTTCGCGTGAATGCGCCCGCGCCGTCCGTGGCGCCTGAAGCCAGCGGCAACGGGAAATCAGGGCCCGGCGGATCAGGGCTCCCCTTGGGGGCGGGCCGCCTGACCGGACTGGCGCCAGTCGTGGCGCGCTCCCAGGTCAGGCCGGGACGGCGCCGGCGTCAGAGCGCCACGCAATCAGCGTAGTGCCGCACGATCCCATCGGGCCCGGTTTCGAGAACGAGCCCGTGGATGTCGGTTTCAAACCCCGGACACTCCCGCGCGAACTCGCGGTTGAAGCGCAGATAGTCCACGATCCTGGCGTTGAAGACCTCGCCGGGGATGAGCAGCGGGATGCCCGGCGGGTAAGGCGTGACGAGGCTCGTGGTGACGCGCCCCTCCAGCGCGTCGATCGGCACCCGTTCGGTTTTGCGGCGCGCGATATGCGAGAACGCCTCGGTTGGCGTCATCGCCGGATGATGGTCCGACAGGTACATCTCGGTGGAAATGCGCGCGACGTCGTATTTCGAATAAAGCGCATGCACATGCTGGCTCAGGTCGCGCAGGCCCATATGCTCATAGCGTGGGTGTTTGGCGCAGAACTCGGGCATGATCCGCCACAGCGGCTGGTTGCGGTCGAAATCGTCCTTGAACTGCTGCAGGGCGGCGACAAGCGTGTTCCAGCGGCCCTTGGTGATGCCGATCGTGAACAGGATGAAGAAGCTGTAGAGGCCGGTTTTCTCCACCACCACGCCATGTTCGGTGAGGTATTTCGAAACGATCGAGGCGGGAATTCCGGTGGCGTCGAACCGGCCATCAATGTCGAGGCCGGGGGTGATGATCGTGGCCTTGATGGGGTCGAGCATGTTGAAGCCTGGCGCCATGTCGCCGAAGCCATGCCAGCTGTCCTCGCCATCGCGCTGGACGCCGTCGGCATCGGTGCGGCGCAGCACCCAGTCATTGGTGTGGCCAATGCCCTCCTCGGTGAGCTCGTCTGGCCCCCAGACCTGGAACCACCAGTCGTTTTCGCCGAACTCCTCGTCGACCTTGCGCATGGCGCGGCGGAAATCGAGGGCTTCGAGAATGCTTTCCTCGACAAGCGCGGTGCCGCCCGGCGGCTCCATCATCGCCGCCGCCACATCGCAACTGGCGATGATGGAGTACTGCGGCGAGGTCGAGGTGTGCATCAGATAGGCTTCGTTGAACAGGTGCCGGTCGAGCTTGGTCTGGTCTGAATCCTGCACCAGAACGTGGCTGGCCTGGCTGATGCCGGCCAGCAGCTTGTGAATCGACTGGGTGGCGTAGGTGACGGAATGCTTCATCCGTTCGCGCTTGCGACCCATCGCGTGATAGGCGCCATAAAACGGATGGAACGCCGCGTGCGGCAACCACGCCTCGTCGAAATGCAGGTTCTCGACATAGCCGTCGAGCATGCGCTTGATCTCTTCGGTGTTGTAGAGAACCCCGTCGTAGGTCGACTGGGTCAGCGTCATGATGCGCGGCTTCACCGCGTCGGCGTCGACGCCCTGCAACAGCGGGTTGTCGCGGATCTTGGCGCGGATCGCCTCGGGCTCGAACTCGGAATGGGCGATGGGGCCAATGATGCCCCAGTGGTTGCGGGTGGGGCGCAGGAAAACCGGAATGGCTCCGGTCATGATGATCGCATGCAGGATCGACTTGTGGCAGTTGCGGTCCACCACGACGACGTCGCCGGGAGCAACCGTGTGGTGCCAGACCATCTTGTTTGAGGTCGATGTGCCGTTGGTCACGAAGAAGCAGTGATCGGCGTTGAAAATGCGCGCCGCATTGCGTTCCGATGCGCCGATCGCGCCGTTATGGTCGAGCAGTTGCCCCAGTTCCTCGACGGCGTTGCAGACGTCGGCGCGCAGCATGTTCTCGCCGTAGAACTGGTGGTACATCTGCCCGATCGGGCTCTTGAGGAAGGCGACGCCGCCGGAATGGCCGGGGCAGTGCCAGGAATAGGAGCCGTCTTCCGCGTAATCCAGAAGCTGCTTGAAGAAGGGCGGCTGAATGCCTTCCAGATAGCTGCGGGCCTCGCGGATGATGTGCTTGGCGACAAACTCCGGCGTATCCTCGAACATATGGATGAAGCCGTGCAGTTCGCGCAGGATGTCATTGGGCAGATGGCGCGAGGTTTTGGTTTCGCCGTGCAGGAAGATTGGCACGTCGGCGTTTTTCCAGCGCACCTCCTCGATGAAATCGCGCAGCTTGGCGATCACCGGGGAAGGCTCGGGGCCAGGGCCAAATTCCTCGTCGTCGATGGACAGCACGAAGGCCGAGGCGCGGCTTTGCTGCTGGGCGAATTGCGATAGGTCGCCATAGCTGGTGACGCCAAGGACCTCGAAGCCTTCGTTTTCGATCGCCTCCGCCAGCGCCCTGATGCCCAGGCCCGAGGTGTTCTCAGAGCGGAAGTCCTCATCAATGATGATGATGGGAAATCGAAACTTCATCAGCTTTCCTTCGCCTGACGGCTGCTGCGTCGTTGTTTCGCCGGTGGACGTGAACGTCAAGCCCCTGACTGCCCGGCCGGTGGCCGGCCTTGGCGGCAAGACGCTTTTGTCGCGCTTGTCTGGCGTAAAATCCGGTTCGCGGCGGTCGTTTGGCCGGCAGCGACCAGTGGTGCGGGCAGGTTGCCTTCACAACTGTGACAATGCGGTGACCTTCGACCCAGGAAACGGCTGGCCCAAGAAACGGCTGGCCCAGGAAGCGACTGGCCCATGCCAGCGACTGGATCAAGCACAGTGCGCCTCCCTGTTGTCGCGGGGTGGATGGCGGCTTTCATCAGGGAACCGGGGTCCCGCAGCGTCGCGGCGGGCGCAGCCAGCAGGGTCGGCCGCTGGCAAGGGTCGCCCAGATGCAGGAAAGGCCGGGCGACGCCGCCCGGCCTTTCCTGATGGTTGTTGGCGCCAGAGCGCGCCGCCCGGCCCCCGGGAACTATTTGCCGCCGGCGTTGATCGGCTTGCCGAACAGCTCGAAGCTCTCCCCCTTGAAGCGCTGCATGCGCAGGGTATTGAAGGCGCTGTAGTTGTCCGGCTTGATGTCGACGATCACGCCGTCCAGCAGCAGCGGCGCATCGGTCATCTTCAACGACGTCACCTGCTTCAGCAGGTTCTCGCGGGTCAGGTCGTCGCCAGCATTCTGGATCGCGCGGGCCAGCACGGTGGCCGACAGGTAAGCCAGCACGACATTTGAATCGTTGAGGTGCTGCTCCATGTTGTTGCGCTTCAGGAAGGCAACATACTCTTTCATGTCGGGGCTGTCGGCGTACTGCGGGTCACCCGGCGTTTTCATGAACGACGCGGTGATCAGGCCCTGTGACGCGTCGAAACCGGCCGGCTTGAATACGGCGCCAATCGACGCGGCGACGCTTGACACCAGGGTCGTGGCCTTCCAGTCCAGCTCGTGCTTCTTGCGGATTGCCTGGGCGCCGAACTTCGGCGTCGCCATCAGGAAGAACATGTCGGCGCCGGTGGCTTTCAGCTTCACCATCTGCGAGTCGACCGTCGCGTCGGTGACCTCGTAGGTGGTCTCGCCGACGATATCCTTGACCCTGTCGCCAAGGCCCTTTTTGAACCCCTTGACGTAGTCACGGCCCGAGTCGTCGTTCTGCGACAGGATCGCGATCTTTGCGTTTGGCAGGTTTTCGACAACGTAGCGGCCGAAAATCTCGCCTTCGACGTCATAAAGCGGGAAAAACGGCGTGGTCCACGGGAACTGCGACGGGTTGTTCCATTTGGACGCGCCAGTCGAGATCAGGATCTGCGGGACCTTCTTGCTGTTCAGATATTTCTGCGTCGCGGTGTTGCTGGGGGTGCCAAGCGAGCCATAGATGCCAAGCACGTCTTCCTGCTCAACCAGCTTGCGGGTCTGCTCAACGGCTTTGGGCGGGCTGTAGGCGTCGTCAAGTGAGATCAGCCTGATCTTGCGGCCATTGATGCCGCCCTTTGCGTTGATCTCGTTAAAAACCAGTTCCTGGGCCTTGCCCTGGATGCCGTAAGCCGAGGCGGGCCCACTGTAAGGCATGGTCTGCCCAAGCCTGATCTCGGTGTCGGTAACGCCGGGACCGTATTTCTTTTCAGATGCGGCGGCCACGGAGGTGGCGAGAATGCCGGTGATGCCGGCGAGCAGAAGCGAGCGCTTGCTGAACATGAGCGTGTTCCCCCTGGGTATTTCTGGAACGATTTTGCGGAGCTCCATATGATGGAGGCCCGTGACAGCCCGCCTTGCGAGCTGGCTGCGTTACGCGTTTGGTAAGGCAGGCTCCCGCTGGCTACAAGCTGCCGAAACCCATGGATTCGTCGGCTTCCCACAGGGAATGCAGGTCGATGCCGCAACGCTCGCCGGCCTTGCGCCGGGCCATTGGTTGCGGCCGAGCCCAACGGGCAGGCGACCACGGGCAAGCCGCGCCGCCGCGGAGGTCGCCCTCTGTCAGGAAGGACCTGCTTGGCAGAACGCTTCCAGAAGACGGATCAGGGGGGGGGCAGCGCGCCCCTGGCCAGCGGGCAACGGCGGGCGAAGCTGGCCGATGATTTCCCAGGCTTCGCCTTGCGTCTGTGCTGTTTCCTTACAGGATGAAGTGGTCTCCAGCTGCCCGCACCGTTACCTCCCCGATCGAGACGCCCCAGGGCTGGTCGATCGCATGCAGGACGGCTGCTGCGATGTGTTCTGGCGCCAGGGACTGATAGTCCATTTCCGTGGGATCAAGCTTGATGGGGTCGAGGCTGCCGTTGCCCATCGCCTCGGCCATCGCGCCAAAGGCCGGCATATTGTAGCCGAGAATGCCGATGACAGCCTGGGGATTGATCACCGAGCCGCCAAGGTTGGTGGCGGGAACGCCGGTCGGCTTGACCGTGGTCACCTTGATCTTGCCGCGGGTCTCCAGCCGGAATGATTCCGACAGAAAATTCACCGCAGCCTTGCTGGCGCCGTATACCGCCGCGCCGATCACCGGGAAGTTGCCGTAGATCGAGGATATATTGACGATCTGGCCACGGCCCGCGGCCATCATCGGCGCATACGCCGCGATCATGCCGTTCAGCACGCCCTTGATGTTGATGTCGATGCACCGGTTCCAGGCGCCATGCGCGGCGGCATGATCGGAGAAGAAGGCGAGGGGCATGACGCCGGCGTTGTTGACCATCACGTCAATGCCGCCATAGGCGTCCACGCCGGCTTGAACCAGTGCGTTGACCTGCCCGGCGTCCGTGACATCGGCGGCGCGCGCCTGCGCCGTCCCGCCAGCCGCGATAATGGCGCCGACCGTCGCTTCCACCGCGGCAAGGTCAATGTCGCCACACGTTACCCGTGCGCCCCGCGCCGCCGCCATTTCCGAAACCAGCCGCCCAAAGCCGCCGCCGGCGCCCGTAATGACAATGGATTTCCCCGCGATGTGATCGGCCATACATTCCATCCCGCGCTGATATGCGTTGCGCAAGCGATAACATGGGGCAGGGAGAGTTGAGCAATGGAAGGTGGATGCAATTGCGGGGCGATTCGCTACCGGATCCAGGGCGAGCCCCTGGCGGTCGCCGCCTGTCACTGCACCCGCTGCCGGCGGCAGTCGGGCAGCATGTATTCAGTCAATCTGGTGGTGAGCCCGGCGGCTTTCACCATGGAGGGCAAGCCGAAGGTGTTTGAGGACAGGGACACCACGAGCGGCGAGCCGGTGTTCCGGGAATTTTGCGGAGATTGTGGTTCGCCCATTCGCTCTATCCTGGGCGCGAACGCCGGCGTCATCGCCGTCAAGGCGGGCACGCTCGATAACCCCGATCCCTACGCTCCCGCCCTGCACGTTTTCACGCGCTCGCGCGTAGCGTGGGTGGAAATCCCCGAAGGGGCGCCGCAATTCGCGGCCAGCCCTGGCTAAACCATGTCCGCGCGGCCCCGGGACGCCCGACGGCGCGAGGCCAAACATGGGGGCCGGCGAACGTGACCCGTGGGTCATTCAACGGAGCGACGGCGGTTGCCGCCATGCCGGGGCGCGTTGTGGCGACAGGCTGGCGAGGTCACATTTCGGTGCAGCGGATTGTGCCCGTGAAGCAATGGTTTACCAAGGATGGAAACACTGCGGCCTTCGCGGAAGCTGCGCGGCAGTTGCGGGAGGTTCCATGGTGTTGTGGCCATCATGTTACAGACAGCCCGGGCCAATCGGTGTAAGACCAATACAACTCGCGGTGAGCGGCCCACGCCACTCCATCGCAAGCAATGAACGGAGTGAGTGATGAAGAAGCTTCTTCTTGCGGGCGTTGCCGCCGCTACCATGCTGGCCGCCGGTTCCGCGTTTGCTGCCGACCTGCCTTCGCGTAAGTACGCCCCGGTTGCTCCGGTCGTCGTGGTTCCCGTGTTCACCTGGACCGGCTTCTACGTCGGCGTGAACGCTGGTTACGGCTGGAACACCAACAACAACAACAACGCCTTCAACTATTATGCTCCGGTCGCTTCGCAGTACCTGTGGACTGGCGGCGGTTCGAGCAATGACGGCGGTTTCGTCGGCGGCGGTCAGATCGGTTACAACTACCAGATCGGCCAGTTCGTGATCGGCGCTGAAGCCGACATCCAGTACGCCGACATGGGCGGCAAGAACAACTTCGGCTACGGCAACCAGGGCATGGATTGGTTCGGCACCGTTCGCGCTCGCGCCGGTTTCGCCATTGACCGCGCACTGATCTACGTGACCGGTGGTTTCGCCTACGGCGGCGGCGGCAACAGCCACAACTACTACAGCTACGGCCTTGCCAACACGGCGCTGAACTACGGCTACTACAGCGGTAACGGCAACAGCACGGCGACCGGCTGGACCGTCGGCGGTGGTCTTGAGTACGCCTTCACCGACAACATCACCGCCAAGATCGAAGGTCTGTATGTCAGCCTCGACCGCGGCAACAGCGACATCTACATCCCTGGCGCTGCTCTGGCCAGCCTGTACTACTCGGGCGGCAACAAGAACAACGAGTTCGGCGTTGTTCGCGTCGGTCTGAACTACAAGTTCTGATAATTCGGAGAATCCTCCGCTTTATCTGGAGCCCGGCAGCAAAGCTGCCGGGCTTTTTTTATGCCGCGCGATCGGTGAAACTGACACTGCGCCCTGGAAGCGGCGTCCAGCAAGCCGCTCCCCGCAACAGCCTCCTGAAAACTGTGCAGGCAGATCGCGACGCGGACGCGTCAGGCGTCGCAGACGGGGCCGGCGCCATACGAGGATCGCATCCGGCCAGATGCCCTGGCCCGTCGGCGTCATCGCGGGGCGTTCGCATCACCATTGCAGCACAGGCCTCTATCGGCCTCCGGCACGGGACTGAACGCCTGGCGCTCCGGTTGCCATGACGCCCATGCAACGACGCGGCGCTCCGGCCCGGCGTCGGGCGGGGGCCGCCACAGGAGAACTGGTATTGTCGCGACGGGCGACTTGCCGGCCCACAAGGCTGTCGGCTGCGGAATGCGATCAGGGCGGCAGGCGGCGCCCGCACCACCTGCCGCCCTTGATCCCGATTGCCAAACGCCTTCGCAAATCCACGGGTTCGCAAGTCCTGGGCTGCGGGCATGCGCCGGATCGAACGGGACGCGTCCTGGGACAATTGCCGATCAATATCGATCGGGAATCGCCCCAGCTTCACTGGTGGTGAGCGAATGCTAATCGACCAGGCAGCTTTCCCTGATCGGAAAGCGCTTTAGTGATCGATCATTGGCATGTTGTCAGGGTCAAGCTTCAGGTCGATCAGCAACGGGCGACGGTTTCCGCGGATGGCTTCGACAGCAGCGTCGAGGTCTTCACTGGAGCGGACCGTGACGCCGGCGGCGCCGAGCGCTTCCGCCACCGGAGCAAAATCTGGCCATTCAAACATCGAGATTGATGGATCCATCTGCTTGTTCCGGAACTGGATATGCTCGGCGCCATAGCTGCCGTCGTTGCAAAGAATGACAATCAGATCGGATTTGGCTCGTACAGCCGAGGTAAACTCGGCCAGGCCGCCCAGCATAAAGCCGCCATCGCCCGTCACCAGCAATGTCTGGCGATCGGGATGGGCGAGAGACGCGCCGATGGCCTCGCCGACTCCGAGGCCGATCGTTCCGGTGTTGACCGTATAGACCCAGGATTGTGGGTCCTGCACGCTGATCACCCGCCAGGCGTCAATCAGAAACCGCCCTGTATCAGTGACCAGGATACGGTCAGGGTTCACCGCCTTGTCGAATGTCTGGAGCGCCAGCCGGACGCTGACCGTTCCCGGGCGCTCCTTGCGCGGCAGCGGCTGGTACTCAAATTCGGAAATGGCCTTGCCCAGTTCCGGCGTCCGGTAGCCGGAACCGGGGATTTCCGCTTCGTCGAGCAGGCGCACCATTTGCGCAGCTGTCCGTCCGGGCTCCCCTACGAGCCCGGCGTCCGGAATGGCATGGCGACCGATATCCGATGGATCAGCGCTGACGTGAACCAGGCGTTTGCCGCGCAGCAGGCTTCCCTGCGCCGTTGTGTACTGGTTCAGGCTCGCCCCAAAGGCAATGATGCAATCGCTTGCCATAATCGCATCGAGAGCAACCGGCGTGCTCAATGTCCCGAAAATGCCGAGGTTAAAGGGATGCCCGGCAAAGGCGCCTTTCGCCTTCAGCGTATTGGCCAGCGGGGCGTCAATACGGTCGGCCAATGCCTGGATGTCTTTCCGGGCGGACGGCTCGCAGGCGCCCCGCCCACAAAGGACAACCGGACGTTTTGCGGCCGCGATGATCCCGACGGCATTCTCCATGTCCGGGCCATCGACCACATATTCCAGCCGCGCCGGCGCGTAAGCCGGTTGCGGGACGTACTCCGCGTCCTGCCACTGCAGGTCCGACGGCATATTGACAACGACAGGGCGCTTCTCGATCCGGGCGCGCCTGAAAGCTGTCGCCACGTCCTCACCAATCGTTTTCGCCGAGCGGAGCTGAACGAATCCCGCGCCTGCGGCGACGAAAAACTCACGCTGATCGATGTTCTGAAAGTGGTATCGGTCGGTAACCGCCGTATCCCCGGCGAACAGCACGATGGGGGTGGAGCCCCGTTGCCCTTCGATCAGGGCGGTGAGGGTATTCGTTACCGCAAGGCCATGGGTAACGGTGGCGACGCCGACCTTGCCAGAAGCCTGCGCGTAACCGATGGCCATCAGAACGGCGCCAACCTCATTGACCGCCGCCAGATATTTTGCCGCGCCACTCTTTATGAAGCTGTCCACCATGTACAGGTTGGCGTCGCCGATGAGCCCGAACATGACCTCAACGCCCTGATCAAGGATCGCTTTCGAAATTGCTTCATGTACCTTCATGTCATGCTCCATTGGCCGGCATGCGATTGAGGCTGGCCAGACAAATCTGTTCGTTATCAATGGCGTAGCCATCGCCTCTCGCCACATCAGTTCGCCGCGCCGTTTGTCGTCCCTGGTTGACAGGTCCCGGCAGCGGCCATGACGGCGCTGTCTCCCTTGTGCCTGAAACCCGCGATCGGGACTGTCATGCACCCGTCAGTTCTGGCCGGAATGCGCCGTATGCCGGGCGGGCGGCGCGCTGTCCCAGACCAGGATCCGTCAGATTGAAAGTGGCGCGGCCCGCGCCGCGAGTTGGCTCCGCAAGGCGCGCAGTTCCGTGAAGCGGACGCTGACGTCGCGCAAGATGCTGACGACGCCTGTTATCTCGCCAGTTGGCGCGCGCATGAAGACAATGGTGAACTCCACGGAGATGCGTCGCCCATCCGCGGTCATGGCGGGGACCGACAACAGGTCGCCGGCCCCATAACGCGACTGCCCCTGCGCCAGGGCGTGGTCCCAGCCGCTCCAGTGGCGGGCCCGCAGGTTCGGCGGAATGATGATGTCGAGCGAGCATCCCAGCGCCTGCTCCTGGCTGAAACCAAAAATCCGCGCGGCGCCGGGGTTCCAGAAGCGGATGGTTCCGTCGCGATCGGTGGCGAGTATGGCGTCGGACACACTGTCCAGCAGCGTGTTGGCGATCATGCTGGTGAAGTCCGGAGGTGATTGTATCGTCATGGCGCTTCCTCTGGCTGATCGCGACAGGCCAGCCACCTGGCTATTGGTTGCCTGGCGACCGGGCGTCCGGCAACTCCGTCGGAAGGCTAATTGCACCTCCTTATAGATTAACAGATCATTCTCCCTGGCGAGCGGGCGCCCGGAGAGAACCATGGGCGCGCGGTGGAAACCGGAGCACGCCCGGCGCCTTCAGGGCGCGATTGCAGCAGGCGAGGCCAGGACCTTGCCGTTGTCCCGCATGATGGATGTCGACGGAAGGTTGGGCGGGCGCCCGATGGGCGTCGAGCTCAAGCGCATCGGGCCGGATCTTTCCGGCAACGGGCAGCCGCGTGGCGCTGATGGACAGCAAATTGGCGACGCCACCGCAGCCAATGCCTTCAGCGGCCGTCGCGGCTGCGACAATCCGGAGCGAGCGGCATCCTGACGACCATTGCCCGCAGGGGGTGGACTCTTTTGGGAGGCGTTGATGAACAAGGTTGAATTCAATCGCACCGTGAAGCCAGGGTTTGCCAGTCAGTACGAAAATTTTATTGGCGGCAAATGGGTCGCGCCCAAATCTGGCCGCTACTTCGAGAATACCTCTCCGGTAAACGGTCAGGCGTTATGCCGGATTGCCCGCTCGGATGCGGCGGATGTGGAGGCTGCGCTGGACGCCGCGCATGCGGCGAAGGACGCCTGGGGGAAAACAAGCCCGGCCGCGCGCGCCATGATCCTCAACCGGATTGCCGACCGCATGGAAGAGAATCTTCCGAAGCTTGCCGCTGCCGAAACCTGGGACAATGGCAAGCCGATCCGCGAAACCACGCATGCTGACCTGCCGCTGGCCATCGATCATTTCCGCTATTTCGCTGGCGCCATCCGTGCGCAGGAAGGCGGCATTTCCGAAATCGATCAAGACACGGTCGCCTATCACTTCCACGAGCCGCTTGGCGTCGTTGGCCAGATCATTCCGTGGAATTTCCCGCTTCTGATGGCGGTGTGGAAGCTGGCGCCGGCGCTGGCCGCCGGCAATTGCGTGGTGATGAAACCCGCAGAGCAGACCCCGGCCTCCATCCTTGTGCTGATGGAGCTGATCGCCGACCTTCTGCCGGATGGCGTCGTCAATGTTGTGAGCGGCTTCGGTCTGGAAGCTGGCAAGCCGCTGGCCTCAAGTTCCCGCATCGCCAAGATTGCCTTCACCGGCGAGACGACGACGGGCCGCCTCATCATGCAATACGCCAGCCAGAACCTCATTCCGGTGACGCTTGAGCTGGGCGGAAAGTCGCCGAACATCTTCTTCTCCGACGTGGCCAGTGAGGATGACGACTTTTTCGACAAGGCCATTGAAGGCTTCGTGCTGTTCGCGCTCAATCAGGGCGAAGTGTGCACCTGCCCGAGCCGTGCGCTGATCCATGAGAAGATCTATGACCAGTTCATGGAAAGGGCGCTGAAGCGGGTTGCGGCCATCGTGCAAGGCGACCCGCTGGACCCGGCGACGATGATCGGGGCCCAGGCTTCCAGCGAGCAGCTGGAGAAAATCCTGAGCTACATGGACATCGGCCGCCAGGAGGGGGCGGAGCTGCTGATCGGCGGCGAGCGCAATATTCTGCCAGGCGATCTGGCCGGCGGCTATTACGTCAAGCCGACGGTGTTCCGTGGCCATAACAGGATGCGTATTTTCCAGGAGGAGATCTTCGGTCCGGTTGTTTCCGTTACGACCTTCAGGGACGATGCGGAGGCGCTTGCGATCGCCAACGACACGCTCTACGGCCTCGGGGCCGGCATCTGGACGCGCGATGGCGCGCGAGCCTACCGTTTTGGACGCGCTATCCAGGCAGGCCGCGTCTGGACCAATTGCTACCATGCCTATCCGGCCCATGCGGCGTTCGGCGGCTACAAGCAGTCAGGCTTCGGTCGCGAGAACCACCTGCGGATGCTCGACCATTACCAACAGACCAAGAACCTGCTGGTGAGCTATAGCCCGAAGAAACTTGGCTTTTTCTGATCCAGCGAAGTGGGACAGCGGCGATTGCAGTGGATTGTGTGATCGCCGCCCCATGACAGCTGATTGAGGAATGTGCCGGGGCAAGCGCCGGGGCGCCCCGGATTTCAATATGGAGGCTGCTATGGCGAAGACGATGAAAGCCGCTGTGGTGCGGTCGTTCGGGAAGCCGCTGACCATTGAAGAGGCGCCCGTTCCAGAGCCCGGCGACGGGCAAATCCAGGTCGCAGTGCAGGCATCCGGCGTCTGCCACACCGATTTGCACGCCGCCGAAGGCGACTGGCCGGTGAAGCCGAATCCACCATTCATCCCGGGGCATGAAGGCGTTGGCTTTGTCTCGGCGGTCGGCAGGGGCGTGAAACACGTCAGGGAGGGTGACCGGGTTGGCGTGCCGTGGCTTTACTCGGCCTGTGGTCATTGCGTGCACTGTCTCGGCGGTTGGGAAACCCTGTGCGAGCAACAGCTCAACACGGGCTATTCCGTCAATGGCGGCTTTGGCGAGTACGTGGTCGCCGATCCCAACTTTGTTGGCCACCTTCCAAAGAACATCTCGTTCAATGAGATCGCGCCGGTGCTGTGCGCCGGGGTCACGGTCTACAAGGGCCTGAAAGTAACCGACACAAAGCCAGGCGACTGGGTGGTTATTTCCGGCATCGGCGGGCTCGGGCACATGGCCGTTCAATACGCCAGGGCTATGGGGATGAATGTGGCGGCGGTCGATATTGATGACGCCAAACTCGAGCTTGCCCGCGAGCTTGGCGCAACCGTCACCGTCAATGCCAAAGCCCAAAGTGATCCCGCGGCATTCATCAAAAAGGAGACGCATGGCGGCGCCCAGGGCGTGCTCGTGACGGCTGTATCGCCCATAGCATTCGAACAGGCGCTGGGCATGGTGGCGCGTGGCGGCACGGTTGCGCTCAACGGTCTGCCTGCCGGTTCGTTCCCGTTGTCGATCTTCGACATGGTGCTCAACGGCATCACAGTGCGCGGCTCCATCGTCGGCACGCGCCTTGACTTGCAGGAGGCGCTGGATTTCGCGGCTGACGGCAAGGTGAAGGCGACCGTGCGCGTGGACAAGCTCGACAATATCAATGCGATCTTTGACGACATGCGTCAGGGCAAGATTGAAGGTCGTGTGGTGATGGACCTCACGCAATGACGGGCAGCCGCTCAGGCTATCGGCCATGAGCGGCCCATAGATGCAGGAGGCGGGCTTGCAATGACGCAGCAAATCGGGGAGGGGCAGGTTACGGCGACGGATGCGGCGCTTGAACTGCTGGCGGAACTGCAGGCCGAATACGGCCCCGTGATGTTTCACCAGTCAGGAGGCTGCTGCGACGGTTCTTCGCCCATGTGTTACAGGCAAGGCGACTTCCTGCTGGGCGACCATGACGTGAAGTTGGGAGAGATTGGCGGGGCGCCCTTTTATATCAGCGGCCCGCAATACGAGGCCTGGAAACATACGGCGCTGATCATTGATGTGGTGCCAGGGCGCGGCGGCATGTTCTCGCTTGATAACGGACGTGAGAAGCGTTTCCTCACCAGATCCAGGCTCTGTCTGGTTTGAGGGGCCTCCCGGCGCCTGCTGGACGCCCGGATCGTCAGGCTCAAAGGGCGTCGGCCGCTTCCAGCAGAGCGCTTTTCGCGGCCTCCCGCGCTGTCGCGCGCAGGGCGTTTTCCGACTGATCCTCCGCCTTTGGCGCCGGCACGTCGATCTGGATGCTGAACGTCTGGCCGGCTTCATGCTTGGTCAGGTGAACTGTCACAGTCGCGCTGGTCAGATCCACCCGCAGATGACTGAGTTCGTAGGGCATTGGCTCCCCCATGAGGTGTATCCGGTTGCGGTTGCGACTGGAGTAGATCAGCGGCCGGGGGGCGCGGCAATAGCATCCGGAGCGGCTGCGCGGTGAAACTGCCCCTGAGCCCGGCTTTCTCTTCAATCCAGACTATCCCGCCCCTTCGGCGCAGGGCCGTTTGCAGGCTCCTGCGGGACAATCTGCTCCTGTCTCAGGGCCTGAACGGCGTCTTCCAGGTCGTCGAACACGACGGTTGCCCCTGGTCCGTCAAAGAAGCCGGCCCGCGCCAGAATATCTTTGGGCTCCTTGTGCAATTCCGCGATAGCCAGCGTCATTCCCGCCGCCAGCAGGTCTGCGCGCCATTGCAGCAGCATGATCGCGGCGGTCGAATCGATCTGGGCGATGGCGCCCGCATCAAGCACAAATCGCGTGGTCCCGGAGGGCGCGGCGCTGGCAACGCTGTCGAGCCTGGCGCGGATATAGTCAGCGTTGAAAAACAGTATGCTGCCCTGGATCATGAACAGAATCATCTGGTCTGGTGGAGCGGCGTCGCCGATGCGGTGGAGCTTGTAGAAACCTGGCCGCCCGGGAACCCGTCCCAGCAGGGCGTCGCGGGGGCGCATTTCCTTCAACAGCACGTAGAGCAGGGTGCCGGCGATGGCGATGATGACGCCGCTGAGGACGCCGAGGCTGATCGCCCCCCACATGCTGATGAGCGCGAACCCAAATTCCATGCGGCTGATCCGCCAGGTCTCCCGCAGGCCCTGAAGATCGATCAGACCTACCGCCGCGAAGGCGAGAATTGCGCCCAGCGCCGCGTTCGGCAAAACCCGCAGCGCGTCGTTGAGGAAAAGCAGCAGCACCGTCAGGACAAGAGCAGCTGCCAGACCAGCCAGTTGCGAGCGTCCGCCCGTGGCGAGATTGATCGCCGTGCGTGAATCCGACACCGTAACAGGAAAACCACTGAACATTCCGGCAAAGATGTTGGCCGCGCCGAGACCGGTCAGCTCCCGGTCGGCATCCACGCTGAAGCCAGCCTTCGCGCCAAAGCTGCGCGCCGCGACAAGGCCGGAGCTGACCCCCACCAGCCAGATCGCTGCGGCTCCCAGCAACAGCTCCCGCGCCGGCAGGCTGGTGATGGCCGGCAGCGCCGGCCGCGGCAGCGCGTCGGGCAGGCTGCCAATGACCTTCATGCCCCGGCGTTCAAGATCAAACAGCGCTGACGCCGCCACAGCCACAAACACAACGATGACGGGTCCGGGTATCGGGGAGCGCAGTCGCGCCGCAATGGCCAGCAATGCGAGCATGGCGGCGCCAAACAGAACGCTGAGCCAGTGAATGCTGTCGGCCTTTCGCACGATCTCGAGAACCGGCGCCACCAGACCGTCAGACTCGATGCGGACGCCGGTGAAGCGGCCAATCTGGCCGACCAGAATCGAGACCGAAATGCCGCTGATGAAGCCGATGAGGATCGGCCGGGACAGGAACGAGGCGACAACGCCAAGCCGCAGCCAGCGCGCGATAATGCAGAAGGCGCCAACGATCAGCGCCAGCGCCGCCGCCGCCGCCACCCGATCCGCCATATTGGCCAGCGGCAGGGTGGCGAGGGTGGCGGCGAGCACGGTCATGGTGGCGGCGTCAGGCCCAACCACCAGCTTCCGTGACGGGCCAAACAATGCGTAACCGGCAAGAGACAGAATGCAGGCGTAAAGCCCCGTTTCGGCCGGCAGGCCCGCGATGGCGGGGTAGGCGATGGCGCTGGGAATGGAAACCGCGGCGATGGCGAAGCCGGAGGTGATGTCCAGGCGCAGCCATTCCGGTTTGTAGGGAAGCAGGCCCCTTGCTATTGCCATCACCCGCGTCATGACCATTGTTCCGGTTGCCGGGGCCCCGAAGATCCGGGACCCGTATAACGCGACCCATCGGCGCCTTGTTCTCGCTGCGGCGCGGCGGTCTTTCCGGTCATCTGGAGCTGCAATTGCTCCAGTTTTCGTTCTTGCAGGCAAATCCTGACTGGACAGGATCCTGTGCGGCCGGAAGTCGCCCTAGTGGCCGCTGAAAACAAGCGTCCGGATAGGGAGGATGAGCGCCTGGATGCGCAGCAACAGGGCGTGCACCAGACCGACAGCATCGACGGCGTGGAGCGCCATTTTGCGGCCCGTTGACAGTTTGCCTGAGGCAATCAGATCGTAATTGTTCGAATAGGCGTTAGCCATGCAACTGCTGCCGGGGGTCACGCCGTCAAGTCCATCCGCATAAAGTGGTTCAAGGAATGCCAGCAGGGTTCCTGGTTTCGCCACCTGCTGGGCGTCCAGAAGCTGTTCGCCGCCCCGGACCTGGCCGGCGGCTATGAAATCCTGAACCCCGACCACCACCATGGGGATCACCTCCCATGGCTTTGACATGCATGTCGCCTCGGCCACCATGCCGGGCCGCATCACCTGGGCCTCGATTTGCGAGAAACCGGCCTGGAGGATGTTGCGGCCCGCTTCATCGGGAATGAGCACGCCCGCCGGCCGCATGAATGGGTTGACGATGTCGCCAACGCGAAGGGTAAACTGCTCGATGCGGCCGCTGACGCCAGCGTAAACGACGGTCCTGTCCAGATCGGCCTGCGCCTGCGCCAGGGCAGCGACTGCGCTCGCCCTGTCGGCGGGAAGCTGGGTTGCCAGCCGCGTCTCGGCCGCCGCGCGGGTGGCTTGCGCGGTGATGAGCGCGGCCTCCCGGCCCGCCGTCAGATTGGACAGCCGCTCGATCTCCCGACGGGCAACGATATCGTCGTTCCTCCGCCTGAGTTCCTGCTTGGTTTCCAGTTCGTCAAGCGCCTGCTTGTGCGCGCTCCTTGCTTCAAGAATCCGGCTGTCGTCGGCGGCGATTTCGGCCCGGGCGACGACGATCGCAGCGTCAACCTCGGCAATCTTGCGCCGGGCGGCTTCGACGGCGGCTTCCTGCCTGGCGCTGTCGAGCCTGAAAATCGGCGCGCCTTTGGCGACGGGACCGCTGATCCCGACATAAATCTGCGCCACGCGGCCGTTGATTTCCGGCACGATCGGAACGGTGCGGAACATCAGCGTTACGTTCGTTGTCGACGGGTGATTGTAAAAGATGACCGTGATCAGGCCGATGGTGAGGAGCAGGCAGGAAACAATTCCCCACCTCAACTCGAACCATACGGAATAAAAGGTGATTTCCTTGCCCAGACGCTTGCCCTGCCGGTAGCGCCGGTAAAGGTAATCGGGGAAAATTGTCAGCAGGGAACAGAACATAAGCTCAAACATGGCCGCCCTCCGTCGGCCCGGCGGCGGGCTGTTCGCTGGCCGCGGCGCTCCCTGCGTCGGGTTCGGCCGGCTCGCCGGCTTTCTGCTTCTGCCCCTGCGTCCCCGCGATGCGTTCAAGCGCATGCGCCATCCTGCCGAACTGGCCGGAGAAATCCGGAATGTCGATCAGGGCGAGCAGCAGGCCAGCGACCCAAAACACATGCATATGGGTAAACAGCGCCAGCAGTCCCAACACCGCGACAATCTCAAACTGCAATTTTTGCGATTTGTGCGCCAGCCGCTCCGGCAGGGTGTGCAGCCGCAGAAACAGCAGACCGATCCCAAGCACCGCCGCAAGAAGAATAATGGCGGTGACGACCATCAGCACATCGGTCTCACCCGGCGCGGTGATAAACCCGGGCAGATGGTGCGGCGCCATGGGATGCAGGGTGGTTGTCATAGAACACATTGCTCCTGACAGTCGGGTGACGTTGGCCAGATATCTGCATCCGCCCGGCAGTAGCGCTGGAAGCAAATGTCAAACGCATCAACGCACGTGTAAAATAACCACTTTCACGGAAATCTCCCGGTTTCCGTCATTCGCCGCGTCGCCCGGCATGGAGGGATGTGCATGCTGAACCCTCAGCGCGCCGTCCGGTTCAGCCAATCCAGTTCCGGGCGAAATCGGTTTCTTCATAGCCGTCCGGCTTTTGCCGCTTGGGCAGCCTGATCTTCTCGCGCGGGGGCGCTTCATATGGAATGGATTTCAGCATGTGGTTGATGATGTTCAGCCTCGCCTGGCGCTTGTCATCGGAGTGCACCGCATACCACGGCGCCCATGTCGTATCGCTGGCCCTGAACATTTCATCCCGCGCCCGCGCGTAGTCATACCAGCGCGCATATGATTTCAGATCCATCGGCGACAGCTTCCAGATCTTCCTTGGATCAGTAATGCGTTCCTGCATCCGGCGCGTTTGCTCTTCTTCACCGACTTCGAGCCAGTACTTGAGCAGAATAATGCCTGAATCAACAATGGTTCGTTCAACCGCAGGAATGATCTGGAGGAATGCCTTCGCCTGATCCTCGGTGCAGAAGCCCATGACGCGCTCAACCCCGGCCCGGTTGTACCAGCTGCGGTCAAAAATCACGATCTCTCCCGCCGCGGGCAGGTGCGGCACATATCGCTGGACATACATCTGGGTTCGTTCGCGCTCCGTGGGTGGCGGCAGCGCCACCACGCGAAAAACGCGCGGACTGACGCGCTCGGTGATTGCCTTGATGACGCCGCCCTTGCCGGCGCCGTCGCGTCCCTCAAAAACAATGCAGATTTTCGCGCCTGCATGCTTCACCCACTCCTGAAGCTGCACCAGCTTCGCGTGCAGGTCTCTCAGCTTCCGGTCATAGACGCCCCGCTTCAGGGGTTCCCCGTCGCCAGATTTCATGTCTGCCTCCGTCCCGGATGGTTGGCAGGAGCAGGTTTTACTTTTCGGACCAGCTCAGGAAAAACGCCACATCGCCCGGCAGCCCGCCTGGCCAGTCGATAATCAGGGCGCGCAGCCGGTAGCCTATGGGTTGCAGATGCTCTTTCCAGAATTCAAACGCCTGTTTCGGCCGGCCTGTCAACGTATCTGGCCAGCCTGCCTCGGCATTGTTAATGGCGCGCCCGCCATCTGTGCAAAGCTGGCTGGGAAAGCGCATGACGAGAACGTCTGTCTCGCCTCGCTTGGCCGCAGCGCGCGTCTTGAAGGAGATGTTATGCTTGATCTCCTCAACCTTCTCAGGCGTGACGACGATCGTTTCCTTCAGGGTTTTGATCAGCTTGCGTTGCGCCTCCTCGGCCTTGCTCATGGCGCTCTCCAGCCTGGAGGCGCGCGCCATCTCGAGATCCGCCATGTAACTGCGGAGGTCGTCGGCCGACATGAAAGTCTCGTCCGCAAGACTGCCGGCATGAGGATGTTGATTTGCTGTCGCCATGATGACCTCACCAACGGATTCTGCTGTCAATCGCGTCGAGATGCCGGTCCAATTACTGGTCATTATTCGCATGCAAGCATGGCGTTCGTACGTATAAAACCATCTCCCGATAATGCGCATCGGGAGTATTCAATCGCTGTTATATCAATAATTGCGACCTCGTGGACTTTCTCTCTCAGTTAACGGCAGCCAAATTTCAGCAAATAAGAGCACCACCTTCGTGTATCCTTGTCAATGGAATCTTGCGCGGGTTTCGTTGGCTGTTTCTGGAGGACGATCCCCGGCTCGCGCTCTTCAGCGGCTTATGCAGATGCAGGTCATGCATGATGGCCGGTCATGGGTGGGAACTGCATCCCGAAAAACGCCAGCCGGGCAGGTCGCCACGCTGGGAGCTGGTGCAAGGGCAAGGGCAAAACGGAAAGGCAACGATGTGGTCTCCAACCAGCTGAAAGCCAAATTGACCTACGCCTTCGCCACATCGCGGCCAGCGTGAAAATCGGGACGCGCGACGTCAGCTCCGGCTCAATCCTGGCCATTGCCAGCGTCGACGGTTTTTCTCTCCGTCGGCGCTATTTTCGCGGCTGGCGCAAGCTGCCCGCATCTGTCTCAAATTGCTGATCCGCTCTACGGCGTGCCCTCATAAGATTGTTTGCGGTTTTGTGAGCTGGTGATTCAAGGCTCAAGATTGTGGGGAGCCCTGATGAGCCGTCGTCGCTACGAACTGACCGACCATGAATGGGCGATTATAGATCCACTTTTGCCCAACAAGCAGCGTGGTGTTCCACGCGTTGACGACAGGCGCGTGCTCAACGGCATCCTGTGGCGGTTCCGCACAGGCACGCCGTGGGCGGAGTTACCTGAGCGCTACGGCCCCTCCACGACCTGCCGCAACCGATTTGTCCGGTGGCGAAAAGCCGGAGCATGGGATCGGCTTCTCGAAGCGGTCGCAGACGCTTACGAGAACGATATCGTCATGATCGGCTCCACCTGCGTCCGCGTCCACCAGCACGGCGCGACGAAAAAAAGGGGCTGGAGACGGCGGCGGCGTGGGACGTTCCCGCAGTGGCCTCACGAGCAAGACCCACGCACTCGTCGATGCCGAAGGCCGTCCGGTCAAACTGCGCCTGACTGGTGGGCAGGTTGCCGACTGCACACAGGCGGAAGCACTGACCATCGACGTACAAGGCGGCCATGTGCTGCTGGCCACCGTGGTTACGATACCAATGACCTGCGAGCGGCCATGGCGGAGCGAAACGCCTGGGCCAATATGCTGCCCAGGTACAATCGCAAGGGCAGCTTCGCGTTTTCCCAGTGGGTGTACCGCCGACGCAATCATGTCGAGCGGTTATTGAACCGTATCAATCAGTTCAGGGGCATCGCAACCCGCTACGACAAGAGCCCTGAAAACTGCCGGGTCGCTGTAAAGCTCATCGCGGCGCCCATCTGGTGTCAGACCTTATGAGTCTACGCCGTAAAACGTGGTCTGGAGACAAAATCGCGTATGAGGTGTCGGATATCGTGACGCCTCGGAATACGAAATGGTATGCTCAGAAAGGAAATGGAGGGCACTTACTGAAGGATGGTCGCCCTGCAAAATGGGTATCGTATGAGTTGCGGGATGGCGTGGAGATTCGAGTAATTTGTATGCCTGCCACAGGACGGGTTGTTTCCGCCCTCCCTCACACCGGGTCGAAACCAAACTACAAACTAATTGATTGAGGCACAATGAACGATTTTTCTGATAAAATACTATTGATTTCTAATCAATTGCGAGGAAAAGCGCAAGATGATACAATAATTGCTGTAATCGACTACGTAAATAATAAAGAAAGTTATCTTGCTATGGAAACATTAATTAGTTTTTTATCAGAAGATGACACATCCTTGGATGTATCAGAGCTTGCAGCGGTGTTGATGCTCGCCAATGAGATGAAAATCGATTTTTATATTGGTGAATTGATTAATTTAATAAATAACGTGAAGAAATAATTATAGATGCAGCATCAAGCCCGGCTTGGTGGTGTGCTCAGAAAGGGGGGTAGTGGGAATTTCACAGCTAAAGATGATCCCGCACGCAGGGGGGCATTCGAGATTCGGGGTGGTGTACGTGTGTGCGCAGTTTGTGAGCCTGCGACAGGCAGGATAGTTACGGCGCTTCCTCACACGGGGCCTATTCCCAAACTCAATCGGATACATTAGCTATTATGAATAATTCCAGCATTCGGATAATTGAATTTATCACAAGCTTCAAGAATCGAATCTGCAACGAAATCATCTTGATGTCTATTGACTACGTTGAACACGGAGAGGCGGCGCTCGGGATGGAAACTCTATGCGACGGCCTAGCGGACAGCGATTTTTCTTTAAGTGAGGCCGAAATTGTAAATTTAATAAATTTTTTATACACAACAAAAGCGGATTTTCGCAAAAATGCCCTTTCCCATCTTATTCTAACAATGAAATCTAATTAGAGCTGGCTGCTATTCATCGAATGTAGAAAACAACTCCCGTCCGATTCGCCTCGAAATCGAAAATCAATCATGGCGCACAGAAATTTTCAGGCCGCGAGCTTGGTTAAATGCAAAATATTGAGAATTTAGTGTTGCAAGGGCACAGTTTCGAAAAGGCATTTAGTCGGAGATGGAAAGATTCATGGAACAGATGAGTACTATAATGAAAAACGGAATCCGGATGACAACGAATACACGGGAAAATATCGTAACGGTCATTGCCGCGCCGAGGAACTGATATGAATATGCATGAACAACTGAATTTGCTGGAGCGGCTCACTGCCGTCGATAACAGTGGCAATACAGCATATATGCAAAATAATATTACAGATATTCGTTCAATTATTAGCATAATTATGCAATTTCTTTTTGAAATTGATAAAGTTGCGCAAGAGATTGAATTGGTAGCGAGTACAGCTTTGGGCCTTAATGAGACGATGCTGTCAGATGAAAATCGCGAATTTGTGAAATCAAGCATTAATATGCTCAATAATTTAATAAAAAATACAAACACAAAGAATCACGCTTGATATAGGCTCCGGACCCATAAAAGCACTTTCGCTTTGAAGCGTTTTCTGATTCAAGGTTCCCGAAGGGAGTCATCGGAT
>NZ_JBLLJM010000015.1:0-22133 GCF_053543495.1 Camelimonas sp. ID_303_24
CAGGCCGCGCGGCCCGGGGCCGGTATTTCAGCGAATGAACCCGGCGAGACGCCCCTGGATGATCTTCTGGGCGTCATCGACAATGCGCGCGATCAGTTCGGCGCAGCTCGGGATGTCGTGGATCAGGCCCTGGATCATGCCAGCGGTCCAGATGCCGTGATCCGGATCGCCGTTCTCGTAGACGACCTTGCCGCGGGCGCCCGCCACCAGGTGACGGATGTCCTCGAACTGCGCGCCTTCCTTCTCCTTGCCGACAACCTCAAGGCTGACGGTGTTGCGGGCGACGCGGGCGGTGTTGCGCATGGTGCGGAAGATCAGCTCGGTGGCGCGCTCATCGTTGGCGACCAGCTGCTCCTTGATCTTCTGGTGGATCGGGGCTTCCTTCGTCGCCATGAAGCGGGTGCCCATGTTGATGCCCTCGGCGCCCAGCGCCAGGGCGGCGGCGAGGCCACGGCCATCGCCGAAGCCGCCCGAGGCGATCATCGGGATGGTGATCTTCTCGGCGGCAGCCGGGATCAGGATCAGGCCCGGAATGTCGTCTTCACCCGGATGGCCGGCGCATTCGAAGCCGTCGATGGAGATGGCGTCGGCGCCCATGCGCTGGGCCGACACGGCGTGGCGGACAGCCGTGCACTTGTGAATGACCTTGACGCCGTGCTTCTTGAACTCGGCGATGTGCTCTTCCGGCTTGTAGCCGGCGGTCTCGACCGCCTTGACGCCGGATTCGATGATGGCGGCGCGATACTCGGCGTATGGCGGCGGATTGATCGCCGGCAAAATGGTGAGGTTCACGCCGAACGGCTTGTCGGTCAGATCACGGGTGCGCCGGATCTCCTTCGCCAGGTCTTCCGGCGTCGGCTGGGTGAGCGCTGTGATGAAGCCAAGGCCACCGCCATTGGCGACGGCCGACACGAGTTCAGCCTTGCCGACCCACTGCATGCCGCCCTGGGCAATCGGGTGCTCGACGCCGAACATCTCGGTGAAACGGGTTTTGATCATCTGAAATCCTCTGAAAAATCGATCGGCGGCGGCGGCGCGAAACATCCGGTCAAACGGAAATGGCTTCCCGCTGCATGACTGTCTGACGCCGCCGGCCGGCTCGGGGAGCCGGCCGCGCGTCGCGCAGCGCCCGGGAAGCCATGGCGCCTGGAGCGTTATTTGCGCCCGCTGGTGGGAATGGCGTTGAAGGCAACGTCCTTGTCGACGCGCACGTCAGCCGGCAGGTTGAGAACCCGCTCGGCGATGATATTGCGCAGGATCTCGTCCGAACCGCCTTCAATGCGGGTGGCCGGGGAGCGCAGCGCCATCGCCTGGAACTTGCCGCGGGCCTCCGCCTGCGCCGCATTGGTGAGGATGCCCGCCTCGCCCTGCAGATCCATGGCGTATTTGGCGATGTCCTGCATCATGGCGCCAGCGACCAGCTTGCCGATGGAGTTCTCGGGGCCGGGCGTTTCGCCTTTCGAGAGCGCCGACAGGGCGCGGAAGGCGGTGAACTTGAGGCCCGAAGCCTTCACGGCCCAATCGGCCAGCTTCGCGCGCACCGCCGGGTTGTCGACGTCGCCGGTTTCGATGGCGAAGTCCAGCAGGTCCGGGAAGCCGGTGGGCATGCCGGAGCCGATCGACAGACGTTCGTTCATCAGCGTGGTCAGCGAGACGTTCCAGCCGTTGCCGACCGGGCCAAGGCGCTGACTGTCTGGAATGCGGACGTTCTCGAAGAACACCTCGTTGAATGAACGCTGGTCGTTCATCTGGCGGATCGGCCGCACCTCAACGCCTGGCGAACGCATGTCCAGGAAGAACATGGTCAGGCCCTTGTGCTTGGGCACGTTCGGGTCGGTGCGGGTCAGCAGCAGGCCCCACTGGGAGTGCTGGGCGCCGGAGGTCCAGATCTTCTGGCCGTTGATGATCCAGTCGCCGGAGCCATCCGTCGCCTTCTCGGCGCGGGTGCGCAGGCCGGCAAGGTCGGAGCCGGCGGCCGGCTCGGAAAACAGCTGGCACCAGATCTCCTCGCCCGAGGCCAGGGTCGGCAGCCGCTCGCGCTTGGCCTCCTCGGAGCCCCAGGCCATCACGGTGGGGCCGCACATGCCGTGGCCAATGGTGAACAGGCCGGAGAGCTTGGCGTAGACGCCCTCCTCCTGGCCCCAGATCACCCGCTCGATCGGCGTGGCGCCGCGACCGCCATATTCCTTCGGCCAGTGCAGGCAGGCCCAGCCGGCCTCGGCCTTCTTCTTCTGCCAGGCCTTGCCGGCCTGCATCGGATCCTCGCTCTTGAGGTACAGGCCGCCGAAGCCGGACAGCTCCAGCTCTTCCTTCAGGTGCTTCGGCGCGTTGGCGGCGATCCAGGCGCGCGCTTCCTGGCGGAATGCGGCTTCTTCCGGGGTATCGTCAAAATTCATCGGTTCGTCCTCGGGACAGACGGGCGCCGCTGGCATGCGGGCCGCGCGGCGCTCCTGTCCGTGCAAATGGGGGGCGAAGCGGCCAGGCCGCTTCGCGGAAGCAACCGTCAGCGGCCAGGCGCCTGATTGAACGGCACGTTCTTGTCGACGCGCACGTCGCCCGGCAGCCCCAGCACGCGCTCGGCGATGATGTTGCGCAGGATTTCGTCCGTGCCGCCGGCAATGCGCATGCCGGGCGTGTTCATCACCATGTTCTGGAACAGGGCCGCTGCCGGCGCATCCTCCTGCGAGGTCAGCAGGCCGGCCTCGGCCTCAAGCTCCATGGCGTATTTGGCGATGTCCTGGGTCATGACGCCAGCAACCAGCTTGCCGATGGAGTTTTCCGGGCCAGGCCGTTCGCCCTTCGACAGGCTGGAAATGGCGCGGAACGCCGTGTAGCGCAGGCCGCTGGACTTCACCGCCCAGTCGGCCAGCTTCGCGCGCACCGCCGCATTGTCGATGGCCGGGCCGTCGGGAAGCTGGAAGTCCGCCACGAAGCTGAAGATCTCCGGGAAGCCGGTGGCGAGACGCGAGCCGATCGACATGCGCTCGTTCATTAGCGTGGTCAGCGCCACGTTCCAGCCGTCGTTCACCGCGCCGAGGCGGTGGCTGTCGTTGATGCGGACGTTCTCGAAGAACACTTCGTTGAAGCCGCGGCCACCGTTCATCTGGTGAATCGGCCGCACCTCGACGCCCGGCGCCTTCATGTCAACGATGAACATGGTGAGGCCGGCGTGCTTGGGCACGTTCGGATCGGTGCGGGTAAGCAGGATGCCGTAGTCGGAGTACTGGGCGCCGCTGGTCCAGATTTTCTGGCCATTGATGACCCATTCATCCGAACCGTCCGCCTTCTCCGCGCGGGTGCGGAGGGCGGCGACGTCCGAGCCGCCGGCCGGCTCGGAGAACAGCTGGCACCAGATTTCCTCGCCCGAGGCCAGCTTCGGCAGATATTTCCGCTTCAGATCCTCGGAGGCGTAGGCCATCACCGTGGGGCCGCACATGCCCTGGCCGATGGCGAAAGGCTGGGCCAGCTGGTTGTAGAGCCCCTCCTCCTGCTGCCAGATCACCCGCTCGATCGGCGTGACGCCGCGGCCGCCGTATTCCTTTGGCCAGTGGGGCACCGCCCAGCCGGCGTCGGCCTTCTTCTTCTGCCACGCCTTGGATTCGACCATGATGTCGCGACCAGGCAAACGCAGGCCCGCAAGGCCGGATTTCTTCAGGTCCTCATCCAGGTCATGGGGCGCGTTGGCGCTGATCCATGCCCGAACTTCAGCCCGGAACTTCGCTTCTTCTGGCGTATCGTCAAAGTTCATCGCCCTGTTCCTTCATCAGGCAAGAGGAACGGGCCGCACAGCCTGGCTGCGCGACTCCGGGAAAGCCTCAGGCCGCGTCGCGGGCCGAATTGCGGGCGCGCATGTGCGCGATCAGCCGGTTCTCCCACACGGCGAGGCTGCCGAGGTTGAGCGCCAGAAGGTTGGAGCGCTTGTAGTAAAGGTGGCAATCGAACTGCCAGGTGAAGCCCATGCCGCCATGCACCTGGATGTTGTTGGTCGAGCAGTGCTGGAACGCCCTGGTGGCGCTGACACGGCAGGAAGCGGCGGCCTCCGGCAGCTCGGCCGAGCCGGTGGACAGGGCGTAGGCGCCCCAATAGCAGTTGGAGCGGGCCAGGGTCGCCGAGACATACATGTCGGCGAGAATGTGCTTGATGGCCTGGAACGAGCCGATCTGGCGACCGAAGGCGATGCGCTCCAGGGCGTAGTCGCGGGCCATTTCCAGGGCGCGGTCGGAACCGCCAACCTGCTCGAAGGCGGTGAGCACGGCGGCGCGGTCATACACGGCGGCGATGACGGCTTCCGCGTCGCCGGAGCCGAGCTGCTCGACCGGGGCGCCGTCGAAGACGATGCGGGCGTGCTTGCGGCTGGGGTCGATGGTGTCGACCACGGTGCGGGTGACGCCGGGGCCGTTCAGATCGACCAGATACAGGCCAAGGCCCGAACCGCTCTGGGCCGCCACAACGGCGAAATCGGCGATGGCGCCGTCGGCGACCGGGATTTTGGCGCCCGACAGCTTGCCGCCGGAGACGCTCGCCTTGATGCGCGCGGCGGTCACTTCGCCAGCCGTCTCGGCGTAAGCGAAGGTTCCGATGACTTCGCCGGCGGCGATCTTCGGCAGGTAGTTCTTCTTCTGGGCGTCGCTGCCGGCGGCGAGCAGGAATTCAGCCGCGAGATAGACCGTGGAGGAAAACGGAACCGGGGCCAGGGCGCGGCCGAGTTCCTCGGCGATCACGCACAGCTCAAGATAGCCGAGGCCGGCGCCGCCGAACTCTTCCGGGATCGCCGCGCCGGTGAAGCCCATCTCGGCGAGGCCCTGCCACAGTTCCCTGTCGTAGCCTTCCTCGCCTTCGAGCACCCGGCGGACCACCGCCACGGAGCTCTGCTTCTCCAGGAACCGGCGCGCCGAATCGCGCAGCTGCTTCTGCTCGTCAGAGAAATCGAAGTTCATGTGTCCTCCCCGGAACGCCCGCGCGTTCCTGTGCGTCTGATTGCGACCGCCCGCCTGACGGCTTTCGCCGCCGCCATGACGCGAGGGCCAGAGGATGCTGACGCATCCACGCCCTGCCAAGCCCAATTTATCGCGAGGCATTCCCGCAAGCCCGATCCATTCGCATGGGATCGGGCAAGGAATGCCGCCGCGCTGTCCGGGCCCGGTCAGAACCCGCCTGGCGGCGCCTGACGACGCCCTGGCGGATTTTGATCATGACGGCTTGCATGATGCTGTTGCAGCACCTAACGATCGTTTGGTCAACAAAATAGAACCGGGCGCCGCCTGACTCAAGTCCGCCCGATGGGGATCCATGGCGGCGCCGCATCGTCCTTCAGAAAGACCGTCAGGGAAAGGTTCAGGAAAACGCCATGGAATACCAGCATCTCCTCGTCGAACAGGACGGCCCGGTGGCTCGCGTCACCATGAACCGGCCCGACCGCCTGAACGCGCTCAACCGCCAGCTTGTGGAAGAGCTGCGCCATTTTTTCACCGATCTGTACTGGCGCGATGACGTGCGCGTGGTGGTGCTGACCGGCGCCGGACGCGGCTTCTGCGCCGGCCTCGACCTGAAGGACCGCAGCGGCGAGAACGACCAGCCGACCACCTGGTCGTCGATGCGCTTCCAGCGCCGCATTGCCGAGATCGTCGTCGCCATGCGCCGCTGCCCGCAGCCGATTGTCTCGCTGGTCAACGGCGCCGCTTCCGGCGGCGGCTTCGCCCTGGCGCTGGCCTCGGACATCCGCATCGCCACGCCCAACCTGAAGATGAACGCCGCTTTCATCCGCATCGGCCTGTCGGCCTGCGATATCGGCGTCAGCTATTTCCTGCCGCGCCTCACCAACGCGTCGATCGCCTCGCAGTACATGCTGACCGGCCGCTTCATTGACGCGCCGAAGGCGCTGCAGCTCGGCCTGGTGGCGGAAGTCGCCGAAGAAGCCAATTTGCAGGCCGTTGGCCAGAGCTATGTGGACGACCTGCTGCACGCCACGCCGCTTGGCCTGCGCCTGACCAAGGAAGCGCTGAACCACGCCATCGACGCTGGCGGCCTCGAAGCCGTGATCGCCATGGAAGACCGCAACCAGATCCTGTCGTCGCGCTCCAACGATTTCCGCGAAGGCATCGCGGCGTTTCTTGAGAAGCGCAAGCCGTCCTACACGGATTCCTGATCCGGCGCGCGTTCACGCGCCTGCGCCAGACACAAGAGCCTCCGGTCCACGCCGGAGGCTTTTTCTTTGACCGCGCCAGCGACGCCCGCCCGTGGCGGCGCCCCTTTTTGCCCCCCAAAACGGCGGCGGGCGGGTCTTTCGACCCGCCCGCTCCCTGTCCGTGGCGCCACCGCGGTCCGGCCGAACCGCGCCGTGGCTTCAGTTGATCTGGCGCGTATAGCCGGCCCAGAACGGTTCGCGCAGGGTGCGGCGCAGGATCTTGCCCGAGGCGTTGCGCGGCAGCAGCTCGATGAAATCCACCGACTTCGGCGCCTTGAACGCGGCGATGCGGGTGCGCACGAAGCCGATCAGCTCCTCCTCGCTCACCTGCTTGTCCGGCCGCAGGGCGACGATGGCCTTCACCTCCTCGCCCCATTTCTGCGACGGAATGCCGATCACCGCCGCCTCGGCCACCGCCGGGTGACTGCACAAGGCGTTCTCGACCTCGGCGGGATAGATATTCTCACCGCCGGAAATGATCATGTCCTTCATCCGGTCATGGACGTAGAGATAGCCGTCCTCATCCATGTAGCCGGCGTCGCCGGACTTGAACCAGCCGTCGCCGGGCATGGCGGCGGCGGTCGCTTCCGGCAGATTGAAGTAGCCGACCATGTTGGACGGGCCCTTGATGGCGATCTCGCCGATCTCGCCGGGCGGCAGCGGCTTGCCATTGTCGTCCAGGATGGCGATCTCCACCCCTGGCAGCGCCTTGCCGGCGGAGCGCATGCGCGGCGTCTCCTCCATGGTGTGGTCTTCCGGCGGCAGCGCCACCACGGTGCCGGTGGTCTCGGTGAGGCCGTACATCTGCACGAAGCCGCACTTGAACACCTCCATGCACTCCATCAGCAGCGCATGCGGAATCGGGCTGGCGCCGTAGGAGATGCTGCTCAGACGGGAGTAATCAATCTCCCGGGCGCGCGGCTGGCGCACCACGAACTGCAGCGCGGCCGGCACCATGAAGAACTTGTTGACGCCCTCATGCTCGATCATGTCGAGCACCTGCGTCGGGTCGAACTCGCGGGTGATGATGGCCTTCACGCCATAGTACAGCACCCAGATGCCGAAGCCGGTGCCGCCGATATGGCCGTTGGGCATGGCGACGAGGCCAACGTCACCATCATACCAGTGCAGCCATTCCGCATCCGCGGCGTCCTGCAGCCGGCGCATGACGAGGAAATTGTTGTGGGTCAGCATGGCGCCCTTGGGACGCCCGGTGGTGCCGGAGGTGTAGAGCTGCAGGAACGGCTCGTCGGGACCGCATTCCAGACGCGGATCGATATCCGGCTGGGCGTCGCGCCATTTCCCGAAATCCGGCCATTCCGGCTCGCCGCCCTCCATGGCGATGACGCCCTGCAGGCTGGGGCATTCGGCGGCGACCTGGCGGCCGAGCTCAATGAACTCGGGGCCGACAAACAGCAGCTTCGCGCCAGAATCCTGCACGATGTAGGACACTTCCGGCGGGGCCAGGCGCCAGACCACCGGCACGATGATGACGCCAGCCTTGATGCAGCCGAAAATCAGCTCGAAGTAGAAGTCGGTATTCTTGCCAACGTGGGCGACGCGGTCGCCCGGCTTCAGGCCAGCGGCGATCAGGGCATTGGCGATCTGGCTGGCGCGCCGGTTGAATTCCGCATGGGTGCTCAGGCGCCCCTCGAACGAGGTCGCGACCTGGTCACCCTTGCTCGCGGCATGGACGCGCGGCACGTCCGCGAGCGTTTTCACATTGGCGTCGAGGCTCAATTGCATGGACGTGTGTCCCCTTGGGTCGCCGGCGGCGCATCGCCTTGCCGGCCTGCCTTTTTATCAGCAACGCCAGGGAAAACCCTCGCGTCCTTCAGCTGACCCTAACAGCCGGCGGGCGACAATTGTCAAGCGCGCAGGCTGTCAGGAACAACAGGCTGGGGACGGCCGCCAATCCGCTCATTTCCTCACGGGAGCCTGAGCGGAAACCCTGGCGAAAACCCGGGCTGGCGCGACGCCCTGCGCGCCAGGCGCCCTCACCGGGACGGAACGGACAGGTTGCGCTTGGCGGACGGCGCCTGCTCCTGTGCGGGCGGCGCGGTCAGTTCGCCCTGCTTGGGGGTGATGCCGGCGTTGCGCTCGGACGGCGGCGGCGGCACATACTCCCGTGGCAGCACGCCCGTGGGCCGGACCTTGCCGTTGCAAGCCGCGAGGGTGAGCGTTGAGGCCGCCGCCAGGGCGATCAGCGCTGCAGTCCGGAAAACCCGCGTTTGGGAAACACCTGTCATTGTGCTGTCCTGTTCTGGCCAGCGCGCGGTCGCCCGACGCCCGGCGGGGTGGGAGCATCATCTGCTCAAGGCGGCCATCGCCTTCAGCAGATCATGCCCGGATGCGGATGAAGCCGAGGCGCCCGATCCGGCGCATCGCTCCCTCCGCCATCATGCGGCGCCGCGCGCCTGCTGGCGCGGCGGTTACAATACAAAATACGTCATGTGCGCTTCATGTCACAATCAGCGCCACCACATTCGCCAATCCGGGGCAAATCCCGGGACAAAGCCCGGCGCCGCTTGCCAGGGTCACTGCGCCTGGATCACCACGCCCTTACAGGGGCGACACGGCGCCCTTCGCCCGCTCAAACGCCCCTGGAACCAGTTCGATATAAAGGATGCGCGCCGGATCGACCGGGCCGGGCAACGTCAGCGATCCCGGCGCGGCGACCTGGAAACCGAACCGGCTGTAATAGGGCGGATCGCCCACCAGCATCACCAGCTCCTCGCCAGCGGCGCGGCAGGCCTCAAGGGATTCGCGGATCAGCGCGCCCGCGATGCCCCTGCCCTCGAACGCCGGCTCGACAGCCAGCGGCCCGAGCATCACGGCGTTGATGGCGCCGGAACGCACCGCCGACAGCCGCACCGAACCCACCAGCAGCGTGCCCACCAGCGTCGTGAACGACAGATCCGGCCGGTGGGGCCGGCCCTCGCGCAAACGATACGCGGTGCGGGCGTAACGGCCCGGGCCAAAGGCGCGATCATGCAGACGCTCGATCTGCACGGCGTCAACAGGGCTTTCGGGACGCGTTGTCAGTTCAAGCTCGGCCATGGGCGACTCCGGAAAAACAGCGCCGCGTCCGGCGCCCGCTACCCGCGCCTTATCACCGCCTCGCCCCGCCGTCCATGACAGCTCATACACGACAGGGCCATGATGGCGCGCCGCCTCAGGCGCATGGGCAGCACGTCACCAGAATGGCGAGACCGGAGCCCCGTTCAGGATCTCGGCAAGGCGCGCCCGGGTGGCGGCGGTCGCGTCTTCCGGCAGGGCGTCCGGCGCGAAATAGCCGGTTGCGGCGATCTCACGATCCGGCGCGCGTGGCGCGGTTTGCCGGTGGCCATGCGCTACATACAGCGCCACATGATCGCGACGCGAGGCGCGCCGGTTGAAATACAGGCCATGCAGGCGCGGCGGCTCCTCGAGCAGGATATTGCCCTCCTCCTCCAGCTCACGGCGCAGGGAGGTCAGAGCGTCCTCGCCAACCTCAACGCCGCCGCCAGGCAGATACCAGCCAGGGATATAGGTGTGGCGCACCAGAAAAACCCGCCCATCGGCGTCAAAAACCGCGGCCCGCACGCCCATGGTCATGCCCCGCGCGAAGCGGAAATATTGATGCAGCGCGCCCTGCATCAGCCTGGTGGCGAAGGTGCTGGTCATGGCCTGCATCCGGTCATTGGTCGCTACATGTCCCTGTTCGGCGCCTCTTTGCGCATATCCCGCCTGGCTCACATGGGCTCTTGCCGGCATGAAGCCCTTGCCCGTATGGCTCCCTTGCCCAAATGGGGCCTGCCGCGCGACGCGCGGCGGATCACGTTACGTGAAGCGCAGGCGCGCGCCCAGCCTGTGTCAGGGGCGACGGAACGGCATTCCGGTTCGCCGGGCCGTGTCTCAAAGTTCAATGCCGGCGGACGATATCCCCTTGACCGCTATTGCTCGCGCGGGCGTGATCCGTTCAGATAACACAAGGTCAGGATACGAAGACGCCGACACATCCTGACATCTGCCGGCGCCGCGCGGCGGCAACCGCGTTGTGGCGGCGATTGTGCCGTCGCAATGTGGCTGCGGCGTTCCCATCACGGCGCACGCCGCTTTTCAGGATCCGGCCGCTTCACATGCTGATAGCCCATTTGTCCGACGCGCATATTGGCCCCCTGCCGGCCCCACGCCTGCGCGACCTCGCCGGCAAGCGGATCACTGGCTGGATGAACTGGCGGCGCGGCCGGGCGCTGGCCCATGACATGGACGCCCTCGCGCGCATCCGCGCCGACATTCACGCGCAGGCGCCCGACCACATCGCCATGACCGGGGATGTGGTCAACATCGGGCTGACGGCGGAATTTCCCGCCGCGCGCGCCTTTCTCGAAACCCTGGGGCCGCCAGAACAGGTCAGCTTCACGCCAGGCAATCACGACGCCTATGTGCGCAGCGCCCTGGCGCCGCTGCGGCAATATCTCGGCCCCTGGATGTCGGGCGACGCGGGCGAGCCGCCGGGCCCTGTCAACGGCTTCCCATTCGTGCGCCGCCGGGATGGCGTGGCCTTTGTCGGCCTCTGTTCCGGCGTGCCGACCCTACCGTTCCTCGCCAGCGGGCGTTTGGGCGCGCGACAGCTGGCGGCGGCGGAGGCCATGCTGGCGCAATTGCGGGCGGAGCGGCTCTGCCGGGTTGTGCTCATCCACCATCCGCCGCATGTGGGAGGCGCGGGCCCGGGGCGCGGCCTTGTCGATGCGGAGGCATTCGGGCGGATCATCGGCCGCGTCGGCGCCGAACTGGTGCTGCACGGCCACAACCACGTCATCTCGCTGGCGCGGATCGCCGGGCCGGACGGGACGGTTCCAGTCCTTGGCGCCCCGTCGGCGTCGGCCATGGCGGGGCTGCACAATCACCTGGCCGGCTATCACCTGATCCGCATCGCGCCCGATGGCGTGCGTTCACAATTGACGGCGGAGACCCGGGGCTTCAGCGACAGGCATCAGGATGCCGTCGCGGATCTGCCGCCGGTCGCCGACGGTGGGCGGCTCGACGCCAGATCCTGACCAGACAGGGCCCTGAACACCCGGCGCGGCCGGAGCGCGGGCGCCCTGATGCGCGCCCAGAGGCGCATTCAGACGCGCGCCGACCGGCGCAGCCAGAGGAGCACGGGAGCCTCGACCAGCCGGTACAGCAGCCAGCCGCCGAGCGACGAGGCGATCACCCCGGCGACGATGAACAGGGTGGACGTCATCCACGTCCCAAATCCCAATATGACGAAAACCTGGCGCATGGCCCGGATGATGAACGGATGCAACAGGTAGAGCGCGTAAGACGCGTCGCCCAGCTCCGCGAAAACCCGCACCACGCTGGCGAAGGGCCGGCGCAGAAAATCCAGGCGGCCCACGACGCGGACCGACAGTTTCTGGGTTTCGCCGAACGCCGCCATCGCCACCAGCAGCGTTGCCGGCAGACCATAGCCGGCGATGGCGCCCAGGGTCGGCCAGTCGCTCAGCGGTGGGCGCGTCGGCAGATCCATCGCCAGCAACGCCACGGCGATGAGCGCGCCAGGCCACGCCAGCAACGGGGAAATGGCGACGCCACGGCCGTACAGCAGGCCGAGGAACAGGCCAAAAATGAAATCCAGCACCAGCGGTCGCGTCCAGAACTGGAACGGCTCCGGCAGCGGCCCGGCCAGGGCGCCGATCAGCACGCCCAGCCCCAGCACGAGCGCCACGCCCATCACCGCCAGGCGGCGCGGCAGCAGCACAGCCACCGCGCACAGGGTGTAGAACATCATTTCATAGTTGAGCGTCCAGCCCAGCGAATACACCGGCAGGGTCAGGCCGTCCGCCCGTGGCCACGGAAAAAACAGGTATGACGCCAGGATCTGCCGCCAGTCCGGAACGCCGCTGTTGAGCACGCCAGGCGCCAACAGGACGACCAGCAGAAACAGCGAGGTCATCGCCCAGTAAAGCGGCAGCACGCGAATGAGCCGGCGCATGACGAACAGGTGAAAACCACCAGGCGCGCCAAACAGCTTGCGCGAGCTCAGGACGATGATGAAGCCGGAGATGACGAAGAAGACGTCGACGCCCGCCATCCATGGAAAGATTTCCGGGGGGCGCGGCTGGCCGGGGTACAGCCAGTTCAGCGCCTCGCTGTGGCAGTGATAGATGACTACGGCGATGGCGGCGAAGGCGCGCAGGGCCTGCAACAGCGCCAGCGTGCGGCCATTGGCTTTGGGATGGGTCGCAGCAGGATCGGTCGCAGGAGCAGCCGCGCCCTGGTCATGGGCCCCCACCGTCTGAACCGGTGCGGACGTCTGAGGGCTGGCGGACGGTGCTGTCTGCATGAGCTTCCGGTTTTTGCTGCGGCGACGACCGCATGGATGAACGAGACAGCCCCGGAAAACAAGCCTGACGCCGCCGTCGCATGCCCCCTGTCCGCACAAGCCGCTTGCCGGAAGCGCCACAATCATTGAAGAGGGAGCCAGACCCGGACCAGCCGACGCGCCGCCGGGGGCAACGGCTGGCTCCGCCAGCTGGCGCCGAAGTTGCCAGCAACGGGCGCAGGCCGCGCCGGACCGGGAAACACGCCGGCATCGCGACCGTCCCCTGCCGGACGGGCGGGGCGACAGGCGACATCACCATGAGAACAACCGGACGGCGACGCCGTCAGACCAGGGAACGACTGCGGGCATGAGCGACAACATTCCAGATGGCTTCCGGATGCTGCGGGACGTGGGCGGCCAGTTCATCAATGTGAACGGCCCGCTTTATTTCAGAAAAACCGACAGCGGCCTGATTCTCGGCCTCAGGATCGAGGAGCGCCACTGCAACCCCATGGGCATCTGCCATGGCGGCATGCTGATGACCTTCTGCGACATGGTGATGCCGATGGCCGCCAATTACGCCCACAAGCTGGCCCAGTTCCTGCCCACCATTTCCATGACCACGGACTTTGTCGGACCGGCGAAGCTCGGCGCATGGCTTGAAGGCCGCACGGACGTGCTCAAGGTCACCCGCAACCTGGTGTTCACCCAGGCGATCATCACGGCGGATGGCGAAGCGGCGGTGCGCGCCAGCGGCACCTTCAAACGCGGCGCGACCCAGGCTGATCTGGCGAAACGCCAGCAGGGCTGACCCCGCCAGGGAAGGCCGCCCTGGAGCCCCGGGGCCGGCGCGGCGAGCGGATACAAAAAAGCCGGGGTTACGCCCCGGCTTTCTGTTGCCATCCATCCGCGGACGGCAGGATCAGTTGACGTCCTGAATGGCCGAGAGCGTCCAGGGGCCGCGATTGTCGCGACGGAAAGTCCACACTTCGGTCACGTCGGTGGGGCGCGATGGATCGCCATCGACCACACGGCCGCTGGCGCGCTCGCGCGTCACGTCAATCATGGAATAGCGCATCGCCACGGTGGCGTAATCCGTAGCGCCCTCGCGCCAGGCCTCAGCCAGGTCGCCCTGAACCAGCTTGACGTCGCTGGCCTCATTGACGACACCGCGACGCTCGTTCTCGGCCAGTTCCTCTTCCAGATAGGCCGCCGCCTCCGGCGTGCAGATCCGGCGCAGGGTCCCGACGTCGCCGCGACCGTAGGCGGTCTGCATCTCCGCAAGCACGCGCTCGAAGTTTTCATAATCCTGCTGACCAAGCCCAACGCCATCGCTGCCAGCGGCCGCCGTCGCGGGGGCATACTGCGGCTGGCGTGGAGCAGCGGCGGCGCCCATGGCGCCCATGGCGCCGCCGAAACCGGCTGCGCCCATGCCAGGACGCGCGCCGGAGGGGGCCGGACCTGACGGAGACGCGCCTGACGGGGACGTGGCCGCCGTATAGTTGCTGGCGCCCGGCTGGGCCCCGGCGGTCGCCGCCTGGCGGCTGCGGAAGAAGCGCACGGCCAGCCAGACGAGGCCGCCGACCAGCGCGACCTGCAGCAGCAGACCCATGAAGCCGGCAAGGCCAGCCATGCCGCTGAAGAAGCCGCCGCCCATCAGCATGCCGATCAGGCCAGCGCCCAGCAGACCGCCCATCAGGCCCGCGCCGAAACCTCCGAAGCGGCGCGGCTGCGCCGCCTGGGAGGCCATGCCGGCCGCACCGGACTGCATGCCTGGCTGCGTCTGGGTGCGCTGCATCGGCGCTGCGGCGCCCGGCGCCGTCTGCGTCGACGGCGGCGCCGACCACGTCTTGGAGCCGCGGCTGCCGAAGCCGCCGCCACCGCCGCCCTTGCGCGCATCGGCGGCGCCGATCGTCATGCCTAAAGCAACCATCAGCGCCAGAGCTGCAAGGCCTGAGCGGCGCAACGCCTGATTCATCCGAAGGTACCCCCTGAAACAAAATGCATGGCTGCCATGTGGGCATGACATTGCCGGATTAAAAGCGTTCCAGAGTCATTTTTTGAGTCTTTTTCGTCGCCCATGCGGCTGCAACTCACATCCAGTGACGAACATGGGATCCGAAAAACCAGCGCCTGCTTGCCTGACGCAGGCGCCAGCGCATCCCCGTTGGCCCACGCGGACAATCCGGTTGCCTCTGGAGGGTCGGGGAACCGGCTTTCCGCCCGCGCGCCTCGCTCGCCTGACGTCATCAGGCAAATCGCGCGGCGCCGCCGCCAGAAAAGACGGCGGGAGCCCATCTGGAGACAGCCCGCGTCATCCACAGCCCCACCGCGCCGCCAGTTCTCAAAATTTATGAAGACATTTCAGGCCAATGCGCCTCGCCTTCCGGATCCGAACGCCCGGATGAAGGCCGTTTCACCGCGCTCGAGGGCCGAGTTACCCACCGCCCGCGACGGCAAAATGACGTTTCTGGCCGAGGGCGCTTGCCAAGCCGAAAATGTCAGGCTACATCAGCGCCATCAGACGCAAGCGCTTCACACGAAGCCGCCGACGCGTTGGCGCCCGTAGCTCAGCTGGATAGAGCACCAGACTACGAATCTGGGGGTCAGAGGTTCGAATCCTTTCGGGCGCGCCATTTACTCCATGACAATCTGGAAAGACCCGCATAGCGCGGCGCCTCGCCCGTGGCGATGCGCGCCGGGTGGGTTGACCCGCGCTCATTTGGGCGCGGTTTTGCCGTTGCCGCCCATGCGCCGGCCAGCGCCGCCTTTCATTGCCAGATGCGGCAAATGGCGCCAGAACCTCCCCGAGAACAGTCTGGATACCAGTGCACGGGAAGGAACCGCCATGACAGGCGCCAACGGAACGCAGTCCGCATCCATGAAAAGGCTGGGCGATTCCCTGCCGTTGCCGCGCGGCAAGGCCATGAAGAACCGCTTCATGCTGGCCCCGCTGACCAACATGCAGAGCAATCCGGACGGCACCCTGCATGAGGATGAATACAAGTGGCTGGTGCGCCGCGCCGAGGGTGGCTTTGCCCTGACCATGACCTGCGCCGCCCATGTGCAGCGCACCGGCCAGGGCTTCAACGGCCAGTTGGGCGCGTGGTGCGATGCGCAGCTCCCTGGCCTCACCCGCCTGGCCGATGGCATCCGCGCCGCGGGCAGCCTCTCCTCCGTCCAGTTGCAGCATTCCGGCCAGCGTTCGTCGCGTGAACTGACCGGAGCAGAGCCGGTCGCCCCCGTCGCCATGGCCGAAACCGGCGCCCGCGCCCTCACCACCGACGAAGTGAAGCAATTGCGCGATGATTTCATCGCCGCGGCGGTGCGCTCCGAAAAGGCTGGTTTCGACGGCGTGGAGCTTCACGGCGCCCATGGCTATCTGCTGTGCCACTTTCTCGACGCCGGCAACATCCGGGACGACGCCTATGGCGGTTCGCTGGAAAACCGCGCGCGCCTGCTGAATGAGATCATCGACGGCGTGCGCGCCGAAACCCGGGCCGACTTCCAGCTCGGCGTGCGCCTGTCGCCGGAGCGCTATGGCATTGTGCTGGACGAAGCCCGCACGCTGGCCACAGAGCTGATGACCTCGGGCAAGATCGACTATCTCGACATGTCGCTGTGGAGCGTCTTCAAACAGCCGGAAGACCCGGCGCATCACGGCAAGCGCCTCATCGACTGCTTCACCGAGCTGCCGCGCGGCAACACGCCGCTGGGCGTCGCCGGCAAAATCATGGATGCGGCCACGGCCCAGGCTTGCCTCGACGCCGGCGCGGACTTCGCGCTCATCGGCCGCGGCGCCATCCTGCACCACGACTTCCCGCTGCGCGCGCTTGCCGATCCCGCATTCTCGTCGCTGCCGCTGCCCGTCAGCCGCGACCATCTGGCGGCCGAGGCGCTGGGGCCGAAGTTCATCGACTATATGGCCACCGGCTGGAAGAACTTCGTCGCCGACGCCGCCTGACGCCAGGCTGGCTGGAACCCGCAACACCCAGAACCGCCAACGCTCCGGCCCACGCCGGAGCGTTTTGCTTTTCAGGCATGCGGATCGAACTTCGGCGGCAGGCTGAACAGGCTGGCGAAGCGGGCCGCCAGCGCCGGATCGCCCCGCTGGGTCAGGGTTCCAGCGGCCGCCAGCTCTGCCAGGGGCGCGCCGCCGTAAACGAAGGCGACCAGCGCCTCCGGCGCGCCGGTGAAGCAGATGTCGGCGGCGCCTGGATCGCCGCGCCCGGCGACGAAACCTTCCGCGTCCGCCCGGCCGAGCCAGCCGTCGTCGCCGAACCGGAAACCAACGGTGAACGGCGCGTCGCCCGGCCCGCCGGGCCGGAACATGGTCTGGAGCGACAACAGGACTGATACGGCGCTGATCGGCAGGGTGGGATCGTGGGCTGGCGAGCGCGCCGCCCAGCGCCCCAGCGCCGCGATCACCGGGCCGGCTTCATAGCCCCATTCCGTCAGCTCGTAGATCTGCACGCGCGCCGGCGGCGGCAGCACGCGCCGCCGCAGCACGCCATGCGCCTCCAGGGCGGCCAGGCGCTGGGTAAGCACATTGGCGCTCAGCCCCGGCAATGCGGCGCGCAGTTCACTGAACCGGCGGCCGCCCAGCATCAGCTCGCGCACCACCAGCAGCGTCCAGCGCTCGCCCAGCAACTCCAGCGCATGGGCAAGGCCGCAGGCATCGTCATAGGCGCGCCTGGCCGGGTTCACGGAGTTTTTAGTTATCTCTTTTAACTTCATGGTTGTTATTTATAACAATATTCGCATCATGGGGAAACGAAAAGGAGGATGCGTGATGAGCTACATTGATGGTTTCGTGATCGCCGTTCCGACGGCGAACAGGGAGAAGTTCCGCCTGCACGCCGAGACTGCCGACGCGGCGTTTCTGGAGATGGGGGCGCTGCGCGTGCTCGAATGCTGGGGCGACGACGTGCCTGGCGGCGTGCAGACGGATTTCCACCGCGCCGTTCAGGCGAAGGACGATGAAACGGTGGTATTTTCCTGGATCGAGTGGCCCGACAAAGCGACGCGCGACGCCGCCATGCAGCGCATGGAGGAGTTGATGAAAACCGACGACCGTTTCAATCCGGAAAAGAACCCGATGCCGTTCGACGGCAAACGGATGATCTATGGCGGCTTCGCGCCGCTGGTGTCGCTCGGCGCGTAGGAAAGCCGCGCCCGCGCCGGGCTGCGACTGTCTGCACCATCCATAAGTGAGCCGGAACGGCATCGGCCGCGCCCGGAAACACTGGCAGCGCCTGGAAACACTGGCAGCGCCTGGAAACACTGGCAGCGCCTGGGAGCGCATTGACAGGAAACCGACCATGACAGACAGCGCGAACGGCTGGGAACTGCGCGTCAGCCGCCACATCGCGGCGCCGCCGGAACTGGTGTGGCGGGTGATGACGGAACGCACGGGCGAGTGGTTCTGCCCCAAACCCTGGCGCTACGAAGTGGTGGCGCGCGACGCCCGCCCTGGCGGCCATGAAACCAGCATCATGCACGGTCCGGATGGCGAGGAAATCCGCAATGACGGGGTTTATCTCGCCTGGGAGCCCGGACGCCGTTTTGTCGTAACCGATGCCTTTGCCAGCGATTTCACGCCGAAAGAACCGTTCATGGTCGGTTTCTTCGAAGTGGAGCCGGATGGCGACGGCGCGCTGTACACGGCGCGCGCGCGACACTGGACAGAGGAAGCCATGCGCCGCCACAGGGACATGGGCTTTGAAGAAGGTTGGGGCGTGGTCGCCGACCAGCTCAGGGCGCTCTGTGAGGCGGAGGCGGCCGGCTGACGGCGAGACGGCGAGACAGCCCCGGGGCGTCATGCCAGCCCTCAGCCGGACGCCCGGTTACTCCCCGCCGCTGGCGAAATATTGCCTGAGCCTGGCGATGCGTTCTGGCGTCCAGCCGTCGGGCGGGCTCACCGCCAGCCAGGCGTCCAGATAATCCCCCGCCGCGAAGACGTGGCCGTAGCCCGCCGGCGTTGTCGTCGCCATCGCCATGTCGAGCGCCAGCTGGAGGAAGGTGACGCCTGGCGTCCAGCGCAGCAGCGGCGATACGTCCGGGCCACGCGGCGGCTTCATCCAGTCCGGCTCACGGTAGAAGGATGAAAAACTGAAGAACGTCACCGGATCGCTGGCGTATTGCAGATAGACCGTGCGCATCGGCCCCCAGTGATCGCCCTGCTCTTCCAGGGCGTTGCGCTGGGCGGTGAAGCGGACATGCGCGCCATCGCGAAAGCGCGGCAGCCATTCGGGCGAACCAGGGTTGCGGTTGTCCGTGATCGTCCGCCAGACCCGGCTGGGGAATGGCGGGCCGGCGAACATCGCGCCCTGGTAGGGATCGCCGATGATTTCGAACAGTTCGGCCGAGCGCTCGCCGTTCATGGCGCCGAGGCTGAGCCCATGCAGATAGAGCTTCGGCCGCGTGGCCTTTGGCAGCGTCGTCCAGTAGCCATAGACCTCGAGGAACAGGGCCCGCGCCATGTCGGCGCCGTAGCCCGGCTCCACCATCAGCGACAGCCAGCTCGCCAGATAGGAATATTGCGCCGCGACGCTGGCAACGTCGCCGCTGTGCAGGAACTCCAGCGTGTCGATGCCGCCAGGATCCACCCAGCCGGTGCCCGTTGGCGTAATGATGACAAGGACCTTGCGATCGAACGCGCCGACCCGCTTCATTTCAGCCAGCGCCAGCGCCGCCCGTTCGCGCGGCGTCTCGGCGGCGCGCTGCCCGACGTAAACCCGCAGGGGCCGGACAACCGGGCCAGGAGCGAAGCGGGACAAGGCCTCCTGCGAAGGCGCGCCGCTGACGAACCGGCGGCCGGCCGCTCCCAGATCCTCCCAGCGGACCAGCGAGGCGCCGCTGCCTGGAACGAGAGGATCGTCCGGCGGCGCGCTCTCGGCCGGAATGCGGGCGTCCACGGCGGCGTAGGATGAATCCGCCGCGTGCAGCGCAAACCGCAGCAGCACGCCGTTGAACACGCCCCAGAACAGCAGCACGGCGCATATGGCGCCAAGCAGGGCCGCGATCTTTGGCGGAACCATCCGCGAAAAACGCAGCGCCACATACCGCAACACCAGCTGGAACAGTCGCCCCAGGACCAGAAGCAGCAGAAATGTCAGAACAGCGAGCAGGGCCGCCTCCAGCGTGTCCGACTGCCCGGTCAACGCCATGCCCATGCGCTGGCGCACATCGTCCTGCCAGGCGCGGGCGAACCACATGGCGTAGCCCACCAGCGCCACGCCGCCGGCCAACGCCGCCAAGCGCGCCACGCGCAACCAGGGGCGCGCCGGATCGGGCAGCTCCAGAAACCGCCACAGCCAGCCCAGAAACGACCCGAAGGCATAGCCCGTCGCGGCCGCGCAGCCGGAAAGCACGCCCTGGGTGATCCAGGTTCGGGGGATGAGCCCCGGCGTCAGCGCCGCGGCTACCGCCAACAGCGCGAAGATGCCCCCCGCGACTGAAACAGGCCGCAACAGCCAGCCGGTCCTGCCATCTGACATATCTGATCTCCCGCCTGATCCGACGCCTTCCCCAAACGCGCCGGGCGGCCGCGCCCGTTGCGGGGAAACATTCGAGCCGGCAATGCCCCGGGCTGGCGCCAGCCTGCGCCGGGACAGCGCCAGATTACATCGCGGCAATGCCATGCTCCGGCGCGAAGGTCCATCGCCCTGCGGCAATGGCCAGGCCGGGCCAGGCGCCGGAAGACATGGCGCCCCGTTCCAGCCGCACTCCGGCAATTGCCGGATGCGGATTGCCCGGAACACCCATACCAGATCGCGATGATGCTGGCGCATCCGCGCCGGCCAGACTCACATCAATATGGCTAACGCCCTTGCCTTGCGCGCCGTGCGCCGTGCGCCGCCCTGACCAGCGCGAAACCCGATGCACCAGACCCACCGGGCCCTGGCGCCACCGCTGGCGCCGGACACACGAAAACGCTATGCGGTTGGGCCTGCCACAGGGGTTCGCGACGACGGCCCCCGGCATGGCCAGGAGGAGATCCATGACCAGGAGAAGATCATGGTGAAGCCGATATTGCAGGAATTGCGGGACGATATTCAGGTGGCCGCCGGCTTTCTCACCCGCATTCCCGCCGGCGCGGTCGACAGGCCGGACATTGCCCGCTGCCTCAGGGTTTTCCCGGTGATCGGGGCGCTGATCGGCGTGGCCACCGCTCTGGTTTATCTGGGCCTTGCCCGCGCCGGCGCGCCCCTGCCCGCCGCCGCCGCCATCGCCTTTCTCGCCAGCGCCATGCTGACCGGGGCCCTGCACGAGGATGGCCTGGCCGATATGGCCGATGGCCTCGGCGGCTACACGCGCGAGCGCCGGCTGGAAATCATGCGCGACAGCCGGATTGGAACCTTCGGCGCGCTGGCCCTGGTGTTTTCCGCCATTGCCAGGGTTTCGGCCCTGATCGCCCTGCCCCTGCCCATGGCCATCCCCGCCCTCGCCGCCTGCGGCGCCCTCGGCCGCATGGCGCCGGCGGCGATCAGCCGCTGGACCCCCCAGGCGCGCAGGGACGGCCTTGCCAGCTCGGCCGGGCGCCCTGAATTGCATGTGGTCGTATCGGCCGTGATCGCGGCGCTGGTCATCGCGGCGCTCTGCCTGCCGAAAGCCTGGTTTGTCGCGGCCATTGCCGTGACCCTTGCCAGCGCGCTCGCCATGCGCTGGCTGGCGCTGCGCCTGCTCGGCGGCTACACCGGCGATGTGCTCGGCTGTGCTGAACAGGTTACCGAAATCGCCCTGCTACTGCTCTTCGCCGCCATGGCCGGGGCAGTTGCATGAATGGGCTGCGACGGATTTTTCTTGTCCGGCACGCGCCGGTGGCAGGTCCGGCCGGCGTGATCCATGGCCCGGATGCGCCGGCTGACACGGCGGACGACGCGCTTGTTGCAGCGACGCGGGTGGCCTTGCGCCAGTCAGCCGCCGCCGCGACCAGCTGGAGCAGTCCGGCATTGCGCACGCGCCAGACAGCGGCGGCGCTCGAGCTGGCCCCAACGCTTGACCGCCGGCTCTCGGAACAGAATTTTGGCGACTGGACCGGCCGCCGCCACGCCGATCTGGCCGCGGAGCCCGGCGATGCCTATGCGCTGTTCTGGCGGGACCCCGCCAGCAACACGCCGCCAGGGGGAGAAAGCTTCAGCCAGCAGATCGCCCGGATCGGCGATTTTCTCGGCTCTCTCAAGGACGGCGACCATGTCGTCGTGACCCATTCCGGCGCCATCCGGGCCGCTGTCGCCGTGGCGCTCGACATGCGGCCGGCAACCGCGCTCAGCCTCGTCATCGAACCACTGTCGGTCACGCTGCTCGAACACATGTCAGGCGGCTGGCGCGTTGCCTGGATCAACCGGCTGGCCATCTGGCCGCGACTGGCGAGCCGCTCCTGATCTACAAAGGCGGAGGCGGCGCCCCACCCTCCAGGAAACAGTATCGCGCCGCGACAGGGGCCGTCCCGAGGCATCACGCGGCCCGGGGCCCATCTCAGAACGTGCGGTCGATCCGCAGGCGGGTCAGCCAGTTATCGTCATAGGTGGTGGTCTTGCCGGTGAGCGAGCCAAACTTGTTGGCGTCGTAGACGCGTCCCCCGGCGATATCGAGGCGCTGGTACAGGGCCTCAACCCCGATATCGAGGTCCTTGAC